>JAEUVO010000084.1 GCA_016786885.1 Chitinophagaceae bacterium | reverse complement strand
GGTAAGCGACGCATTCCTGCAACGGATCTTCCTGCAGGATAATAATACAGAACTGACAGTCAACCTGGAAAAACAAACCATTACTATCAACTCAACCGGTGAGCAGGAACACTTTGAAATTAACAATTATAAAAAAACCTGCTTACTGAATGGCTATGATGATATTGATTACTTGCTAAGCATAAAAGAAGATATACAACAATTCGAAACCCAAAGAGTATAAAAACTATGAAAAAGAATATTGCAGTAATAGAAGGAGATGGTATAGGTCCAGAAGTTACCAAACAATCTATCCGTGTATTGAATGCCATTGCAGAATCATTCGGGCATGAATTTACTTACACCTATTGCCTGATGGGTGCAGACGCCATTGATAAAACAGGGAATCCGCTTCCTGATGAAACAATTGAAGTTTGCCTGAATAGTGATGCCATTTTATTCGGGGCCATAGGTCACCCTAAATATGATAATGACCCAACTGCTAAAGTAAGACCTGAACAAGGCTTGCTGAGACTTCGTAAAACATTGCAGCTCTACGCCAACATTCGCCCTATTACTACCTATTCCTCTTTGCATCATTTATCCCCGTTAAAAAACAAGAACATTGAAGGTGTTGATTTTATCATTTTCCGTGAACTGACCGGCGGTATCTATTTTGGCAAAAAAGAAACCAATGCTGACAATACGCTGGCCCTGGATGAATGTACATACAGCCGGGAAGAAATAGAACGGATCGCCGGGCTGGCATTTCATTTTGCCCAAAAGCCTGGCAGAAGAAAAAAACTGACATTGGTTGATAAAGCCAATGTGCTGGAAACATCAAGGCTATGGAGGAAAGTTGTACAGGAAATGGCACCGCAGTATCCTGATGTAACTGTAGATTATATGTTCGTGGATAATGCTGCCATGCAAATAATTCAAAATCCAAAACAGTTTGATATCATTCTTACAGAAAATATGTTTGGTGATATCATCAGCGATGAAGCCAGTGTAATAAGTGGTTCACTGGGACTGCTTCCTTCCGCCTCTGTCGGAATAAACGAACATATTGCTTTGTTTGAACCCATACATGGTTCTTACCCGCAGGCTGCCGGTAAGGACATTGCAAACCCTATCGGTTCTATTCTTTCCGCAGCGATGATGCTTGATTTTTTGAGTATGGAAGAAGAAGCAAAACTGGTTCGTGATGCTGTAAACTGGACCTTGTTGAATTCGTTCGTAACGAAAGATATTGACCCGGTGAATTTTTATTTCACTTCCACGATAGGTGAGCTGATCAGTGATTTTGTGAGTGGAAAAATATCCGGTTCGGTGAATACTGAAAATATTGAGTTGAGAAAGTCAACTATTATTTGACGGTGTTGATCAATAACTAACGATGGTTCGGCCATCTTTCAAATAATTATTGCTTGCTGAGTTCTTTTTTTGAAACGGCGGGTGTATATTTACAACACATACATCCTTCATGTTGAAGAATAGCACATATAATGTTATCACCGCTGTAACCACAATTATTATTGTGGTGGTGATTATTATATCTTCAAATGGAGGTGGTGCATGATGTTGAACTAACTAAAAAAATATATGCGACCCGCCTCCAAAAAGGCGGGTCGCTTTTTTATTACCCGCCATAGAACAAAACAAAAAATATGTATTACAACGAAAACACTATTATTTATTTCAATGGGCAGTTTGTAAGAGCGGCTGATGCAAAAACAGATCTCTACAGTCAGTCGCTGCATTATGGTTATGCCGTATTTGAAGGTATCCGCTCCTACCCTGTCAATGGCGGCACTAAAATGTTCAAAGGAAAAGAACATTACGACCGCCTCCGGCATTCAGCAGAAGTGATGAAAATACCATTCAGCTATTCAACAGATCAGCTGGTTGCGCTTACATACGAAACATTACATCGGAACAATTTCACAGATGCCTACATAAGACCCATTGTATTGTGTTCTCCCAATATGTCCTTATCCAAAGGAAAAAAATCTTATCTGGCAATCGAGGCATGGGAATGGACAAACGGGTATATGAGTAACAAGATGAAGATCATGACATCCACATACCGCCGCCCGAATGCAGATGCTTTTCATGTGGATGCCAAAGTGAGCGGTCATTACGTAAACTCTATCCTCGCCTGCCAGGAAGCTAAAGACAATGGCTTTGATGAAGCATTGGTACTGGATAGTAATGGTTTTGTTGCTGAAAGCAGCGGCGCCAATATCTTTTATGAAAATGAGGGAGTACTGTACACAGCTCCAAAAGGAAATATCCTTCCCGGTATCACAAGAGCTACTGTTTTAGAGATATGCAATGAACTGAATATACCGGTAGAAGAAAAATTATTCACTCCTTCAGCAATGAGAGGAGCGGATGCTGGTTTCTTCTGCGGCACTGCAGCGGAAGTAGTGGCGTTGAGTTCACTTGATAATGTTCCTTTCAAAAAGAACTGGGAAGATTCACTGAGTTATGTAGTACAACAAGCCTACAAATGTAAAGTATTAGAGAAACCCTTTCAACTAAAGCAGCAAGCAGTTGCATAATGCTGAATAGCGAACAGAAAGATGAAGAGTGCGACGCAACGAAGACTATAATAGTACAGACGATGATAAAATAAATATTGAACAACCGAAGAATGAAGGAGTCTAAAAATATTGAACAAACTCAGAACCCCCTATCGGGGGGCAGGGGGGCTTTGAATAAATATTCAAAGACATTAACACAAGATCCAACACAACCTGCAGCCCAGGCCATGTACTATGCGATTGGTTTTAGAGAAGAAGATTTTAATAAAGCACAAGTAGGAATTGTGAGCATGGGCTGGGATGGTAACCCCTGTAACATGCACCTGAATGACCTTGCAGTAAATGTACGGGACAGTGTAAATGCAACGGAAGGATTATTGGGTTTGCGTTTTTATACCATTGGTGTAAGTGATGGTATCAGTATGGGAACGGATGGTATGCGGTACAGCCTTGTCAGCCGTGATGTGATAGCTGATAGTATTGAAACAAATGCTGGCGCACAGTACTATGATGGACTTATCGCCATTCCCGGTTGTGATAAGAATATGCCGGGTGCTATTATTGCGATGGGAAGATTGAACCGTCCTTCGATCATGTTATATGGTGGCACAATTGCACCTGGTCATTACAAAGGAGAAGATTTAAATATTGTTAGTGCCTTCGAAGCTCTGGGACAAAAGATAGCAGGTAATCTCAGTGAAGGTGATTTCAAAGGAATTGTGCAACATTCTTGTCCGGGTGCCGGTGCCTGCGGTGGCATGTACACTGCCAACACAATGGCTTCTGCTATTGAAGCGTTGGGTATGAGTCTGCCTAACTCTTCTTCCAATCCCGCATTAAGTGAAGACAAACAAAAAGAATGTGCGGCCGTGGGTGAAGCCATAAAGATTTTGTTACAAAAGGATATCAAGCCAAAAGATATCATGACCCGCAAAGCATTTGAAAATGCGATTACGGTTGTTATGGTTTTGGGTGGAAGTACCAATGCTGTATTGCACCTGATTGCAATGGCTAAGAGTGTGGATGTGGCATTATCGCAGGATGATTTTCAAAAAATTAGTGATCATATCCCGGTATTAGCTGATTTCAAACCATCGGGTAAATACCTGATGGAAGATTTACATAAGCACGGTGGTGTTCCTGCCGTGATGAAATATTTATTAAAGAATGGTTTGCTCCATGGCGATTGTTTGACAGTAACCGGTAAAACGGTTGCAGAGAATTTAGCAGGTGTTCCGGATCTGGATTTTAAGGCTCAGCACATTATTTACCCGTTAGAACAACCATTGAAGAAAACGGGACACCTGCAAATCCTGTACGGTAATCTGGCAGAGAAAGGAAGTGTAGCAAAGATCAGCGGTAAAGAAGGGGAACGTTTTGAAGGAACCGCAAGAGTCTTTGATGGAGAAAAAGACCTGATAGCAGGTATTCAATCAGGTAAGGTTCATCCAGGAGATGTGGTGGTGATCCGTTATATCGGGCCCAAAGGTGCACCGGGTATGCCGGAAATGCTGAAACCAACAGGTGCTATAATTGGTGCAGGCTTAGGAAAATCTGTTGCGCTGATAACGGATGGACGCTTTAGTGGGGGCACACATGGCTTTGTTGTAGGGCATATCACTCCTGAAGCATACGATGGCGGGCTGATCGCACTGGTAGAAGATAATGATCTCATTGAGATTGATGCAGTGAAAAATACCATCAATCTAAGAGTTGACGAAAAAACGATTGCTGAAAGAAGAAAGAATTGGAAACAACCTCCATTGAAAGCAACAAAAGGAATACTATTTAAATATGCAAGAACTGTAAAGCCGGCTGATGAAGGCTGTGTAACAGATGAAGCTTAAAATAAATATTTATGGAAACACTGGAAATTACAAAAGTGAAACAGGGATCAAAAAAGACAACCACTGTATCGGGTTCTGTGGCAGTGCTGGAGGCTTTTTTAGCAGAGGGTGTGGATACAGTCTTTGGCTATCCAGGTGGTGCCATCATGCCGATCTATGATGCGTTGTACGACTATAATGAGAAACTGACGCATATACTTGTTCGTCACGAACAAGGCGCTATTCATGCAGCACAGGGATTTGCAAGAGTAAGTGGCAGGACAGGTGTGGTGTTTGCCACAAGCGGCCCGGGTGCAACCAATCTTGTTACCGGCCTGGCTGATGCGATGATAGACTCCACTCCTGTTGTTTGTATCACAGGACAAGTGTTTGCCCATTTATTAGGCACTGATGCCTTCCAGGAAACAGATGTGATCAATATCACTACTCCGGTTACCAAATGGAATTACCAGGTAACAGATGCCAATGAAATACCACATGTACTGGCTAAAGCATTTTATATCGCTGGAAGTGGAAGACCAGGACCTGTGCTGATCGACATCACCAAGAATGCGCAATTACAATTGTTCGAGTATGATGGGTATACTAAATGTGAGCATATAAGAAGCTATCGTCCTAAACCCATAGTAAGAAAAGAATATATTGAAGAGGCTGCTTTGTTAATCAACAATGCTGAAAGACCCTTTGTAATCTTTGGGCAGGGAGTAATATTGGGCAAGGCAGAGACGGAGTTCAAACAGTTTATTGAGAAAGCCGGTATCCCTGCCGCATGGACCATCATGGGTATGAGTGCTATTCCAACAGATCATCCGTTAGGTGTGGGTATGCTTGGTATGCATGGCAATTACGGGCCAAATGTATTGACAAATGAATGTGATGTACTGATTGCCGTGGGTATGCGTTTCGATGACCGGGTAACAGGTCGTTTGGATAAATATGCCAGGCAGGCAAAAGTCATTCACCTGGATATTGACCCGGCTGAGATCGATAAAAATGTAAAAGCAGATGTACCGGTTTGGGGTGATTGTAAAGAAACATTGCCCCTGCTGACAAAATTAGTAGTGCAAAAAGTCTATCCCCAATGGCTGCAAAAATTTAAAGACTACCAGCAAAAAGAAGAAGATAAAGTAATACATAATGAGCTGAACCCAACCAGTGAAGTACTGACCATGGGGGAAGTGATCAAAACACTCAATGAATTGACCAATGGAGATGCAGTGATTGTAACCGATGTGGGACAACACCAGATGGTGACCTGCCGGTATGCGAAATTCAACCAATCAAAAAGCAACATTACATCAGGCGGATTAGGCACTATGGGATATGCGTTACCTGCTGCTATTGGCGCAGCCTATGGAGATTCTTCCAGAACAACAGTGGCGATCATCGGTGATGGCGGTTTTCAAATGACCTTGCAGGAACTGGGAACCATCATGCAGTTCAAACCGAAAGTCAAGATCATTATTCTCAATAACCAGTTCCTGGGTATGGTACGACAGTGGCAGCAACTCTTTCATGAAAAAAGATATTCATTCGTAGATATCACCAGCCCTGATTTCGTGCAGGTAGCCAAAGGGTTTGGCATTCCGGGAAAGAGTATTTCAAAAAGAGAATCACTGAAAAGTTCAGTAGCAGAAATGCTTAAACATGATGGCAGTTATTTATTGGAGATAATGGTGGGAAAAGAAAATAATGTATTTCCCATGGTACCCCAGGGACGAGGCGTCGCCGAATGTGTGCTTAGCAAAGAAGAAATATGATTACACTAATAAAACAATCATGAATAAACAGGAATATACCATAACCGTATACACAGAAAACCAGGTTGGTTTGCTGAATCGTATCGCTATTATTTTTTCAAGGCGAAAGATAAATATCGAAAGCCTCAATACCTCTCCAACTGAAGTTGACAGTGTACATCGTTTTACAATAGTTATCAGCGAATATGAAGATGTTGTACGAAAACTATGCCGCCAGATTGAGAAGCAGGTGGAAGTACTAAAGGCATATTATAATACAGAAAATGAAATTGTATGGCAGGAACTGGCTTTGTACAAAGTACCTACAGATGTAATCGCTACAGAAGTGAAAGTTGAAAGACTATTAAGGGAAAACGGCGCTCACACTGTTGTGATAAGAAAAGATTATACTGTTTTTGCGGTTGCCGGCCACCGGGAAGAGACAGAAGCATTAATAAAAGTACTGGAGCCATATGGCCTGATTGAATTTGTAAGAAGTGCAAGGGTGGCTATCATAAAAGGTAGTAGTGGCTTCCATGAAAGGCTGAAAGAGTTTGAACAAAAAGAGCCCGGGGAAGAAGCAATAGAAAATGAGTTTCTCGACAAGAACCAGGAAGTATTCAGTATGTAAAAAATAATCAACAATTAGTTAATAACAATCCAAAACAGATAATCATGGCAAAACTAAATTTCGGCGGCGTTGAAGAAAACGTTGTAACCAGGGAAGAATTCCCTCTGAGCAAAGCACAACAGGTACTAAAAAATGAAACAGTAGCTGTGATCGGCTATGGAGTGCAGGGGCCGGGCCAGGCATTGAACCAAAAAGATAATGGTATCAATGTGATCGTTGGTCAGCGTAAAGACTCCAAAACATGGGATAAAGCTATCCGTGATGGATTTGTTCCCGGTGAAACATTATTTGAAATCGAAGAAGCATTGCAAAGAGGTACTATCATTTGCTACCTGCTGAGTGATGCAGCGCAAATTGCCCTGTGGCCAACTGTACAAAAACATTTAACTCCCGGCAAAGCCTTATACTTCTCACATGGTTTTGGTATCACTTTTAATCAACAAACAGGAATTGTTCCCCCGAAAGACGTGGATGTATTCCTTGTGGCGCCAAAAGGAAGTGGTACTTCGCTGAGAAGAATGTTCCTGCAAGGCCGTGGATTAAATAGCTCATATGCCATTTTCCAGGATGCTACTGGTAAAGCATTTGATCGTGTTATTGCATTAGGTATTGCCGTAGGAAGTGGTTATCTATTTGAGACAGATTTCAAAAAAGAAGTATACAGTGACCTGACTGGTGAAAGAGGAACACTGATGGGTGCCATACAAGGAATTTTCGCTGCACAATACCAGGTGTTGCGTGAAAGAGGTCATTCACCAAGTGAAGCATTTAATGAAACAGTTGAAGAACTCACTCAATCACTGATGCCATTGGTGGCAGAAAACGGTATGGACTGGATGTATGCTAACTGTTCAACTACTGCGCAACGTGGCGCATTGGACTGGTGGAAAAAATTCCGTGATGCAACGGCTCCTGTATTCAATGAATTGTATGACAGTGTTGCTTCGGGTAAGGAATCACAACGTTCTATTGACAGTAACAGCAAAGCTGATTACAGGGAGAAACTGGAAGAAGAGTTGAAAGAGCTGCGTGAAAGTGAGTTGTGGCAAGCAGGAAAAACTGTAAGAAGCCTGCGGCCAGAGAATCAGTCTAAAGCCGAAAAAATTGCTGTTACGGCATCATCAACTAAAGAGGTATTCAGTAAACTGGCACAAAAACCTGAGTCCGTAGGATAATAACAAGATATGGCCCAAACAATAAATAATAATGTGCAGCTCGATTTCGTATCAGCTCATCTTCGATTGAAGAAAGTGGTAAACAGAACACCGCTTACTTACAACCACAACCTGTCGAAGAAGTATCGCTGTAATGTATTCCTGAAAAGAGAAGACCTGCAGGTGGTTCGGTCCTACAAATTGAGAGGAGCTTATAATATGATGAGCTCCCTCACAGCTGACCAATTGCATAAAGGAGTTGTTTGCGCCAGTGCTGGTAATCATGCTCAGGGCTTTGCTTACAGTTGCAAAAAACTGAACGTAAAAGGTGTGGTGTTCATGCCCATTATCACTCCCAAACAAAAAGTGAATCAAACAAAAATGTTTGGTGAGAATTACATCGAGATAAAACTCGTAGGTGATACGTTTGATGATTGTGCTGTAAATGCCAAACAATATACAGAAGAAAACGGGCTGACATTTATCCCACCTTTCGATGATTATCGCATCATCGAAGGGCAAGGAACAGTTGGAATTGAAATATTGGAAGATTTTCCTCCCACTTCTGAAGGAACCGGTGGCATTGATTATTTGTTTATTCCTGTTGGTGGCGGCGGCTTAAGTGCCGGTGTAGGTTCTTACTTTAAAACCTATTCACCCAAAACAAAGATCATTGGTTTGGAGCCCGAAGGTGCTCCTTCTATGTTCGAAGCATTAAAAGCAGGTCATCCTGTTACATTGGATAGTATCGAACGATTTGTTGATGGCGCTGCCGTTAAAAGAGTTGGTGACCTTACTTTTTCTATTTGCAAAGATGTATTGGACGACATGCACCTGGTAGCAGAAGGAAAAGTATGCTCCAGCATTTTGAAATTATACAACGAAGATGCCATCGTAGTAGAGCCGGCAGGAGCTTTATCAATCGCTGCTCTGGATGATTATGCGGATGAAATAAAAGGGAAAAATGTAGTGTGCATTGTCAGCGGCAGCAATAATGATATAGACAGAATGCAGGAGATCAAAGAAAGAAGCCTGCAATACGAAGGATTAAAACATTATTTTCTCATCAGTTTTGCACAACGTCCCGGCGCATTGAGAGAATTTGTCAATAATGTCCTCGGGCCGACAGATGATATCACCCGGTTTGAGTACATGCAAAAGACAAACAAGGAAAATGGTCCTGCTTTAGTGGGCGTTGAATTACAAAGCCGCTCCGATTACGATTTACTATTGAAGAAAATGAAAGATTCAAATATTGGTTTCTCAGAAATAAATAAAAACGACCAGTTGTTCGGATATCTCATTTAAATACTTAATCCATATCAAATTGTGGATAAGTACACTTATAATCCTGTTTCCTGCTGATAGCTTTTTTGTAATTTCAGACGTATTGCTTGCTGTTGAAATATAGTACCAACTGTATTCATTAAACTTAACATTGCACCACATGGCAGGCAACCAGGGATTATATGATCCGTCTTTTGAACATGATGCATGCGGTATTGGTTTTGTAGCCAATATCAAAGGGCATAAATCTCACCAGCATATTTCCGATGCATTAACAGTATTAGAAAACATGGAGCACCGGGGTGCCTGTGGTTGTGAAAATAATACCGGCGATGGTGCCGGCATCATGATCCAGTTGCCGCATGAGTTTTTCTTTGATGAATGCTTAAGGCTGAGTGTACACCTCCCCTCTTTTGGTAAATATGCCGCCGGTATGGTCTTCTTTCCTAAAGAAATCCGCTTAAGAGAAGAGTGCCGTGATATATTGAATCGCACTGCAGAAAAATTGGGGCTAGAAATTTTAGCATACCGAAAAGTCCCTGTGAATACTGATGGCATCGGACCAACAGCACTAAGTGTTGAACCGGAGATTGAACAGGTATTTGTTGCCTGCCCGGATCATATTGCAAATCCTGACGACTTCGAAAGAAAATTATTTATACTGCGCAACTATGCTTCTCACCTTATCAACAGTACAGTAAGAAAGGATGAGATCGGTTTTTATATTGCTTCCCTTTCTTACAAGACTATTGTATACAAAGGTCAGCTCACCAGTCACCAGGTAAGACAATACTTCCCTGACCTGAGTAATAAACGGGTGGTCAGTGCATTTGGATTAGTGCATTCAAGGTTTGCCACCAATACATTTCCTTCCTGGAAACTGGCACAACCATTTCGTTTTATTGC
>JAEUVO010000035.1 GCA_016786885.1 Chitinophagaceae bacterium | reverse complement strand
TGTTTTCCCAAAAGATGATTTTACCTGCTTGGTAATACCAAATGAATCAAAGATGGGCGAACCATTTTGATAAAAAGAAACGATGTCAGCTTTTTCCGGTGCGATGCGCTGAATATAATTCTTTGTATCGCTGTAAATATTTCTGTCATTAACAACAATCTTATTAAAATCTTCGTTCAGCAGATCACGGAGAATACTTGTTGTTTTTGTTTGCTCGCTTAGAATCTTTGCAGGTGCTGCCGATCCTTTCAGATTTTGCTGGATACTTTTCCACATGTTCACAAGGGCCGAGAGATCTTCATGTAATTCGGCAGTATTTTTCCCTTCGGCAGCAGTTCTTACAATTACACCAAAATTCTTTGACTTGATCGCTTCAACTATCTTTTGGAGTCTTTTTCTTTCTTCAGAAGAGTGGATCTTTCTCGAAACAGCAACAATGTCGTTGAATGGTGTCAAAACAACAAAACGGCCAGGTAAAGAAATTTCGCAACTCAATCTCGGACCTTTTGCTGCGATCGGTTCTTTTAATATTTGAACGAGAATATTGGGTTTGCCTCCCAACACTTCGTTGATCTTTCCTGTTTTGACGATTTCCGGCTCGATAGTGAATTTGCTGAAATCAAGTCCTTCCTCGCTCTTGTCCGTCATGCACATGCCTGTGAACTTGAGCAGCGACTTTGCATAGGGACTCAGGTCGGTATAATGAAGAAACGCATCTTTCTCAAATCCTACATCCACAAAAGCAGCATTCAATCCGGGTATCAGTTTTTTTACTTTTCCCAGGTATAGGTCTCCCACTGCAAAACGGGCATCGCTTTTTTCGCTATGCAGTTCTACCAGTTTTTTGTCTTCCAGCAAGGCTATTTCTACACCTTGAGGAGCTGCATTAATAATTAGTTCTTTGTTCATTACAGCTTACATAAATGAAACACCTTAGTGCTGTAAACACCAGTTGCCAGGAATCCGTATGGAATGCGGGGTTGTACCTGTAGGATATTTGCGGGTTAATTTGGCGGGCTGCAAACGTATACGGCGAAACAACCGGTGAAACTGAGAGGTTGGTGACCTGTTAATTTGTTGATCAGATAATCAGGACTTCCAAATTCAGTTTCATTTAATAAAACCTCAATTACCCAATTAGCCAATCAACAAATTAACTGATTCACTTACTTGTTCCTCTTCTTATGACGGTTCTTTCTCAGTCTTTTTTTACGCTTGTGCGTCGCAATTTTATGACGCTTCCTTTTTTTACCACAAGGCATACTCAAATAATTTTTAAATCTTGTTTATAATAAGTTTTCTTATCCTTTTAAAGGGAGGGGTTTACTTCTTCAACTCCTCAATTCGTTCTGAAATGGCCGCTTTAATATCTGCCGGCTTAATGAAGGAAAGGCTTTTTTGATACCAGCTTATAGCATTAGCCTTTTCCCCTTTTCTCTCATACATATCGGCCATTAGTAATATGGCCTCAATATTATCCGATTGCAAACCTAATACAGTTTGTAAACGGCTTATTGCTTTGTCGTATTGCCCGGAAATCATGGATCCTTTTACCAGCATCATCTGCGCATATATGTTGGTGCTGTCTTTTTTTACTACCTCCATGATCTTAGAAATACCCTCCATTGGAGTGGGAGAAATGTTTCCGAATAAGAAACAAGCACCCAGGCCAACTTTGGCTGAATCATTATCCGGGCTAATCTTCAAAGACCTTTCAAACAAATCTTTGGCCTGCAAGGCTTTCCACCTTCTCCGTTGCTCCAACTCATCATTTTGCAGGTTATCCAAAAATAAGCGGGCTGCAAATGTGAGGCTTTTTTCCGAATTTTCCAATCTGGCAGCTTCTGCCTCATACCATGCATAGGGCTCAAAAATTCTGGCAGAGTCTTTCCAAAAATGAGATAATTGGTGATAAACCTTCAGTTGCTGACTGCTAATATCTCCACGGGTAATGGAATTTTCCAGTGTATTTAACCGAACTACCTGCTCCGGATTTAATTGTTTTTTAGCAATAACCAGGATACTATCAATAGATACAGCGAGTTGTTCACTTCCATGGTCATGCCCATCATCAACGCTATGCTGTTGATTTTCAGATGCTATTATTTTTTTTTGGGCAGGAACAGTTCGTCCAAAAGCGTAAATAGCCGCAACCAGTACAAGAGCGGCTATAATTGTAATTAACTGAGGTTTCTTCACAATCTAAAAATTCAGATTGCAAAGTTACCCTAAAGGCAATGAATTGCAGGCAGTAAGAAAAAATCTTTTGGATTCAGGAGGAACTATTTATTAGGCATCATCCCCGGGTCCGGCATCAGGTTTAGGCTCTTTTAATTTTTTTACCTCTGCTACAAACTCTTTGGCAGGTTTAAATGCAGGAATATAGTGCTCCGGTATATGAACAGCGATATTTTTTTTAATGTTACGGCCAATTTTAGCAGCCCTCTTTTTTGTTATAAAGCTACCAAAGCCACGGATATAGATGTTTTCGCCACCAGCAAGGGTGTCTTTTACTTCCTTGAACATGGTTTCAAGAGTAACAAGCACATCTACCTTGGGTATGCCTGTTTTTTCAGAAATCTGATTTACCAGGTCGGCTTTTCTCATTGTTGCAGGTTTTTAGGGGTTTTATAAAGCCAATTTATGACAAAATAATATGATAGTCAACTAAATAGGCATAATTTTTTTCAACTGGCTTTGCACCTGTGAGCTTAAAATGGTGGATATTGGGCTCTAAAATTAATTACCGGGATCAATTTTATGCAAAAAAGCAGCACAGAAAGGCTTAAAACCAGATTCGCAAAGACCCTTTTAAAATGGAATATAACAAGCAATACCCGCCAAATGCCATGGAAGGGGGAGAAGGATCCTTATAAGATATGGTTAAGCGAAATCATACTGCAGCAGACCCGTGTAGAGCAAGGACTGAAATACTACAACAACTTTGTAAAGGCTTTTCCGAATGTGCATCGGTTGGCAAAAGCCAAAGATGAGAAAGTTTTCAAACTGTGGGAAGGATTAGGTTATTATTCAAGATGCAGAAACCTAATAGCCACCGCAAGGTATATTTCAAAGGAACTAAAGGGAAAGTTTCCCGAAAAATATGAGGAAATAAAGCAACTAAAAGGAATCGGACCATATACTGCTTCAGCTATTTCTTCCTTCGCTTTTAATTTACCCTATGCAGTCGTAGATGGTAATGTGTTCAGGGTTTTGTCCCGCTTGTTTGGCATCGATAAGCCCATAGATTCTACAGAGGGTAAAGAATACTTTACTCTTCTTGCTGAAAAACTGCTTGATAAAAAAAAACCAGGTCTGTATAACCAGTCAATTATGGACTTTGGGGCAGTAATATGTAAGCCGGCTGCTCCTCTTTGCCCGAACTGTGTTTTCAAAAAGAGTTGTATTGCTTTTAATAATAATAAAGTCAATGAATTACCGGTAAAAGAAAAGAAAATCACTATCAGGAAACGTTGGTTTTATTATATAGTATTTGAATACAAGAATGAAATAGCAGTGTGTCAGCGGTTGGAAAAAGACATCTGGCAGGGACTATATGAGTTTTTTCTACTGGAGACAACAAAGGAAACAGCAAAAGAGATTATCCTGCAGCATTTGGAAAAAAGGAAATTGTTGCAAAAGAAAAACTATAAACTGTTATCGGTTTCTTCTCTGTTTAAACAGCTGCTTTCTCATCAATTGATTGCTGGACAATTTTTTAAAATAAGACTTACAAAAAAACCGATTGGTTTAGCAGCTTGTCAATGGATTCCAGTCAGCAGGATACGTAACTATGCTTTCCCGCAGTTTATTAATCAGTACTTCAGGAAAAACAACGGGCAGAAAAGTTTGTTCTGATGTTAAATAAACCAACGAAGACTATTTTTTGTTGTTTCAGCCTGAAAAAGAAATTAACTTTAAGGAGCATTGTTTGCCACAGATGATTTCTTAACCTAAAGAATAAATGTATGAGAGGCGTAAACAGAGTAATGCTTATCGGTAACCTGGGCAAAGACCCGGATGTACAACACCTGGAAGGGAATATTGCCGTAGCCAAATTTCCCCTGGCAACCACAGAAACATTTAAAGACAGAACGGGAAAGCTGGTATCACAAACTGAGTGGCACACGGTAGTATTATGGCGGGGCCTGGCAGAGCTGGCGCAGAAATATCTGCACAAAAGTAGTCTTGTATACATAGAAGGAAGATTAAGGACCCGTAGCTGGGATGATAAAGATGGCAATCGCAAATTTGCCACTGAAGTAGTGGGTGATAATCTTATTATGTTGGATAAAAGAATGGATGGAACCGGCTCTGCTGGAGAAGGCGGAGGTCTTGAGGGAATGGGCGGATCGGATATGCCAATAGGCGATCCGTCTGAGAACCTTCCTTTTTAGCAATCAATTGCAAATATGATACCTTTGTCCGGTAATACAAGGGCAGGCCATACGACCTGCCTTTTTAACCTTTCTGCCGGCAGAGCGGTTAAATTGTAAATAAAATCCTTTGCTTTGGAGAGTCATTCGGTACTTATTTCTTTATTTGATACTATCTATGTTTTCCTGCTGTCTGTTAACCCGCAGGGAACAACTTTTTTAGCCGTATCATTGGTTGTTTTATTACTTCTCACTTTTGCTATTTCCGGCTCTGAAGTAGCGTTGTTCTCCCTTAATAAAAAGGATCTGAATATGCTGAAAACAAAACAGCATGCTTCGGCCAGGCGTATTGTTAACTTACTGGAAGAGCCGAAAGAAGTATATGCATCATTGCTTATTGCAGGTACTTTTGTTAATATCAGCATTATTGTCCTTTCTAATTTTCTTCTTTCTGAGTTTATCACTTTTGACAAAGCCGGGCCAATTGTGGAAATACTTTTCAAAGTAGTGGTTATCGCTTTTGTGCTGGTTTTCTTTGGAAAAATACTTCCTAAGGTTTGGGCTACGCAGAATAACCTGCGGTTTGCTTATGACTGGTCTTTTATAGTGGAAGGTCTGCATCTTTTACTACACCGCATCAGTAAATGGATCGTTAAACTTGCTGATGGCATTGGCAAAAGGGTTGGTGCAGACAAGAGCGACGTATTAAGTATGCAGGAATTGGATGAGGCTATTGATATAAAAACGGATGAAGAGGCGTCTCCTGAGGAGAAAAACATTATGAAGGGGGTAGTAAAGTTTGGCAATATTTCAGTGAAGCAGATTATGCGGAGCCGGTTGTATGTAAATGGAATTGACCATAGTGCTTCTTTTCCTAATGTTATCAAAAGAGTGGAAGAGCTTCATTATTCAAGATTGCCCGTATACAAAGATAGTTTGGATGATGTGGTAGGCATCTTAAATACTAAGGACCTGATCCCATACCTGAACGAAGGGGAAGGTTTTGACTGGCATCCCCTGATGCGACAGCCTTATTTTGTGCCCGAACCTAAATTGATTGAGGATCTGCTAAAAGAATTTCAGCAAAAAAGGATTCATTTTGCGGTTGTGGTGGATGAATTTGGAGGTACCAGCGGTATTGTTACTATGGAAGATATACTGGAGGAAGTAATTGGGGATATTAAAGATGAATTTGATGATGAAGAAAGCGATAGCTATAAACTGGATGATAATAACTACATCTTTGAAGGCAAGGTCATGTTGCATGATATGTGCAGGATCATGAAAATACCTATGACCACTTTTGATGATGTTAAAGGAGAAAGTGAATCACTTGCTGGCTTGGTGCTGGAACTGGCGGGAGAACTACCTACAGCGGACTGGGTAATTCCTTGTGGAGACTTTGAATTTGCTATTATGCAAGCTGAGAACAACCGAATTCAATTAGTGAAAGTGACAATAAAACCTAAATCAGATACACCAGATCAGGATGATTAAAATGAACAAATATTTTGCAGGCTTTACAGCCAGTATTTTTCTGTTTCTTTCCTGCAACAGCGATTATTCTGCAGGTAAGAAAAAAGGGTATTTCAAGATTGATTTTCCTGAAAAAAAGTACCAGGAATTTAAGCAACCCGATTACCCCTATACATTTGAATACCCTGTTTATGCCAATATTATCAAAGACACTACATTTTTTGAGGATAAGGCCGGCGACTGGTGGATCAATATTGATATTCCCCGTTTTAATGGCAGGATACATGTAAGCTACAAACCTATTAATGCACAAAATGATTTTGATTCATTAGTCAGAGATGGATTTAAGATGGCTTATAAACAACATGTTGATGTGGCTACAGGGATTAACGACAGTGCTATGCTAACTCCTAATGGGGTTGAGGGTATCTATTTTTCTCTTGGTGGAAACACAGCTACCGCTAATCAGTTCTTCTTAACTGATTCAACAAAACATTTTTTAAGAGGAGCTCTTTATTTTGATGCAGCGCCTAATGCAGATTCATTGGGCATAGTGAATGATTTTCTGAAGAAGGATTTGCAGCACCTTATTAATACCCTTAAATGGAAATAAAATCCTTCCCGTAGTAAGCGGGAAGGATGAGCAGTCCTTTCTATAATTTACTGCTCTTTATTTTCCGTTTTCTTGGGTTCAGTTTTTCGGGGTGGTGTCACTTCCTTGACCTCATCCCTCAAAGGGGCACGGCTAAAAAGTTCAGCATCTATTTTTTTACTCTTTTTTTTAGCAGTAACATTTTCCTTTTTGGAGGCTTTGGTTTCCTTATTATTAATAACTTCTTCTTTGGCACTTCCTGTTGTTGAGTTATTAACAGGGACGGTTACAGCTGGTTTCTTTTTTTCTTCTTCATACATGCTGTTAAATTCTTTTTTATGACTTGTTTTCTTATAATCAACAAAGCCATAGATACTGGCGCCGATCATTAACGCTGCGCCTGCGTACAGGATTGATTTCATTTTTGATTGTTTTTTATGGTTATTAAAATTGTTACTGATGCTGCCTTCATTGACTATAGCGAAAATGATCGTAAATAATTTCTGCTCTGCCTGTATATAACCCATTCAGCGATAAGCATATTACCTAATACGCTGATCCAAAGTGATAGCTCATAGTTTTCGAGGTGTCCCCAGTCAAGTAGGTAGAAAATAATATGATAAATACGGAATGTAACAGCAGTCATAGCCATTGCATAACTTCTTATCATCCAAACCTTGTGGGCAAGAACATTTCTCTTATGGATGGTGTTAAGACCATAAAGAGTGGTTACAAACCACCAACCTGCCATGAACATAAATAAT
This sequence comes from Chitinophagaceae bacterium, assembly GCA_016786885.1. GTDB lineage: Bacteria > Bacteroidota > Bacteroidia > Chitinophagales > Chitinophagaceae > JJ008. Next base: position 12,510 of record JAEUVO010000035.1, on the reverse strand, counting down.
ACTCTTTCCCAAAAACTCCCTTTGGCAAAAAAGGACATATACAAGCCAGTGGGGGCTCCCAGGAACAAAACCACGGCGACATAAAGTTTTCCGCTTACACGATGTATAGCTTTTGTTTTTTTTAGAATATACCGGGAGAATTGGATAAGTGCAGTTGCAATACATATGGCACCTGCGGCTATGTGGATGTAAAAGCATGTCCTGTACATACTGTTTGAAAACAGCAGACTTCTCTCTTCTATAAAATCAAAGTCTTTGCTAAAAGAGAAATAGGGTAATGTATTGTAAATGAGTAAAAGACTAAAGCCGGTTACCGGTATCCAAAACAACATCTGGAAAAAAATCCGGGCCGACTGCTGGAAAGTGGCGATTCTTGTGTTGTGCATACAGCTGGTTGTGATAACAGATAGATGCCTGTATTAAAACCTCTCCATAACCAGTTCTTGTTACATCTTTGTTAAAGGAATTTTTAATAGCTATTGAATGTTTCTTAATTTGAGAACTATTCATAACCTCTTAAGTATGGTTAATCGTTCAGCTTTATGGCATATCATAATTTTATGTACTACAGTTTCGATAAAGGCAGCAGCCCAGCAGCCGGCAGCAATCGACTCTCTTAAAACCGCTCTGGCAGAAGCTAAAACCCCGGATGAAAAAGGCTACTGGTATGATAACCTTTCCCGGACGATGATGAATGTGGACCCCAAAGCAGCTGATTCTTTGGGGGAACAGTTTATCCTCTTTGCAGAAGAAAGCCGCAATCGTAAACTTATGTTTGATGCCTACATGTCCAATGGGTTACGTTGCAGTTACTTTCGGGGGCAAAAAGCCTATATAGAAAGAAGTATAGGATATTATGAAAAGGCCCTTCTTATTGCCGAGCAGAATAATATGGAAAAACGTTCAGGAGCAGCATTGTTACAACTGGCGGATATACATCTTGCCATACCTGACAAGGATAAAGCTCTTAAATATGTGGCCGAGGGATCTTCCCGGATCGCTGTTACGAAAGATGATAGCCTGAAAGTGGAGGCGAACAATATCTACGGCAAGGTGTACCTGGCCCGCAATGATAAAAAGATGGCCCTGCGGCAGCACCTCATCGCCCTCGAGATATCGGAAGAATTTAAGGCAGATAATGCCGAAAAGAAGCGGTTGAAGAACGAATTGAAGCGTAACTGTTACCTCTACCTGGCCAACTTTTATACTTCCATTGAAAGTTATGATAAGGCAATCGATAATTATACTTCAGCCTATAAGATGCTGGACAACATGACTGACAGAAGAGTGCCTTACCAACGCTGTATAGATATCAATGCCATTGGTAACCTATTTGCACAGAAAAAGAGCTATGATATCGCCGTCAGTTATTTTGAAAGATCAATACGTATGGCAGACTCACTCCAATTTGCCACACTGAAACTGCCGGGCTATATCAGTTTGCTGAACCAATACTTGCGGATGGATCAGCCAGAAAAAGCACTTGCCTATCTAAACTCTTCAAAAGGACAGGAACTCAAAGATTATCTTACTACTTTCAGAATGTCTCCTGTGTTTGACCAGGCCTATGCTTATGTTTATACTGAAACAGGACGCTATGATTCTGCCAAAAAATATTTCGATAAGGCGCTTCCCTATTTTGAATCGGCTATGAGTGATATTAACCGGGTTGGCATTTATTTACAAATGGGAAAACTGTTTACTAAAACCGGCGAGACAAACAAGGCAATCGAGAAATATTTAAAGGCAAAAGAAATAGGAGAGAAAAATGGGTCACTGGAAATTATAATGAATGCTGCTCAATACCTTGATTCACTGTATGCCGGTAAAGGTGATTTTCGGACAGCCAGTATGTACAATGGGATGTACTACCTGTATAAGGATAGTATTGATAAACTTAAGAAAGAAAAAGAGTTGACACAAGTTGAAGCAACGGCAGAGGAACAGCGGAACGAACGTATAAGAAAAGAACAGGAGGAGATAAAGAGGCGCAAGAATAATATTCAATATATGGCTATTACCTTTGGTATTGTGATTTTATTTTTAGCGCTGGTAGTGCTGGGGATGTTCAAAGTATCCGCCGGACTTATAAGGGCTACTGGTTTTTTTGTGTTTCTGATGCTTTTTGAATTTATTTTCCTGGTGTTCAAGAAAAACATTTACTCTATCACAAATGGTGAGCCCTGGAAGGATCTGGCCTTTATGATCGGATTGGCGGCCCTGCTTGTACCGTTGCATCACTGGCTGGAACATAAAGTACTGCACTACCTTACTTCGCATAACAGGCTTACTTCAGCCGGCCTCCATATAAAAAATAAATTGTTACGACGTACAAAAAACGGTGAACTGTAATGCAGCTCTTACCTTTGCAAAAAAAATAAAGGTTTGATAGTAATTGATAATATCCTGATAACTGAGGATGTGGTGGACAAGAAGTTTGTATGCGATCTTAACAAATGTAAAGGAGGCTGTTGTGAAGATGGTGCAGCCGGTGCGCCGCTGGATAAAGAAGAACTGAAAATTATTACTGATTTGTACGAAAAGGTAAAACCCTATCTTACAAAGGCAGCTATTGCTGAAATAGAAAAGAAAGGGTTTTATGTATATGACAAGGAATTTGAATGGGTGACACCAACATTGGATAGTGACAATGAAATTTGTGTTTATGGCATCCGGGGAGAAAATGGTATCATCAAATGTGCTTTTGAGCAGGCATATAATGAAGGAGTTATTCCCTGGAAAAAACCGATCAGTTGTCACCTGTATCCAATTATTGCAAAAAAAGGAAAACACGGCGATTATGAAAGAGTGAATTATGAACCCAGGGAACAAATGTGTAGTCCTGCCTGCGCACTGGGAGAAAAATTAAAAGTACCCGTTTACCAGTTTTTAAAAGAACCTTTGATCAGGAAATATGGAGAAGATTTTTATAATGCATTGGACACAATAGCAAAAGGAGAATGGGAAGAGATTGATTTTAAAGAGTAATTCAACAAATTTTACCAGTGAAAGAAACAGCTGCCGATTTTATTGCCAAAAGCACCATCAAGGCTGCCGATAAAGAACATCGCCGGAAGATCAATTTTAATATTGGTAAATACAATGCTGTAGTACCGCAAGGAAAACAACAATTTACCGATGTGCACCTGGCAAGGGAAAGGGCCAAGAATATAAAATGGAAGGCCATTGAAACGCTGGATAAACAACTGGAAAATTTTGAGGCAGCTATATCAAAAAGGGGTGCAAAGGTTATTTGGGCCGAAGATGCCGGTCAGGCTCTTGATGCAATAAAGAAGATATGTGACGAAAAGAGCTGTAAAATACTGGTGAAAAGCAAGAGCATGGTAACGGAAGAAATCCACCTGAATGATTTTTTGGAAAAGAACGGCATTGAAAGTGTGGAAACTGATCTGGGTGAATATATTCAGCAACTGGATGGTGAACCGCCTTATCACATTGTAACTCCCGCCATGCATAAAAGCAAAGAAGATGTGGCTAAACTCTTTGCCGAGAAACTGGGTACCGATCCAAAAGCCACACCAGAACAGCTGACACTAACGGCCCGTAAAGTATTAAGAGAAAAATATGTGCAGGCAGAGGTGGGGGTGACAGGGGCTAATTTTATCGTTGCGGATATCGGGGGAATAGCGGTAACAGAGAATGAAGGAAACGCCAGGCTTAGTTGTTCATTTCCTAGAACGCATATAGTAGTTGTAGGTATTGAAAAAGTAATTCCTTCTATAACTGACCTGGCGTTATTCTGGCCACTTTTATCAACTTTTGGCACAGGACAAAAAATTACTGTTTATAATACAATCGTTACTGGCCCACGGCAATTGAATGAAACAGACGGGCCTGAAGATATGTATGTGATATTGCTGGATAATGGCCGTACTAATATTCTTGCAAATGAGAAGCAAAGGGAAAGTCTATACTGTATCCGTTGTGGTGCCTGCCTGAATGCCTGCCCTGTTTATAAAAATATAGGGGGGCACACCTATGCAGCCACCTATAGCGGCCCGATAGGATCTGTAATAACTCCGCACCTGAAAGAAATGGGTGAATGGAAACATCTTAGCTACGCCTCTTCTTTATGTGGCAACTGTACAGAAGTGTGTGCTGTAAAGATCAATCTCCATGAATTATTATTGGAAAGCAGGCATGAGGCAGTGAATGAGGGCCATAGTTCGTTTGGTGAAAAGATGGCCTGGAAAATGTGGAGACAGGGGATGCTTCGACGGGGATGGATGAACATGGCCAGCGGAAGTATTAAAAACTGGGTGGTTAATAGCCTGGTGAAAGGATGGAAACAGCACCGGGGTGAAATGGAGTTTCCAAAAAAATCGTTTAATGAATTGTGGAGAGAGAAACATGGTAAGAACTAAATCTTCCCTGCTACAGGTTACTGTATAACAGGGAAGATTCGGTATTGCAGTTATTGTTTTTCTTTCTCTTTTGTTTTGTATAGTATCTCCAGGATGCCTTTAATGTCATCCGGTTTTTTATTTATTTCTAGCGATTTTTCAAGAAAGAAGCTAGCTTTTTTGAAGTCATTATTTTCATAATATCCTTCACCGAGACTTGATAGAACATTCGAAGATTCCGGATACAAGAAGTGATTTATTTGAAATACCCGCAATGCTTCTTTCTTTTTGTCATGATTCAGCAGCAGATAACCTAAGCTGTTTAACTCAAATTCATTCTTAACCAGTAATCTCAATTGCTGGGCCAACCCAGCAGTACTGATATTGCTGTCAAGGAGCATGCCTTCCGTTAACCATTGCTTTACAGTTGCGAAAGAACGATAGTTGGGAGTATATTGCCCGTTGCTGATAATATTCAACAGGTCTCTTTCTAATGAGAGAACTGGAAATTCATTGATGCGGTTTATCTCAACTCCATTTCTGTAAATAATGAATGTGGGTACCCTGAAAATTCCCTTACCGGCCTCTTCATGCTGAGGGCTCTGTTTGTAAAGCGAATCACCATTGCCAAGCCCTATCAGTGCTACTTTTTTTTCAGGAAATGAAATGTTATGCAGGAGTTTGAGAAAACGGGGTACTTCTCTTTTACTGTCTCCGCACCAGGTGCCAAAAAAAATTTCAATGCTTATTTTATCAGTGCTTTGTTTTTTAAGCTGATCAGTAATTGTGGTATTGGGACTATAATCATTATAACCGCTGATAAACCATTTTCCAAATGGGTCTACAGACAGGTCGTCTTTAGAACAGATACCGTATAGAATGTTTGGTTTCTCTATAGTTGATTGAGCCATTGTTATAGCTGGCAAGAGCAAGCAGAGTGAGATGAATATTTTATTCATAAAAAAATTGATGAGGTTATTTAATAAAGTGATAAATAGAAATAACTACCTGACATTTACCGGTTCAGGCAAATGCAGGACTGTATGCCGCAGGCATACACCAGTTATTGAGTGAGGTGCTATTATGCACAAGGAGGATGGAACAGTTCAACGGTAATTCCTTCGCATAGATCATCCGGAAATGACCCATACTTTTTACCAGGCAGAAACGTACAACCAAAGTGGGGTGTATTTTCTTTTACAAACTGAAATAGTTCTTCAAGATGAATATGAGTATGATTCTTTGAGAGAGGGTCTTTATTTGAGTCTGATTTATCAAACCCTGCCTTTTTTTCACAATCGCATTGCTGTGCCGGAGATTTATACTTATTTGCGATACTACATTCAAGGTATATTGCCTGTTTTGCATGCTGGAACAGAACAAATACTGAAAATAATAGTATTGCTGAATGCTTTCTCACTTTTGGTAATGGTTTCAATGAGTTTTTAACCCAGCTTAGAGGACGGTATTGAAAATAAAAGGATGCATCCGGCAAAAAAAATCCAATTGAAACCGGATAAGTATATTCGTTTGCCAGACTGAGCAATTATGCTTTTATATAGTAAGACAATAACACCCAGGCTGCAGTACATCTGCGATTTTATCGGGAATGATCTGACCGGCAGGAGTATTTCTATCACTACAGACAGGAAATTATATGAAAAAGAAACTGGCGCAAGGATAAATTATAGTGATACACAAATTACCCAGGATGAGTTTTGGTTAAAACCTCATTCTTTGCTGTTTGAGAAGGATATTCATCCACAGGTAATTGATTGTTTTGAGGTGGCAGAATACAAAGGTTTTTTTAGAACCAATGGAGATTTCCCGTTTGATTTACTGGCAGCATCTTTCTATCTGCTTAGCCGTTATGAGGAGTATATGCCGCATCAAAAAGATATGTATGGCCGCTACGGTCATGAAAACTCACTGGCATTTAGGGAAGACTTCTTAAATAAGCCTTTAATAAATATCTGGCTGCGGGAATTCAAGTGGATATTACAACAGAAATTTCCTTCTTTCTCTATTCACCACTCAGCATTCACTTTTCTTCCTACTTACGATATTGATGAAGCGTATTCTTATAAACATAAGGGCTGGAAGAGAGCTGCCGGAGCAGTGCTTAAGGATTTGTTGAAGGGAGAGTTGAAAAAACTAGAGCTAAGGAGGAAAGTAGTAAATGGCAAGGCCCAGGATCCGTTTGATTCTTATGAATGGATGGATAGCCTGCATGATGAGTTCCGGCTAAAACCAAGATATTTTTTTCTGGTGGCACAAAGAACCAGCAGATATGATAGAAATATTTTACCGGAAAAAGCTGCTTTGAGAGTTTTAATAGGGCGACATGCCAGCAAATATGAAATAGGAGTACATCCTTCCTGGCAGAGCGGAGATGAGCCATCATTGATAAAAGCTGAGAAAACCATTGTAGGAGAAGCGACCGGGTTTGAAATAGTATCTTCCCGTCAACATTTTATACGGTTAGCATTACCGCAAACGTACCGTCATTTAACAGAAGCAGGGATAAAGGAAGATTTCTCTATGGGATATGGAAGTATCAACGGCTTCAAGGCTTCTGTTGCTTCTCCTTTTTACTGGTATGATTTGGAAAGAGAAGAAATAACCGGGTTGTTATTGTTCCCGTTCTGCTACATGGAGGCAAATTCTTTTTATGAGCAAAACTACTCCCCGCTACAGGCATTGGAAGAGATGAGGCACTATTACAATGAAGTAAAGAATGTAAAAGGCATGCTAATTACTATATGGCACAATACATTTTTAGGCACTGATAAGCGATTTGCAGGATGGAGGGATGTGTACGAAACATTCATTAAAGAAATAGCAGGCAAACAGTATTAAATACCTTCAGTTTCCGGCTGCTCAGGAGGTGGCACTCCGGCTTTAAACGCTTTGTTTACCAGGTACACTCCCAGTAAGGTAACCAGGCCGCCAACTGTAATATAAATAGTAATCTTTTCACTAAATATCAGCCAACCGCAAAGAACAGCTACAATCGGGTTGATATAAGCATAAATTGAAGCTTGTTCAGTAGGCAGATTTTGTAAAGCATAGAGGTAGCAGATAAATGCGATTAGTGAGCCAAAAATAATAAGGTACGCAATAGCAGCCCATGATTGCCACGGAATGGCGGCAACGGGAACTGCATTCCCGGTAATATTCGTAAACACGAAAAGGCTGAAGCCTGCTATCACCATCTGGAGCCCCAAACTGAAATAAGGATTAAAGCTTGCTGCCTGTTTTTTGGTATAAAGAGTAGCAAATGCCCATGTCCACGTAGCGATCAATGATAGAATAATGCCGAATCGAAAATCAGCATTTAAAAAATCATGCAGATGGTCGTAGAAAATGATACAAACGCCGGCAAAGCCAAGCAGCAATCCAACAATAGCTTTTACGGGAATCTTTTCTTTAGAAACAAAGAGGCCTATTACGACGAGCCACAAAGGGAATATAGCTCCCATAATTGATCCAAGACCGGCAGAGATATATTTTACACCCCAAGTACTAAGCCCATTACTCATAATGAAGTTCAGAAAACTTAATATTAATACTGGTATCCATTCTTTCCCTTTGGGTAAACTGGCGCCTTTGATAATAAAGAAAGTAACATAAATGATGCCGGCCAGCAACTGTCGGATACCTGCGAGCTGTAGTGCAGGCATATGACGGACTCCTTCTTTAGAAGCGATCCACGTAGTGCCCCATAGTACACAGACCAATGCTAAGGCAAAGAGTGCCTTAACTCTTGTACCTTTTTTATGAATGGTAAGCGGATTGAATACCGCCAGTTTCTTTAATGAATCAGCAGATGATTGAACTATGGTTTTATGAAAGTCGAAAAAATTCATTAATGTTTAAAATGCCGCATACCTGTTATCACCATTGCAAGGTTATTTTTTTTACAATATTCAATAGAGTCATTATCTCTTATAGAACCACCCGGTTGAATAAAAGCGGTAATACCTGCTTCATGTCCCAACTGCACACAATCATTAAAAGGAAAGAAGGCATCACTTGCCATGACAGCAGCCGTCAGGTCAAATTTGAATTGTTTTGCTTTTTCTACAGCCTGCCTCAAAGAATCAATCCGGCTTGTTTGACCGCAGCCTTTTCCTATTAGCTGCTTATTTTTTACCAATGCGATAGCATTTGATTTCAGATGCTTGCAGACAAGATTGGCAAAACCAAGATCTGCTTTTTCAGTATCGGTTGTTTCTCTGCCGCCTGTTTCTTTCCATTCGGTATAATTTCCTTCATCTATACCTTGTATCAACACACCATTTAGCAAAGATTTGTATTGTTCACTGGCAGCTGGCTGAGATTTCAACTGCAGCAGTATCCGGTTCTTTTTTGACTTCAAAACAGCCAATGCATCTGAATCAAAAGCCGGAGCTATAAGTACTTCAAAGAATATTTCATTAATTGCATCTGCCGTTGCTTTATTAATTGTGCCATTACATACCAGCACTCCCCCAAAAGCACTTTCCGGGTCGCCGGCCAATGCTGCATCCCAGCTCTCTTTTACAGTTGGCCTTTGGGCCACACCGCAAACATTGGTGTGTTTTATAATTGCAAAAGTTGTTTCACTGAATTCTTTTATCAGTTGCATGGCTGCATCCACATCCACCAAATTGTTATACGACAATTCTTTACCATTTAACTGGTCAAACAGTTTAGTCAAATCACCATAAAACACACCGGACTGATGCGGGTTCTCACCATAACGCATTGCTTTCGGGTTGGTGATAGATTCTAAAAAGTATAATGATTCGGATGGATTGAAATATTTTGCAATCGCCACATCATAATGTGCTACCACTTCAAATGCTTTGGCTGCAAATGATTTTCGCTGCTCCAATGTGGTAGTAGTATTTTGGTCTTTTAGTAATTGTTCCAGTTCGGGGTAATCTTTTTTGGCCGCTATCACCACTACGTCTTTGAAGTTCTTTGCTGCACCTCTTATCATCGATGGTCCGCCGATGTCAATTTTTTCGATAATTGATTTTTCATCAGTAGTTGTTGCCACGGTCTCTTCAAATGGATATAGATCCACAATCACTAAATCAATCTCCGGAATATTGTATTGCTTCATTTCCTGCACATGGGTATTATCATCCCGTTTGCCCAGTATGCCGCCAAACACTGAAGGGTGCAAAGTTTTTACCCTGCCACCAAGTATAGAAGGATAAGTTGTCAGGTCTTCCACAGGTACTACTTTCAGTCCCAGTTTTTCAATAAAAGTTTGCGTACCGCCGGTACTGTAAATAATTACGCCGTTATCCGCCAACAGTTGTACTATGTTCTCCAGTCCATCTTTGTAAAAAACAGAAATAAGTGCTGATTGAATCTTCTTGTTCATAATAATTAAGGAGTTGAGAGGCAGGCAAATCGCAAGGGCCATGCTTTCACTAAAGTTCCGGCAGGCAGGCCGCAAAACTAACTTAATTCACCTTCATGACAAAAGCCCCTTTTGTGGTAACATCATGCCAGGGAATATGCAGGGAATCACAATCTCTTTTCCAGTAATTTGTTTTCCAGGCAGGTACTGAGGCGTCAAATATCACTTGTTTTATTTCAAGTGAACCCGCCAGTTTTTTCATATATAATTTAGGATTCCCGGAAAGGATAAGCAAGTCAACAACAGGATTATCGGTGTTCGGTAAAAATGAGACAGCTTTCTCCAGCAATAAAACCTTTTTGCCCTGAAAAGAAATATAGTTTTCAGTTAACAGAAAATTGCCAAGTGAATCTGTACTTTTTATCCTGTAAAGAATACGGGAAGGCTTCAGGTGAAAGTTACGGGTAAATCCATCCATTAGCAGATCGCTGTCGCCAACAAACCGATAGTTTCTTCCATCAATAAAATCAATAGCTCTTTTTTGAGGTACATTATATACAATAATCTTTTGTTGCTTTTCTGCTTTAATGAATGAAATACTTCTTTCAGCCAAAAAGAGAAATAAACCTGCCATTCCCATCTTTAGCCCATACTTAGATTTCTCCATTAACCAGTAACCTATTCCTGAAGCAAAAAATATAAGAAAAATAGCCTGTGTAAGACTGATTTGCAGGCCATCCCAAAGCGAAAATGGGATCATTTCAATTCTTTCAACATACGTATTCATCAACCAGATGAACCAGGAAATTATCTTTCCGATGAACAAAGCAATTGAAGGAATAAAGGAGACAATACAAAGCAATATTTCACCAATCAGGATCATACTGGATAAAGGAACAGCCAGGAAATTTGTTAAAATAAAAGAGGAGGGAAACTGGTGAAAATGGTAAATCCCCAATGGAATTGTAAGTACCTGCGCAGCCATCGTAACAGCATTCAGCTTCCAAATAAAATCGAGAATTTTATTTTTAATATAAAACCAATTGTAGATTGGACGCATGAAAATAATTATACTCAGTACAGCTGCATAAGACAATTGAAATCCTACATCCCACAACCAGTATGGATTATAACATAATAAAATAAAGGCAGAAATAGCCATTGTATTGTAAACAGATGATTTTCTGGAGAAGGATTCTCCCAATACAATACAACTGAACATTAAAGCCGACCGGAGTACTGATGGCTGGGCCCCTGCTAAAAGACTAAAGGCCCATAAACCAGTGATGATAAGAACAGGTGCAAGCCAATTTGTTTTTTTATTCCTTCGAAGTGGTTTGAATAACTGAACAAGCAACCAATAGATCAATCCCAGGTGCAGGCCTGAAATAGCGATAATATGAACTACACCCGTATTAGTGTATGATTGAACAAGAGACTGATCAAGATCATTCTTATAACCAATCAACAGAGCCTCTGCCAATCCCAGTTCTTTTTCACCCCGAATATTTTTTCGCAGAAGGGTCAATACTTTTTCCCGGGAAGAATAGATCAGTTTTTTCAACCATGTCTGATTCTCGCCCTGTAGTATTTCAAAGTCACCGGGTTTTAAATAAACCTGGTGAGTGATTCCCTGGAAAAGAGAGTATCGTTTGTAGTCAAAACTTCCCGGATTACCGGAGTTCTTTATTTCCTGCAGGTTTTTTTTGAGAAGTATTTGTGATCCATACCGGAGATTATGCCGCAGAGAATCTTTTTTGAAATAAATAATAATTTTACCAGTAACTGAAGTAGATTTTTCGCCTTCCATCAAGTAAGTAACAGTCGCATTAGCTTTAAATGATTTTGTTTTTTCAACCAGGGGTTCGTCCAGTGTTGCAATCAGGACTTGTGATTCTTTATAATAATGGCCAAGCCATTTGCTGTTATTTCTAATATCATTTTTCAATGCTAATAGTATACCAACCGAAAAGAAAATAACTGAGACTGTAATTCCGCTAAGGGCTGAATAGTGAAACCTGTTTAATAATGGAATAAAGAAGATGCTGCAAAGGAAGAGAACGGCGATAATCATGATCCACCATCCCATATTAGCAGGTAATTGAAAATTCCACTGAGCAACTATGCCGGCGATCAGCGGGATTAGAATTTTTAGAAAAGGTATTTTCTTCCAGAACCGGTACCTATACAAAGCCATATGGAAAAGTAATGTACCTGCCAATCACAAGCAATACTACTTTCCGGGTATATCAGGCCAGCATCTTGTTTATGTATGCGATTTGCCCAAGGTGGTAAATGTTATGTTCTATCATCCCATTGATAAGAAAGTGAAAATTATATTTTCTGAAATCCACTATTTCCTTGAGAAAGGTATCATCTTTCTTTTTTAGTATCGCAATAATTTCCTTATTAGTGGATTTGAATGCTGCCAGCCCTTTTTTCCAGGTATGCACTTTAGGATTGATCAGCCGCCAGTCCATCTTTTCAAAAGTCGCCAGATCCATATCAGGATATTTCTCAATTCGTTTAAGGGTGAACTCGGCCCATGTGATCATATGATAAAGCAATTCTATCATAGAATGTTCAGTATCATTCGGTCGCTGGTAAACCTTTTTTGTGTTTACTTCTTCCAAAATGCTGTACACAGGTTTGCCAAACCAGGGTTGACCACTGTTTACCTCTTCAATTTTCTGAATGATTGACAGAATCTCTTTTTTCATATTAGAAAGATACAAATGATGCGATCAAAGATCTGCACCACTTTTCACTTTTCTTTCTACATATTGC
>JAEUVO010000046.1 GCA_016786885.1 Chitinophagaceae bacterium | reverse complement strand
TGTGATCGATCATCTGGTGATATGCTACTGTAAAGAGATAAGATTTGCTTTTCTGCGCATCTACCTCTTCCCGGTTGCGCCACATTTTTTCAAAGGCAGTCTGTACCACATCCCGGGCATCTTCTTCATGGCGAAGATTTTTCAGGATGAAGCGGTACACATTATCTGCATACGTATTCACACATTCATTGTATTCTCGTTCAGTCATAAACAGCCGATAGTGCAGGCAAAAATAGTCAAGGGAACCTGCTTGTTAAATAATACGGTTCAGGGAACAAAATGTTACAACAATTGACAAAACTTTCGGGAAATGCTTAACCGGCCACCTCTTATCGTTTGAAAATCAATATTTAGAAGGAGGAAATGCTGATAAACTGCCGGGAAAGACTTTCCAGCATAAGGTCAGCCGGAATATCTTTTTTGGTCTCTGTGCAGTTCACCTTTGTTTTTTTACAGCAGGTGGGAACAGCCTGTTTGGTAGCCTTCTCAGTTGAAGAGGAAGAACTCAGGATAACCAGGGCTGCCGTAAGGAAGACAGTCAGCAGGCTGAATAAAAGATAATTTTTCCGCTTCATGGTGTTGGTTTAGGCTATTTGACGAAAGTAATTTTCAAAATGTTACTGCAAACCTAAAATTTCTTTTTACGGCCAGCAATCGCATATTCATGTGAAGTTGTTCTATAAGACGCTCAACAGGCCCAATTCTTATATTTGCCCATAAATCAAACCACATGAACGAAAAATTGGTGCAACGCATTGCTAAAGAGGTGGAAGAGATAAAAACCTCAGGTCTTTATAAAACGGAACGAATTATTGAAAGTCCCCAGGGAGCTGAAATAATAGTGGGTGGTAAAACGGTACTGAACTTTTGTGCTAATAATTACCTCGGCCTTTCCAGCCATCCCAAAGTGATCAAAGCAGCACATGAGGCTATTGATAAAAGAGGGTATGGTATGAGCAGTGTCCGCTTTATTTGTGGTACACAGGATATTCATAAAGAACTGGAAGAAAAGATCTCTCAATTCCTTGGTACTGAGGATACCATATTATATGCTGCTGCTTTTGATGCCAACGGCGGAGTATTTGAGCCTTTGTTTAACGAACAGGATGCCATTATCTCAGATGCACTGAACCATGCTTCCATTATCGATGGTGTCCGTTTATGTAAGGCACAGCGTTTCCGCTATGAGCATAACGATATGAGTGACCTGGAAGCTAAGCTAAAGGATGCTGCCGGCTGCCGCAGCAGGATCATTGTAACCGATGGCTCTTTTAGTATGGATGGTACTATTGCTCAATTAGATAAGATCGTCGATCTGGCTGAAAAATATGATGCCTGTATTATGATTGATGAATGCCACTCTTCCGGGTTTCTTGGCAAGACAGGCCGGGGCACTCATGAATACAGGGGTGTGATGGGCAAGATCGATATTATTACCGGAACATTAGGCAAAGCATTGGGTGGCGCATCGGGTGGTTTTACTTCAGGCCGTAAGGAGATCATTGATATGCTGCGCCAGAAATCAAGGCCGTATTTATTCAGTAATACATTGGCTCCTTCTATTGTTGGTGCTTCAATAGCGGTGCTGGATATGCTGACAGAAACAACGGAATTGAGAGATAAATTGGAATACAACACCAAATATTTCCGCCATAAAATGACCGAAGCTGGTTTCGACATCAAACCCGGCGATCACCCGATTGTTCCTATCATGCTATATGATGCAGTACTGGCACAAACGATGGCTGCAAAACTTTTGGAAGAAGCTGTGTATGTAATAGGTTTCTTTTTCCCTGTTGTAGCGAAAGGCCAGGCGAGGATAAGGGTGCAGCTGAGTGCAGCCCATGAAAAACATCACCTGGATAAAGCTATTGCAGCGTTTACGAAGATTGGGAAAGAGCTGGGGGTATTGAAATAATTTATTTCCGCATGAAATGCAATGAGTTGCGTTTGGCGAATCTTTATTAAGGTAAAACTACTATTTATCGGGGTTCTACTAATAGAGTAACCTACTTCGTATGTTTTCTTAAATAAACAGGAAAAAGATCAACGGAAGTTATGAAATACAATTTTCACATATTACTTTCGTTCTATACTACGATAAGATAAACTCTACCCGCCCAATTCCTCTGGAATTTCCATTAATTAATTTGTTGACCCAACTTTTAAAAAAGTATGAAGAAATTAATGCTTTGTCTGGCCACAGCGGCTGTAGTAATGTTTATTTTCAGTTCTTGCGCAGCCACCAAAAGGGATTGCCAGGGTAATAAACACTATCGCTTAAAAAATGGTATTTACCTTTAAGGTTAAGGATTACTAAACACATTCAGGTCCCGGTATATCACCGGGACTTTTTATTTTTAATAAAATATAAGGAATGAAGAAATTTCTTGCCGTATTCAGTTTTATTATTTCGTTATCCGGGTTGTCTCAAACAGGCACTTTTCCTCAAAACTGGATCGGTAACTGGAAGGGTGAGCTGCAATGGTTTAAGACAGGAGTAAAAGAACCCCAGACTGTAGTGATGGAATTGAGGATACAACCTGCAGACAGTCTTAATAAGTATACCTGGCATCTTATCTACGGTTTACCTAAAGAAGATAGCAGGCCTTACACCTTAATCGCAAAAGATACTGCTAAAGGTCATTGGATAATAGACGAGAACAACGGTATTGTGCTCGATCAGTTTTGGGTCGCCAATAAATTGTGTGGCGCCTTTACAGTGATGAACTCTACTATTATTAATAATTACTGGCTCGACAATGATAAGCTGATGGTAGAATTTTTTACTATTGGTGCCAAACCTTCTGCAACGACCGGGAAAGGAAATAATGAAGTCCCTTTTGTTGACAGTTACAGGGTAAACGGTTATCAGAAAGCAGTGCTGGCAAGGCAGTAATAATTTTAAACAAGCCGGGTATTGCAACTCCTATCCGGCTAACTTTGCGAAAATTCAACATCAGAATGAGAACAATTGTTTATGGTCTTTCCTTGGCGGTTATTTTATTTGCCTGCTCCCCAAATAATGTAAAGCAGGATAAAAGCCTTGAAAAATTTTTTACCGAAAACAAAGTTGAAGGTTGTTTTGCCTTAATGGATAATGCTTCGGGGAAATTTACCGTGCATAATCTCAGCCGCTTTCGTGATAGCAGCTACCTGCCTGCATCCACTTTCAAAATTGTCAACTCACTTATTGGTTTGCAGACTGGCAAGATCAGCAGTGACAGTATGATAATAAAATGGGATGGAGTAGAAAGACGTATAGCAGATTGGAATAAGGATTTGAATATGTATGAAGCGTTCAGGGTTTCTTCTGTTTATTACTACCAGGAAGTGGCCCGGCGCATTGGTAAGGATACCATGCAGCTTTGGCTGGACAGTTTGAAATATGGCGCTAAAACCGATACAGAAAAAGTAGTTATTAAAACTGCCGTTGACAGTTTCTGGCTCAACAATTCTCTTAAAATAACCCCAGACCAGCAATTAGGATTAGTAAAGAGATTATACTTCGATCAACTGCCTTTTTTCAAAACTTACCAGGAGATGGTAAAAAGGGCCATGTTGTTTGAGAGTAATACAAACTACCGGTTGGGTTACAAAACCGGTTGGGGTTTTACAGAAAAAGGTCATGCCATTGGCTGGATAGTAGGCTGGATCGAAGAAAATAATCACCCTTATTTTTTTGTTTTAAATATCGAATCACCTGATAAGGATTATGACATGTGGACGGTAAGAGTAAAAATGCTGAAAGATATTCTGAAACAACTTGGCTTTCTTGAAGGAAAAATGTAATTCCTCTGAATCTCCGGCAGACAGGAGGTTTTGTAGCATGAATTTTGAGTATCTGATCCGATGAACTGGCAGCTTCAATATAAAGAGTTTATATGGCTTTTTGTGGCTATTGCCATACTTGTGATGTTATTTCTCTCTCTACTACGTTGGAAAGGAAATACAATAAAGAAGATCGGGGATAAGAAGCTGGTAAAATTATTGATTGATAACTTTTCTTCTAAGGGATTCATCGTAAAATTCATATTACTTATCCTCGCTATTGCAACGGGTATTGT
Source organism: Chitinophagaceae bacterium (assembly GCA_016786885.1). Lineage (GTDB taxonomy): Bacteria > Bacteroidota > Bacteroidia > Chitinophagales > Chitinophagaceae > JJ008. The sequence continues at coordinate 9,603 of JAEUVO010000046.1, read as the reverse complement.
AGCAGTAATGAATCCCAGGGTGCCCGGTGATGCGGATGGAATAAAAAGAAAAGGAATTGATGTAGCAATAGCCCTTGATGTAAGCAAAAGTATGCTGGCTGCTGACCTGGCACCCAACAGGCTGGAAAGAGCCAAGCAATTCGTCAATAAACTGATCGATGAAATGCCGGATGACAGGATAGCCCTGGTACTCTTTGCCGGTAAAGCGTATTTGCAAATGCCATTAACAGTTGATCATGGGGCTGCCAGCCTTTTTATATCATCCGCTACCCCTGATGCAGTGCCCCAGCAGGGAACTGTTATCAGCGATGCATTGAAAATGAGTGCAGGAGTTTTTAACAGTGCAGAAAAAAGATTTAAGACCATAGTACTTATTTCTGACGGCGAAGATCATGATGCAGATGCAATAAGTACGGCTAAAGATCTTGCAGCGCAGGGAGTGATGATAAATGCTATAGGCATCGGTTCTTCTGAAGGAGCATCTATTATTGATCCTGCCACCGGGCAAAATAAAAGGGATGAAGCTGGTAATACAGTGATCTCCAAATTGAACGAGGAAGGATTGAAAGAAATTGCTCAGCATACAAACGGTGTTTATGCCAGGCTCCAAAGCAGTGATGAAGCCATTGCGGCGATTAAAGGCCAATTATCTCAAATAGAGAGAAAAGCATTTGGGGATGTTTCGCAAATGAATTTTAAAACCTATTATATGTGGTTTGCTGCGGCCATGTTTGTTTTGTTATTAGCAGAAAACTTTATTCCGGAACGAAAAAAGAAACTGGCATTATGAAAAAATGCTTTTTAATAACAATATTTTTTTTAGTTGCACTGCTTGCAAAATCGCAGGATGATGAAAAGGCAATTCAAAAAGGAAACAGGTACTATAAGCAACAGCAGTTTGAAAACGCCACAGTTGAATATAACAAGGCAGTATCAGCCAATCCTGCTAATACCACGGCCAAATTTAATCTGGCTAACAGCTTGCAGAAGCAGGGTAAACAGGACGAGGCTTTAAAAGAGTTTTCAGCATTGATAGAAAAATCAACAGAGAAAGATCTAAAGTCAAAATCATATTATAATAAAGGAGTAGTACTTACCCAACAAAAAAAACTGGAAGAAAGTATTGAAGCATACAAAAATGCACTCCGTCAAAACCCTGATGATAAAGAGACAAGAGAAAACCTGCAAAAAGCGCTGCTGGAATTAAAAAAGAAAAACCCTCCTAAAAAGAAAGAAGAAAAAGAGAACCCCAAAAAGAAGCAACAGGAGCAACAGAAAAAGCAACAGCAACCAAAAATGAGTCCTAAAGAAGCGGAGCAGCGTCTCAAGCTGCTTGAGCAGAAGGAGAAAGATGTGAACCAGCGTCTTCAGAAAGAAAAATCAAAATCAGGCGGAGGGCAAGCCAAAGATTGGTAATACCAATTAGCTGATTTGATAATTTGGCAATGTGCTAATGGCCTGCCCCGGGCTGATCTACTTTACTTAACTTTGTCTCCCCTGATTGGCCGCCGGCACATTATAAAATCAGCACATTCTTCTATGCAATTTTACTGCGAATCACTCACTGAATATAAACGCCTTAAAACAAGAGAAGTTAGGATCGGCGACCTGTTGCTGGGCAATTTTAATCCCATACGGATACAAACAATGACCACTACTGACACCATGGATACTATAGCCACGGTAGAGCAGAGTATACGTTGCATTGAAGCAGGGGCAGAACTGGTTCGTATTACAGCGCCTTCAAAAAAGGAAGCCGAAAACCTGTTGAATATAAAAAATGAGTTGAGAAAAAGAGGCTATACGACTCCTTTGGTGGCTGACATTCATTTTACTCCGAATGCTGCTGAAATAGCCGCCAGGATCATAGAAAAGGTGAGAGTGAATCCTGGTAATTATGTAGACAAGAAGAAATTTGAACAGATAGAATATACCAATGCGGAATATGCAGAAGAGATAGATCGTATCCGGGAACGATTTACTCCGCTGGTTAAAATTTGTAAAGAGTATGGAACAGCCATGCGGATCGGTACCAATCATGGCTCTCTCAGTGATCGTATCATGAGCCGCTATGGAGATACGGCAAACGGGATGGTGGAAAGTGCCATGGAATTTTTACGGATTGCAAGGGCAGAAGCCTATCACAATATTGTGCTGAGTATGAAGAGCAGTAACCCGCAAGTGATGGTGCAGGCCTACCGGTTGCTGGTAAAGACAATGTTTGATGAATTTGGCGAATGTTATCCATTGCATTTAGGTGTAACGGAAGCAGGTGATGGTGAGGACGGAAGGATAAAGAGTGCTGTTGGTATAGGTACATTATTGGAAGATGGAATTGGCGATACGATCAGGGTTTCGTTAACAGAAGATCCTGAATTCGAAATACCTGTTTGTAAGGATTTGGTGAAAAGATATGGCCTTACTAACTCTGCTAAAGGAAGAAGTTCAGTACCTTCTTTTTCTAAATTGCCTTACAATCCTTTTGAGTATAAAAGGAGAGAAACATTTTCCATTGATAATATTGGCGGCAGGCATGTTCCTGTAGTAATAGCCGACCTGCATAAGATAGAGAAAATAACTCCGCAGCACCTGCAAAGCATTGGGTATACGTATAGCGAAGCAACGGATAAATGGAATATAAGTGATGCAGCAGCTGATTATATTTTTACAGGTAACCAGCTATTGGATTTCGAATTACCGGGAACATTGAAAGTGGTTGTTTATCCCGGTGCCTGGATACAGGCAGTTGACAAAACAAAATATTTCCCCATTTTTGAAGCCGGAGGTTTTGCAGAAGCAGAAATAAAAAGTGATAAGCTGAATTTTGTGATGCAGGATTGTTACAGTGATGATACTCCTTTGAATGATTATACATTTTTAGATGTGATGGCCAAAGACCCGACTGTGGTGATCTGCCTGAGCAGTACTAATCGTAACGCTATGCAGTCTGTTCGCAGGATGTTTATGGAGTTGCAAAGCAGAGGTATTAAAAACCCAGTGATATTGGTAACAGACAGTAGCTGGCAAACTCCCGATGAGCACCTGATACATTTTGCTACAGAAACAGGCGCCTTATTCCTGGAAGGAATGGGCGATGGAATTTGTCTTGGATATACTAATAAAGCCCAGATGGAAGCAGTAAAAGCCACCGGCCGTACCTACCTCGAAGTAAAAGATATTTACCAGTTTACAAATAACACAGCTTTCAGCATTCTGCAGGCTACCAGGACAAGGATCTCAAAAACAGAGTATATCAGTTGCCCGAGTTGTGGCCGTACCTTATTTGATCTGCAGGAAACAACGGCAAAGATCCGGGCCGTTACTAACCATCTGAAAGGAGTTAAGATCGCTATTATGGGTTGTATTGTGAATGGGCCGGGTGAAATGGCAGACGCAGATTTTGGTTATGTTGGCAGTGGTCCGGGAAAAATTACTTTGTACAAAGGAAAAGAAGTGGTAAAACGGAATGTTAACAGTGAAGTGGCAGTGGATGAATTAATAAATTTATTAAAGGAAAGTGACGTCTGGATAGATGCATAAATCTGCTGTATGAAAAAAAGATTTTGGATCATTTGCTTTTTTATTGCTTTGGTGACAGATATTGCCGGGATGCAAACTGACAGCGAAATAATTCAGTATTTATCCAAGCCATTGATCATTCCTTTTCTAGCGGGATATTTTTTTACAGGAGTCAGTAACATAAGCAACAACCTGAAAAAGTGGATATTGCTTGCATTATTCTTTTCATGGGGTGGTGATGTGTTGCTGATGTTCCAGGGCCAAAAGGATATTTTCTTTTTACTGGGATTATCTTCTTTTTTGCTGGCACACATTTTTTATATCATTTTCTTTTATAAGGTTCGTTTAGCAGAAAAGGTAAAGAGTAATATATGGTTATTACTGATAGTCATTGTTTATTATGCAGCGCTTATTACATGGTTGTCTCCCTATTTGCATGATATGAAATGGCCGGTTTATATTTACGGAGTGGTTATCAGTATCATGTTTATGCTGGCCATGCACATGCTATTTATTAGTAATAAGATTGCGGGTAAATGGATGATGACCGGCGCCTTGCTTTTTGTTATTTCAGATTCGGTTCTTGCTGTAAATAAGTTTTACCAGGCGTTTGAGACAGCTGGTATTATTATAATGCTCACTTACGGGTTAGCACAATTCCTGATTGTGGAAGGGGCAATTCGCTATATCAGGTCTTCCAATTAATTTTGACACATGCACAAAACAGATTTTTTAGTTATTGGATCGGGCATTGCAGGGCTGACTTATGCTTTGAAAGTGGCCAGTAAGTTCCCTGATAAGAAAGTATTGGTGATGACAAAGGCCACGGCAGACGAAACCAATACAAAATATGCACAGGGTGGTATTGCAGTAGTGAATGACCTGGAGAATGACAGCTTTGCAAAACACATTGAGGATACACTGATCGCCGGTGACGGACTTTGCAATGAAAAAGTAGTGGAAATTGTAGTGAAGGAAGGGCCGGAAAGGGTACAGGAAATTATTGACTGGGGCGCCCGGTTTGACAGAGAAGATGACGGTGATTACAAAAGAGGGAAAGAAGGCGGGCATTCAGAGTTTCGTATTCTTCATCATAAAGATGTGACAGGTAAGGAAATGGAAAGAGCTTTACTGGATGCTGTAGCGGGACAGACCAATATCGAATTCATCAAGCATTGTTTTGTAATTGATATTATAACACAACACCACATGGGATACCTGATCACCAAATCAACACCTGATGTGGAGTGTTATGGAGTGTATGTATTAAACCTGGAGACGAACAGGATCGAGAAAATATTGTCCAAAATCACTTTGCTTGCTACGGGTGGCAATGGACAGGTTTATAGAACCACTACTAATCCCTCTATTGCTACCGGGGATGGAGTTTCCATGGTGTACAGGGCAAAAGGAAGAATTGAGAATATGGAGTTTATCCAGTTTCATCCTACTGCTTTATATGAACCCGGAGTAAGGGGGCAGGCTTTTTTAATTACAGAAGCTGTGCGTGGAGATGGTGGAATATTGAGAAACAAGAATGGGGAAGCCTTTATGGAAAGATATGATGAGAGAAAAGATTTGGCACCCCGTGATATTGTGGCAAGAGCTATTGACAGTGAAATGAAACGAACAGGTACAGAACATGTATGGCTGGATTGCCGTCATTTTACCAAAGAAAAATTTACGGAGCATTTCCCCAATATCTATGAAAAATGTTTATCAATAGGAATTGATATTACACAACATATGATACCAGTTGCTCCGGCAGCTCATTATAGCTGTGGAGGAATTAAAACAGATGAATGGGGGAGAAGTTCTATTAAGAGTTTATATGCCTGTGGTGAATGTGCCAGTACAGGATTGCACGGCGCTAACCGTTTAGCCAGTAATTCATTGCTTGAGGCAATGGTTTTTGCACACAAGTGTTTCATCGATGCAGCAGAGAAAGTAAAAGATATCTCTTTTAATCACTCTTTACCAGACTGGAATGCAGAGGGGACTACTGAACCCCGGGAGATGATCCTTATAACACAAAGTTTGAAAGAACTACAGTTGATAATGAGTGATTATGTAGGTATTGTTCGCAATGACGTCCGTTTACAAAGAGCCTCAAGACGTCTTGATCTTCTTTGGGAAGAAACAGAACAGTTGTATCAAAGCAGTTCCTTATCACCTCAATTGCTTGAGCTTCGAAATATGATCACTGTTGGTTACCTGATTGTAAAAGGCGCCAGTTTCAGAAAAGAAAGCCGGGGATTACATTATAATACTGATTATCCGGGCAAGAGCCACCTGGTACAGAATATCGTTTTATAGTGGTTATCTTTACCAGCTATGTATTATGTTGTCTACGGGTTTCTCTGGTTATTGTCTTTACTGCCATTTCGGGTATTGTATATCATTTCTGATTTTATCTATGCAATTGTCTTCTATCTTTTCAAGTACCGCAGGGAGGTAGTGATGAATAACCTGGGTATCGCTTTTCCGGAAAAAACAGAAGCGGAAAAGCTGAAAATAGCCAAACAGTTTTATCATAACCTCATTGATACATTTATTGAATCAGTCAAGTTTATTTCTATTTCTGTTAAAACAGCACTTAAAAGAAGTTCTGCTGATATTGAACCGATCAATGAACTTATTGAGAAAGGATACAATGTACATGCGATGGGTTGTCATCAATTTAATTGGGAGTATGCGGCCATCTTATACCCTTTAAAATTAAAAGCGCCTTTTGTTGGGGTCTATATGCCTATTGCTAACAAGATACTGAACCGGATATTTTATAATATGCGGAAAAGGCATGGAACCGTGCTGGTTTCAGCTACAGAATTTAAAACCCGGATGCACCATGTTTTTTCAGGCCGTTATGTTTTGGCGCTGGCAGCGGACCAGAATCCGGGTGACCCTTCAAATGCTTACTGGGTAAATTTCTTTGGAAGGCCTGCACCCTTTGTTACAGGCCCAGCCAAAGGAGCTGTGAAAAATAATACTGCGATAATAATGGCGGGATTTAAAAAAATTAAGCGGGGACATTATCATTTTGACTGCAAGGTACTGACAGAATCTGCTTCACAATTTACTCCTCAGCAGCTTACAGTCATGTATAAGAATGAAGTGGAGAGAATCATTCGCCAGGACCCTGCCAATTATTTATGGAGCCATCGCCGCTGGAAATATGAATGGAAACCGGAGTATGGGAATATCCTGGATTAAACAGCCGCTTATAGTCCAAACGGCTGTTTAAAATTGCATCAGCTTTTCTTTTTCTTTAATTGGAGATAATCAAGAAAATATATCACTTTTAAAGAAATATTATTATTCTCGTCTGCCCTCATTGTCTTATCAAAATTTTTGAAATAACTTCTCTGGATCTGTCCGTCAAAATCTTCTACTGCATTCTTCCAGACTATATTGATAAAACTACCGGGAGCAAACTGCCAGGTGTAAACCATATCAATATTGAATAGATTTAAATTCTGATTTACCCCGTTGATAAAAGTGGGATTGGTTTTCAGTTTTCCATCTGGCTGAAGGAGAAAAAATTCTTTATTATCAACAGTGCTCAGGTAGTGCCTTGCCCGGAAGGTAATTCCCATTTTATTGGTGAAACTGTATTTGACGGTCAGTATATTCTCTATTGTATTTCTTTTGCGTCTTGCAAAGTTGATATCATTGCTGCCGGGTACATATACGAAGCCAACATTATTGAATAGTGGATTGGTATATATGAAATGGGAGACAGTGAGTTTGTTATTAAACCGGTAATTCTGCCGGACGCTTATTTCATAACTGAAAGCATTGTAGAAGTCGAAATAAGTACGGGTAAATATTTCTGTGTTGAAAGAATACTTCTTCGCCATATTACTCTCAAACCATCCGCCCAGTACAAAACTTGATCCACGGCGGAAGAACCAGCCTTCTTTTCTTGGTTCATAAAAGTCATTACCACGAAATATAAAATTGGTGAAGGCGCCAGCCCACCATAGCTTTTTGGACTGGATGTTCATATTAAAGTTCATATTCGCCTGCTGGTATTGCTGTTCGATAGTACCAATTGGTTTTAGCAGTTTGCTGAACCGGAAATTGGTATTGATGAATATCCTGTTATAGAACCCCTTTGGCTCTGTCCACCTGTAACCAAACCAGTATCCATGATCCAGAAAATTATTATTGGTAAAATAACCGAGGTCACGATGAGTATAGCGGGTATCAGTCAATTCCTGCCACACATTGAAATTGAAACGGCCGCTTTTTTTCCCCATGTATAACTGCTGGCTGTATCCTGTTTCCGTTTTACTATTTGCGCTATACCCGATTAGGTTACTTATCGCAGTCTTCCCACCCACATTCCACATATTCTTTTTGTCATTCAGATCAAATAAAGCGGCAGTAACGTTGGCATCATAAGCGCTGCCACCCCGCCAAACATTTGTATTCACTAAAGTGACACTTGAATTATTTTTCATTGTCTGATCTAATACCAGGATATTATAATTGGTCAATGGCTCCACTTCTTTTTTATACTGCTCCTTGGTATTGATATCTTCCACAGTAGCATAACGGGGCTTGGTAATGGCATTAAGCACACCTATTCCCAATCCTTTTTGTGTACGACCTGAAATTTTTGAAGCATTGATCAACTTTGATTCCAGTTGATTTTGTAAGATCCGCTCATTGGTACCCAGTGATATGTCATAGTAAACAGGTTCTACACCAATACGGCGGGAGTAGAATAATCCTCCTTTTCCAAACAGTTCGGTACCTTCTGTAAAGAAGCTCCTGTTTTCATTGAACTGTATATCAAAAGGACCAAGATTCAGTACCCGGTTGTCACTTTGCACCTGGCCAAAATCAGGTATCAAAGTGGCGTCTAATGTAAAAGCCTGGTTAATGCCGTACTTCACATCCATGCCGCCATTTACCTGGCTGGTCCAGTTTTTTTGCCCGGGCTGATTAGCAGGGAAATGATTGGCATAAACAGAGAAATAAGGAGAGAACTGTAAGCGCAGCGGTGGTTTGATATTGGTGATACCTGTCCATACACCTTCCTGTGTAAGAAAACCGTTTACATTTATATCGATCGGGTTCCAGGTGTATTGTTGTTCTGTTTTTCTGCGTCGTCTTGTAATATTCAATCCCCAGTCCTGTACTTCTTTTTTCCCAAACCGTATGGCAGCATAAGGAATGAACATTTCAAAGCTCCAGCCATTGTCGTGTATAACAGCGCCGCTTTGCCAGACAGCGTTCCATGAAAAATCTTCGCTGTTGCCGTTATTGTTGGGAGCCATCTTTGCATCCCATTGCTCATTTAGCGGGGTTACGAAATATTCAAAACCATTTATCTTGTCATAATAAGTATCAAATATCAGCCCTACATAATCATTAGTACCAAAACCATCCCGGCCGGCCAGTTCAGTAGCGATACTGTCTTTAGTACGTTCATAGCAATAGCCGCCAAAGTAGATGCCCTCGTTGCTATACATCAGGTAAGTCTCTGTGCGGTTCTCATGATTTTCTTTGGCTCCCATCTTGGGGCGAAACTCAACCAGGTCAGTCATCATAGCCGCATCTTTCCATGCTGAATCATTCAGCAGGCCATCAATCTTTACAGGTTGTGTGGTTCTTTTGGCGGGTAATTGTCTTGGGGCAGGAGCCTGGCAATAACTATACAGGCAAAGGAGCAATAACACTCCTGTTATAAGGTTGGTTTTGAATTTCATGGCTATACTTTGAACGTTGTTATGACGCAAATCCTGCAGATAGTGTTACAGTTCAAAACAGGTGAGCGGCAATAACTACTAATAAATTCGTAGGGTAAAAGTAAATGTGTAGTGCACAATTCAGGAACGATTTATCTGACCGGTGACAATTTCCTGACGAATGGCGAAAAAAGAGGGTCGTTAACTTTTTGTTGGCAAAAGAAAAGGGAGATGTGGAAAAGACTATTAGAAAGGCTATCATTTTTGATTCACCTGATATTTCCTACATTAGCATTCAAGTTTTGATTAACCATAATATAAATTTTATGTCAGCTTCAGCCCCTGCTATTTTTTGGCCGCATAGTGAACATTGGTCAGTGAAGAT
>JAEUVO010000066.1 GCA_016786885.1 Chitinophagaceae bacterium | reverse complement strand
GCAGTGAGTGCAGCCAGTACCAAAGACAGGGATATGATAACAGTAGAAGTAAAAAGTGGTGTATTACATATTGGCCTTCATAAAGACTGGAAATGGAACAAAGGGAACAAAAAACTGAAGGCTTATATTTCCTTTAAGGAGATTGATAAGCTAATAGTGAGTGGTGCCTGTGATGTATATATAGCCGGAGTTTTAAAAGCAGAATCATTGTCTATTAATCAATCAGGTGCAAGTGATGTAAAAGGTAAACTGGAAGTTGGCAAACTTACAGTTGATTTGAGTGGTGCTTCTGATATGACAGTGACGGGAAGAGCTACACAACTTTCTGTGGAAGCAAGTGGAGCCAGCGATTTTAAAGGATTTGATCTCGTAACAGAAACCTGTGAGGCAAGAGCCTCCGGAGCAAGTGATATAAAAGTTACAGTAAATAAGGAACTCTCAGCACAAGCAAGTGGAGCCAGTGATGTGAAATATAAAGGGAATGGAGTTATCCGTGATATCAAGAGCAGTGGGTCCAGCAGCGTTTCCCGTGGATAATCATTTATTCATAAGTACAGCCATGAAAACGTCCTGATTTTTCAGGACGTTTTTTCTTTGGAAAGTATATTCAATACGGTTACCTTTGCACTCCAACATCGCGAAGTAGAGCAGCGGTAGCTCGTTGGGCTCATAACCCAAAGGTCGGGAGTTCGATCCTCCCCTTCGCAACAACAGGAAGCCATCCGCATTGCAGGTGGCTTTTTTAAATTTTCCGAAACAGTTGCAACTTCAACTGGCAAAGGATTGACTACCTCCTCATCTTCTTGCTGCCTGAAGTGTGCACCTTCAGGTGAAATAATGAAATCAGGATTTGTAAACATATTTGGCAGGCCCAACGCCGGTAAAAGTACTTTGCTCAATGCACTGATGGGCGAAAAACTGGCTATCGTATCGCCGAAGGTGCAAACTACCCGTCATCGTATAAAGGGTATTTTGACAGAAAAAGAATACCAGGTGATCTTTTCAGACACTCCGGGTATCATTGAACCTAAGTACAAGCTGCATGAGAAAATGATGCTGGCTGTAAAAAATGCACTTGAAGATGCTGATGTGGCCATGCTGCTTGTGGATGTAAAAGAGAATTGGGAGGAATGCGACCAGATTTTTTCAGCATTGAAACTAAAAGTACCCGCAATTATTGTAATAAATAAAATTGACCTTGCGAGTGAAGAAAAGATAAAGGAGGCAATTACCTTTTTCAAAGCCAGGCCATATTGTAAAAGCATTATTACTATTTCAGCTCTCTCAGGTATCAATAAGAAAAAGCTTATCAATACTATCCTGGAGTTTCTGCCGGAAGGGGAGCCTTTTTATGAGGGAGATGATATCAGTGATTTAAATACCCGTTTTTTTGTAAGTGAACTGATAAGGGAAAAAATATATGAGTTGGCACAAGACGAGATTCCTTATCATACTGCCGTATTGGTACGGGAGTACCAGGAGAAAAATACATTGGTTAAAATAGTGGCAGATATTATAGTTCATCGGGAAACACAAAAAGCGATCCTGATAGGAGAGAAAGGTTCTATGATAAAAAAGATCGGAACAGAGGCCAGGAAGGATATTGAATCATTTATTCAGCAGAAAGTTTTTTTAGAATTATTTGTGAAAGTAAAACCGAAGTGGAGAGAGAATGAGTTACAGTTGAAGGAATACGGTTATTAATAAAAAATTATGTCATTTACAGTTGCAATAGTAGGAAGGCCCAATGTAGGGAAAAGTACACTTTTTAACCGGTTGCTTGAGCAGCGGAAAGCGATCGTTGACGATATCAGCGGAGTTACCCGTGACAGGCAATATGGCGTTACTGACTGGAATGGGAAAACGTTCAATGTTATAGACACCGGCGGTTTCGTAGCTGGCAGCGAAGACATCTTTGAAAAAGAAATTGCCAAGCAGGTGTTAGTTGCTGTAGAGGAAGCCAACGCCATTATTTTTATGGTGGATGCTGCAACTGGTATGACAGACCTTGATGATTCGATGGCTGCTGTTTTACGAAGAAGTACCAAGCCTGTTTTTTTAACAGTTAACAAGGTAGATAATAACGACCGGCTATTAGAAGCATCAGAGTTTTATAGTCTTGGCTTTGATAATATTTATTTTATTGCAGCTGCCAGTGGTAGTGGTACCGGCGAACTGCTTGATGAAATTGCAGCACTAATAACAGACGACGCTTCGGAGGAAACCAAAGAGATTGCCGCTTTACCAAAGTTTGCAATAATCGGCCAACCTAATACCGGCAAATCTTCTCTGCTGAATGCATTGATAGGGGAGGAAAGGACGATTGTAAGTGATATAGCAGGTACCACCAGGGATACTATTCATACACATTATAACCTTTTTCAAAAGGAATTTGTATTAATTGACACGGCCGGTATCCGGCGTAAAGCCAAAGTACATGAGGATTTGGAATTCTATTCAGTGATCCGGGCTATTAAGGCAATGGATGAAGCAGATGTCTGTTTGTTATTATTAGATGCAGAGAAAGGTATAGCCGCACAGGATCTGAATATTTTTAGCCTGGCCACCAAAAAAGGAAAGGGAATTGTAGTGCTGGTGAACAAATGGGATTTGGTAGCCAAAGAAACTAATACAGCAAAAGAATACGAGAAAGAGCTGAAGAAAAGATTTGCCCCTTTCAGCGATGTGCCAATTTTATTTATATCGGCTAAGGAAAAGACAAGGATATTTAAAGCTATCGAACTTGCACTGCAGGTATATGAGAACCGTCAGCGGAGAATCCCGACATCTGAATTGAATGACATAATGCTGAAAGCTATTCAATCATACCATCCGCCTGTGGTAAGAGGTAATCCAATCAAGATTAAATTCATAACACAATTGCCAACTGCGGTACCATCTTTTGCCTTTTTCTGTAATTTTCCCGATGATATAAAGCAACCGTATAAGAACTACCTGGAAAATCAATTAAGAGAAAATTTTGATCTTACCGGTGTGCCTGTGAGGATTTTCTTCAGGAAAAAATAGTTAGTTAGCCGGTTTAACAGGACCTGTTAAAAAAAATTATTATTATCTGTTCTATCAGGCAAGAGTACCGTTTTGCATCCTGCTATTCAGCGAAACATCCTATATATTCATCAACGGTTCTCACTATTTTTATTTCGTTATGGTAGCAATGATAGTCTCTGCCTGTTTTTTAAACTTTGTATATTCTTCTTTTTGCTGAAGGATAAAACTATTGTCTTCTAATTTACCTAGTACGTTATCCATTTCCTTTTGGGTGTCATACACCATTTGCCGGAATGGGTTCCGGTAATCTTTAGCCCTTGATTCATATATGCCTGTTGTCATCCATTCCCTGGTAGCAACAGCTTGCCTGAGAAGAGTTATAAATACCTTTTTAGTGAAGCTGCCAGGTCTTATTTTTAATATTTCTAACAAAGAAGCAAAGGAGTGCTGAAATTTGTCAACAGGATAGTTGCTGCTCTTTTTATTATATAACTCATGTACCTGGTCCCAGCTATTTACTTTGCCGTTTCGGACAGAGCGAATAAGCGAATTAACTGCAGATTCGGGTATCAATTGGCCGCCAATATTTTTCCATTGAGTGCGGACAGGAGACTTAGGAAGTTTGGCAACCAGGTCTTTCCAACTTAGAATTTTACGGTTCTCAATGAACCTGATCAATTCAGTAACACCATAGTAAGTTATAAGCTCTTTATAAATTTGATATGCTTCACCTGTTTTCAGCAGTTGGACTTTTCGGCTGCTGTTTTCAAAATTTTCAGCTAAGATTTCTAATTTTTCCACCATTGATCTTTCATTGTCAAGAAGAAATGCTCCTTGTTTTGCCAGGTCTTTGGTTGGTATTTGTTTTTTATCCTTTTGGTAATAGGCTTTTGCTGTAAGTTTTTTTAGCAGTTCAATTGCATCAAACATTTCGTTTACACTATCAGGTGCTAGAAAATCATACTCTATGGCCTGTGTTTTGTCGAGCCGTTTGTCACGGCTCACATATTTCCCGGCATTCCTTGCCAGAGCATACATGTTATACATAAACCAATAACCTGGCATCACTATTAACTTGTCATTGCTGACATCATTACTGACCAAAGAAAAGGGAATAGGGATATTTAGTTCTGCAGGAAAATCACCTTTTGCAATGATTGTAAATGAGGCAAATTTGGAATTATGCTTCAGGCTTACGCATAAGCCGGGCCAGAAACCCCGGCCGGCAATTATTTCTCCATCAGCACCTCTTGAATTATGATTGGAGCCAATTGTTGCGCCGGCTGCCATATTAGTTTGCCCTAATACTGTGGCGGCACACAAAAATGAATTGTTATGGTGTTGCTCATGTGCAGGGAAGATAAGAGAGTTTAAAACTTCACAGCAGGAGATAGTTGAATTATCACCAAGAAAAGAATTGATAAGCCTGGCGCCATATTTTAACTGCGAATTTTCGCCCATCATAAAACGCACCGCCTTCACGCCATAGAATACCCGGCAACCAAAACCGATTATACCATTAACGAGTTCGCAGCCTTCTCCAATCTGTGATTTGGCTTCGGAGGAGGAGTTGATAGTAAGGTTCTTTAATTTATTTGCCCCTTTGAGGTAAGCATCACTTCCGATCCAGACATCTTTTATGATCTTACAGTTCTTGATTACAGTCCGGTCGCCGATTTTTCCGTAATAACCTCTTTTAGTATCAAACTTCTGATCAGTAAATTCTTTGAATTTCTGCAATAGTTTTTCATCATCTCTGTATTTTGACCATAACCAGGCGTCGCCTGCCTGCATCCCATTGAATGGGAGTACACTTCGCCCTGCGTTTTCATTGCAAATCTCCATCCAGATACGAACTGATTCCTTTTCACCTTCTTTCAAAACCCCATTCCCAAATTTTGAATGATCGGTAGTGGCCAGTTCATTAATGTTCACAAGCATTACGTCGTTACCAATGATATAATGACTCATGAAGTTGACATTATCAATAACAACATTGTCGCCAATATCACAGCTAATAATTGTACTGTTATACAGGCCGACTGGCATATGCAGGTTATTGAATTCATGAAAGTAGGGCTCCAGTTTTCCTATTCGGACCAGACCAAAAAATGAACATCTTTTGACAAGCTTGGGATCAAAGGAATCCGACACAAGTACTTTGGACCAGTCATCAGAACTGTTGTCATTTCTTTCAAGAATCTTTATTTCTGAGGCATTCAGTTTCCGGTATTTTATCCCGCTTCTGTTCTGGATATTCCGCAGATAGTATTCATTCTTTCCTTTGGGAATATATTCTTTAGCTATAAAGCCATATCCGAGAGACGAAATCGCTTTTTTGGTGATGTGGTTCATACTTGGTTACTGGTTCATTATTCAACCGTTACTGATTTGGCCAGATTCCTCGGTTTGTCAACATCACAGCCTTTGACAACGCCAATATAGTATGCCAAAAGCTGTAAGGGAATGGCGCTTAGCATAGGCGCCAGTATTTCGTCTGCTTCTGGTACAATCATCACATCTTCAGACAAAGCGGAGGAAGCATCATCACCTTCAGTGATAACAGAAATTACCTTGCCCTTTCGGGCCTTTATCTCCTGCATGTTACTGATCACCTTTTCGTGATATGAATCCTTTGTAGCTACAAATACAACAGGTAAATTCTCATCAACCAATGCAATTGGTCCATGTTTCATTTCTGCGGCAGGATAGCCTTCAGCATGTATATAGGAGATCTCTTTCAATTTTAAGGCACCCTCAAGTGCTACAGGAAAATTGTAACCACGGCCCAGGTAAAGAAAATCTCTTGCATCTTTATATTTTTCAGCCAGTGCTTTAATGTTTTCACTGTGCTTTAATGTCCAGGCAACTTTCTCGGGGACTTCCTGCAATTCTTTCAGGAGATGCATATAACGTTTATGCGGAATAGTTCCTTTAATATAGCCGATCTTAAGTGCAATCATTGTGAGAACAGCTAATTGGGCAGTGAAAGCTTTTGTAGAAGCAACACCAATTTCAGGACCTGCATGTGTGTAGGCACCTGCATGACTCATTCTTGCAATTGAGGAGCCTACTACATTCACTACTCCAAGTATGATAGCGCCTTTCGCTTTTGCATTTTCGATAGCTACCAATGTATCTGCAGTTTCACCACTTTGTGATATAGCAATGATGACATCACCTTTATTAATAACAGGATTTCTGTACCTGAATTCTGATGCATACTCAACTTCCACATTGATGCGGCACAATTCTTCAAATATATATTCTGCTATAAGGCCTGCATGCCAGCTGGTGCCACAAGCTACCATAACGATCCGGGTAGCATTCATGATCTGTTCTGCATATTGCTGGATACCGCTCATCGTAATAGTGCCTTCGGTAGCGTCAAGCCTTCCACGCAGACAATCATAAATGGTTTGCGGCTGTTCGAAGATTTCTTTCAGCATGAAATGCTCATACCCGCCTTTTTCGATGGCCGCAAGTTCTATATCAAGCTTTTGTACATAAGGAGTTATTTTTTCATTGCCGAGATTTTTCAGAATAAGTTCATCGGGTTTAACGATAGCCAATTCATAATCGTTTACATACACTACTTCTTTTGTGTATTCCAGCATAGGTGAAGCATCAGAGCCGAGGAAATGCTCTCCTTTCCCGACACCTATAACAAGTGGGCTTCCTTTCCTTGCTGCGATGATTGTTTCAGGATCTTCTGAATCAAGCAATAAAATAACGTAAGCACCAGTTACCCTTTTAAGCGCCACTCTTACAGCTTCTTCTAATGAACAATTATTGTTCTTTTTTATTTCTTCAATGAAGTTTAATAAAACTTCAGTGTCAGTATCACTGCTGAACGTATAGCCCTTATTGATCAGTTCTTTTTTTAACTGGTTATAGTTCTCAATAATACCATTATGTATCATGGCTAGTCTGCCGCTGGATGATTGGTGAGGGTGGGCATTACGGTCGCTGGGTTCTCCGTGTGTAGCCCAACGGGTATGACCGATGCCGACGTTGGAATGAAGGTCTTTGCCGACAATACTATCTTCCAGTTCGGCTACCTTGCCTTTTTTCTTGTAAACTTTCAGGCCGCCATTTTGAAGGGCTACCCCGGTACTGTCGTATCCGCGGTATTCAAGCCTCTTTAAGCCTTTGATAATGATGGGATAAGCTTCCCTGGGTCCGGTATATCCAACTATTCCACACATGGTTTTTGATTTAGTGCAGCAAAGGTATCGTTTTCAAAACATGCAAACGATTGACCAGTTGCAAAACTCTAAAATCTGAAAAATATACCAGACGCCAAAGTCCGGCCTGATAATATATGTTGTTTAAAGCAGAACCCCCTTAAGGAGCAAAAAGGCTGTACCGAAATAGATCAGCAGGCCTGTTACATCAACCAATGTTGCTATAAAAGGAGTAGATGAGGTGGCAGGGTCAGCGCCGAGTCTTTTCAATAATAATGGTAACATTGAACCCATAATTGTTCCCCATAAAACCACCCCGATAACGGCGGTTCCGATTGCAAACCCAATGCGGATAAAATGTTCACCAAACAGATTGAAAATGTGATACCCGCCAAAAACTATCAGGAAGCCTATTGCGCCCAATGTTACACCCATAAATAATCCTGATTGTATCTCCCGTTTGGCAATCTGCCACCAGTCCTTGACAGTTATTTCGCCAAGTGCCATTGCCTGGATAATAAGAGTGGCAGCCTGTGAACCACTATTACCACCACTGGAAATGATCAATGGAATAAAAGTTGATAATACCAGTACCTGCTCCAGTGTTTTTTGAAATCCCGACATCGCGGCAATAGTGAGTGTTTCACCAACAAAAAGAATGATCAGCCAGATTATTCTTTTCTTATATAATTTAAAAATAGGTACATCAAGGTATGGCTCTTCCAGGGCGGAGGTACCTCCCATTTTCTGCATATCCTCACTGAACTCCTCGCTGGCTACCCAAAGTATATCATCAATAGTAACTATGCCAAGCAACTTATTACTTTTGCTGATTACCGGCAATGCTACCCGGTTATTCATCTTAAAAACCTCACTGGCCGTTTCCTGGTCATCTTCAGGATGTAAGGCCACAAATCTTTCATCCATCAGTTCCGATACTTTTTTATCGGGTGGGTTAAGAATAAACTCTCTGATACGAATGTCATCCAGCAATTCTCCTTTTTCGTTTATGATATAAATGACATTGATGGTTTCACTGTCTTTGCCAAATTTCCTGATAGTAGAAAAAACTTCTTCAATAGTATTCCAGAGATAAACGTATACATAATCAGGCGTCATCAAACGGCCAATGCTGTTCTCCGGGTAACCTAATAATGAAAGCGTTACTTTTCTTTCATCCGGATCCAGCAGTTTTATGAGTTCTCTTACAACATTGCTGGGTAATTCTTCCAGGAAATCAGTACGGTCATCCGCCGGCAATTCATTTAACAATGAAGCAGTGGTATTGGCCGGTAAGTCATGGATCACACTTTTTTGGGCAGAAAGATCAAGTATTTTAAAAACACTGGCTGCCCGGTGAACAGACATATTGGCGATGATCTGGCTTTGATAGTCGGAAAATTCATCAACCAATTGGGCTACATCACTAATATTCTGATCATCCAGGAAATCCCTGATCTGCAATTTATCCTCTGATCTGATGATTGCTTCAAATTGCTCTTGCAAAGTAGGTTGATCCAGTTCCAATGCCATAGTTCAAAAATACGGACTACAACGTTATTAGTAGGAAAATTGAGAATGTCACACTATTAAGAAATATACTTACTTCGTATACACTAAATTGTATAATAATGGTTCTTCCTTTCTTGTTTGTGGCTCCTTCCGAAAAAAGAGGCAGAGGTATGTTTACATCAGAGGATATAGCCGCTGGTACGGTCATAGAGGTGTCCCCGGTTATTATTATGAGCAGGAAGGAGAGGGAGTTGCTTGATCAGACGCTTTTGCACGACTATATCTTTGAATGGGGAGAAAAAAAAGACATGTGCTGTATGGCGCTTGGCTATGTGCCGGTCTATAATCATTCCTATGAAAGTAATTGTGAGTACGAAATGGACTTTGAACAGGAACAGATAAGTATAAAAACAGTCAGGCAGGTAAACGCAGGGGAGCAGTTGTTCATAAACTATAATGGCGATTGGAATGATACCAAGCCTGTCTGGTTTAATGCAAAATAAAAAACCGCCTCACTGAAGTAAAACGGTTAAAAAGTAGTTATTCAATCTTATCGATTATTGAAATTTGATTTGCCCCCTGATTTCACCAGCAGGATAAGCGGCTGTACGAATATTTACATAATACATTCCATTCAATAAATCTTGTTCTTTAACCACTACTCCATCTATGAGTAAGGTTCCTTTATATGTTCCGCAGGAAGTAATGCTTACAGTAGGGCACCTGACAATAGCTGAAGTGGAAAAGGTTTGAACAAGTGTTGGAGAAGCAAACCCGGTTGGGGCCAGGCCATGTATTCCGAAACCTGTAACAGCACCAGACAGACCTGACCAGTTTATTGTGTAAGTCAGTATCCTGGTTTCTTTGGTATAAAAGATATCCATTGAACCAAGGGCGGGTGAAGCAGATGGAGGAGCTTGCTGGGCGCCGGTTAATGGTATTCCATTTTTCTGAAAATCTGTAATTTTTTTCATTTCAGCATCGGGTTCACATGATGCAACGAAGAGTAATGATGAAAATAAAAGCAGAGGTAAAGCAGTTAATTTGATCAATTTCATGATTCTGGTATTTGAAGTAAAAATAAGAAGTTTTTTGAATTGACAATATTTTAAAAAACAGGCCTAAAAGGCTGTGGGAAAACTGTTTATTTAAGCCTATTTTTTATCTCCTGTAGCTTTAATAAGGCTTCCACCGGTGTGAGACGGTTTATATCAAGGCCTTCCAGCAGTTTCCTGATTTCTTCAAAAGTCTCACTATGTGCATCGAAGATGGATAGCTGCATTTTTGGAGAAGAAATTTTCTTTACTACTTCCCCGATTTCCTCACCTACATGTTTTGTTTCCAGTTGCTTTAGGATCTCATTAGCTCTGTCAATCAGCGAGGGAGGCATCCCGGCCATTTTAGCCACATGTATACCAAAACTGTGGGTACTGCCGCCGCGGGCCAGTTTGCGCAGAAAAATGATCTTATTTCCCACCTCTTTATTAGTGACATGATAATTTTTTACTCTCGGAAATTTTTCTTCCAGTTCATTCAATTCATGATAGTGGGTAGCAAACAGTGTTTTCGGCTGATGCGGTGAGTTATGTAAGTGTTCGGCAATGCTCCAGGCAATGGAAATACCATCATAGGTGGAAGTGCCTCTTCCTATTTCATCCAATAGAATCAAACTTCTGCCTGTAATGTTATTAATGATAGAGGCGGTTTCATTCATTTCCACCATAAAAGTGGACTCACCGCCGGATAAATTATCAGAAGCCCCGACCCGGGTGAATATCTTATCCGTTAAAGATATTTTGGCTTCAGCAGCAGGGACAAATGAACCGGTATGAGCCATAAGAGTAATCAATGCCGTTTGCCGCAGCAGGGCAGACTTACCACTCATGTTTGGCCCGGTCAGTATAATTATCTGTTGTTCTGCCTTATTCAGTTCAAGATCATTACTGATATATGACTCTCCAACAGGAAGGTTTCTTTCGATCACAGGATGCCGGCCATCTTTTATGACCCATTCATCGCTGGTGTGCAATTGTGGTTTTTTATATTGATACTGAATGGCATTGTGGGCAAAACAGCAAAGACAATCCATAATGGCCAATAAATTGCCGTTAGTTTGCACCGGTGCCAAATAATCAAAGAGTTCATTTAACAATGCTTCGTACAATTCCAGTTCAATCTTCAATATCCTTTCCTCGGCTCCCGTTATTTTTTCTTCGTATTCTTTTAACTCAGGTGTAATGTAGCGTTCAGCGTTTGCCAGGGTCTGCTTACGCATCCATTCAGCCGGTACTTTATTTTTTTGAGAGTTGGTTACTTCCAGGTAATAACCGAATACATTATTAAATCCAATCTTTAGCGAACCGATACCCGTTCTTTCAGCTTCTTTTAATTGCAATTGTGTTAAATATTCTTTTCCGCTGAATGCAATTTTCCTGAGGTCGTCCAGTTCATTGCTTACCCCGCTGTTCATCATCCCGCCTTTGGCAGCAAGGGCAGGGGGATTATCAACGATTTCCTTAAATATTTTTTCAGCGATATACGGGCATGGATTCAGTGCATCGCCCAATCGTTTCAGGTATTCATTGGCAGATGATAAACATATTTGTTTTACTGCATCCGCCTGTTTCAACCCCCTTGCCAGTTGCAGCACTTCTCTTGGGTTGATTTTTTTCATGGGTATCTTGGAAACTAATCTTTCTATATCCCCACATTGTTTTATATGCTGGCTGATCTTATTCCGCAGATCCGTTTCTTTTATCAGGTATTCGACAGTGTCTAAGCGTTCATTTATTTTCTGGATATCTTTTAAGGGAAAGACAATCCACCGCTTCAGCAACCGGGCACCCATTGGTGAAACCGTATTGTCCAGGATGCTGAGCAGTGTATGGTTTCCTTCTGAGTTGCCGTACACTAGTTCGAGGTTACGGATAGTAAACCGGTCCATCCATAAGAAATCATCACGGTCTATTCGTTGCAACGAAGTAATATGTTGCAGGTTGGGATGTTCAGTATCTTTTAAATAATGAATGATAGCACCGGCAGCAATCAAACCATTTTTTAGTTCTTCAACACCAAATCCCTTTAAGGAATGGGTTTGAAAATGTTTCAGCAACATATCTTCTGCATAGGAACTATCAAAGATCCATTCATCTAAGGTGTAGGTATATATCTTGCTGTTGAAGTATTCTTTGAATTTCTTTTGCTGGTGCCGCTGAAATACTACTTCGGCAGGTTTGAAGCTTTGCAGCAATTTGTCAGCATATTCCCGGTCGTCTTCAGCTATAAAAAACTCACCGGTCGAAATATCAAGAAAAGCCAATCCATATTGTTCGTACTGAGCACCTGTCGAAGTATCTGCAAAATGAATAGCCGCTAAAAAATTATTGCTGTGATGTTCGAGTAATTTATCATTTACAGTGGTACCGGGGGTCACCATATCGGTCACCCCTCTTTTTACAATGCCCTTGGCCAGTTTTGGGTCTTCTAATTGATCGCAAATAGCCACCCGGTGTCCAGCTTTGACCAATTTATGCAGATAGGTATCCAGGGCATGGTGAGGAAATCCTGCTAATTCTGAAGAAGCCGCAGCCCCGTTATTTCTTTTGGTCAGGGTAATGCCGAGTATCTGTGAAGCCAGCACCGCATCTTGCCCGAAGGTTTCATAAAAATCTCCTACTCTGAACAGCAAGATAGCATCGGGGTATTTCTGCTTGATGGCCCGGTGCTGCTGCATCATCGGTGTATCGGAACTCGCTGTTTTTGCCATGGACGACAAAAATAAGGAAGTGTTTATGTAAGATTTTCTCTTTCTGCATCTGTTGAAAAAATAAAAATTGCCATGAAGAAATTCCTCCTGTCAGCCGGGATAGTACTTTCCTGTGCCATATTGAATGCTCAAAACACTCCCAGCGAAAAGTGGGATACAGTAAGAACCGATGCAGGTATGAATAATGCTACTGTTTATTTTGGTTACGGTGCCGAACTGACCCATGAATCCAAAGTAAAAGTGGATGCTTCCACTAAAACGATTGTCATCAGCCAGCTCAGTACCAGTGTGGATATAAACAGCCTGCAGGTAAGTGTGCCGGAAGATGTGGCCTTACTGTCGCAGCGATATAGTATTTTTTATCCAACACCGCCTCCGGTTGTAAAATTGAAGGAAGTAGAAAGACTGGAAGACAGTATCATTTTGTTACAAAAGGAGATCAGCCGTTTTGATAACCTTATTGTTATTGACCAGGAAATACTTACTAAAACAGGGCTATTGATTGAAAGTGCCATAAGCAATAGTGGTAATAAAACTATTACTGGGGAGGAGCTACTTAAACTGGTCGAGTATTACAATACGAAGATTGAAAAATCGAAAACAAATATTTATACCAGCAAACAAAGTATCAACCAACTGAATGTCCGCATTGCAGAGATACGAAAAAGAATTGCTGGTATTACAGCAGTGACACCTGTAAAACAAAGACCTTATGGACAGGTATTCCTGCAAGTGATGTGTAAGCGTTCTGGTGAAATCCCTGTTGAGTTGTCTTATTATACTTCCAATGCCGGTTGGGTAGCCATGTATGATGTAAGGGTAAATTCAAAGACCAACAAAGTGAAAATGGTGTACAAAGCATCATTGACACAAACTACTGGCATTGACTGGAAGAAAACAAAGCTTACCTTAAGTACCGGAACACCCAATTTTGGTGTTACAGCCCCGGTTCTTACACCTTGGTATCTTCAATTATATGTGCCGGGCCTCTACACAGATCTGCAAAGAAGGGCAGCGCAGGGCAATGCGGCGAGAAATACGATTCAGTCGTACGACGACAATGAAAAACTAGCCGAAGTAGTGGTGACAGATGCGGCCGGGCAGTATAAAGTAAAAACACTGAAGGATCAAACCATCGACCCAAGCACATTACAGCAGTATACCACCCTTACGCAGGGCCAATTGAATACAAGTTTTGAGATTGATCTGCCTTATGATATTGCCAGTGATGGGCAGTTGAACAGTGTAACCATTAAAGACCAGGAGATTTCCTGTATACTTAAAAATTATGCAGTACCAAGAATGGACAAAGACGCCTACCTGCTGGCAGAAGTGGCCGACTGGCAAAATCTTGACCTTTTGCCCGGTGATGCCAACATAATTATGGATGATACCTATATCGGGAAATCAGTGATCGATCCGAATACTACAGCAGATACCTTGAATCTTTCATTGGGAAGAGATAAAAGGATTGCCATTAAACGATCATTGGTAAAAGAGCAAAGTAGTCTGAAGACAAGTGGTGGTAACACTAAGCAGGTATTTACCTACGAGATACTGGTGAAGAATAATAAAGTGACAGATGTTAATTTGTTGCTGAAAGACCAGTTTCCGCTTAGTAATATTAAAGAAGTGGTTGTAACACTGGAGGATGGTAGTGACGCAATGATAAATACCGAAACCGGTGTGCTCACCTGGAAGATCGACCTGAAACCGGGAGAGAGCAAGAAAGTACGATTCAGTTACAGTGTGAAATATCCAAAAGATAAAAAGATTGTGAATTTGAAATAGGCTGAAATTTTTAATTTTTTACGCAAGGCAAAGAGGAAAAGAGTTGTACAGGACAACTCTTTTCCTCTTTTTATCCTTAGTTATAATATGTACCTTCATAAACTTAACCGTCAATATGAAAAAGGTACGATTTGCCATTTTTTCTTTATTTCTTTCAACTGGTTTGTTGGCTCAAACCCTGACATCTTCTAACCTTCCGATAATAGTTATTAATACAAACGGGCAAACTATTGTTGATGATCCCAAAATCATGGCAGACATGGGTATTATTTACAATGGGGCAGGTGTTCGCAATAATATTACTGACCCGTTTAATCATTACAATGGTAAAATAGGTATTGAGATCAGGGGGCAATCTTCTCAAATGTTTCCTATGAAATCGTATGGTCTTGAATTGTGGGATAATGCCGGAAGTTCAATTGACCGGGCATTGTTTGGGCTGCCTAAGGAAAGCGACTGGGTGTTATATGCTCCTTATACCGACAAAACATTGATGAGAAATTTTCTTGCTTACACGATGTCAAGGGAAATGGGGCATTGGGCTGCTAATTGCCGTTATGTGGAAGTGATGGTAAATGGTGATTATAAAGGAATATATGTTTTCATGGAAAAAATAAAAAGAGGCAGTGGCCGGGTGAATATTTCCAAAATCAATTCGACAGATGTTACCGGTGATGCGGTTACTGGCGGCTATATCTTTTCAATTGATAAAGAAGCAGATGGCTGGTATTCCTCCTTTTATCCGCCTTTTGGAACAGCGGGTCAAAACATCCGGTTCTCTTATGTTTATCCCAAACTAAGTTCAATAGTGCCTGCACAGCAAAGCTGGATAAAAAGTTATGTTGATAGCTTTGAACAGGCCTTAAACAGTGTGAAATACCAGGACAAACAAACCGGGTGGCGCAAGTTTGCCGACGAATCCTCCTTCATCGATTATTTTATTGTAAATGAGGTGAGCCGTAATGTAGATGGTTACCGCCTCAGTTCATATTTTAATAAAGATCGGCAAAGCAAAGGAGGAAAGATTGTTGCAGGGCCGGCATGGGATTATGATCTCGCTTTCCGCAATGCGAATTATTGCAGGGGTAGTGAAATAAGCGGCTGGGCTTTTTATTTTAACAAGGACTGTCCGCTGGATTACTGGCAAATTCCCTTCTGGTGGTACAAATTTGAAAACGATTCAGCTTTCCAGTCAAATCTTCGATGCCGCTGGAAACAAGTCAGGCAGGGAAGCCTGAGTGATAGCCGCATCAATACCCTGATTGATTCTGTTGTAACACTTACCGCAGAAGCAAGACAACGCCATTTCCAGCGTTGGCCGGTGCTGGGGCAATATGTATGGCCCAATCCGCAACCAATTCCAACCAGTTATGCAGAAGAAATAAGTATTTTAAAAGACTGGCTGAATCAAAGACTAAGCTGGATCAGTTCAGCGATCCCTAATAAAGGAGCTTGTTATGATTATCCTGCTACGGAGAAAGAATCGGTGATAACCGCATTTTATCCCAACCCCGTAGAAAATAACCTGACTCTGGACATCAAATCAAGATTTACTCAAAAAATGAACATTACCATTACCGATGCTATGGGCAGGGTGATGGTAAACAAATCATACAATCTGACTTACGGCGAAAACTTCTTACAAGTTCCCACCGGCAAATGGTCATCCGGTATTTATTTTCTGCATTACCAGTCAGAAAATGGAGAAAAGGGAACGAAGAAGTTACTCAAACAATAAAAAGCTTCACCACTTACCTTTGCGCCATGCGAAAACTGAGTATGGCTGAACTGGGACGAAAATCAGTGGAAGAGTTCAAAGCTTCTGATAAGATACCTATCATTATTGTGCTGGAAAATATCCGCAGTGCCTATAATGTGGGCAGTGTATTCCGCACTTCAGATGCTTTCCTGGTTGAGGCCATCTATATCATCGGTTATTCAGCCAAACCTCCTCATAAAGAAATAAAGAAAACAGCCCTTGGTGCCGAAGAAACAGTGACATGGAAGTATTTTAAAACTACTGCTGAAGCAATTGAAGAGCTGAGAGCAAGTGGTTTTAATGTATATGCAGCAGAACAGGCAGAAGGCAGTTACAAACTTAATGCTATCGGTTTTGAGCCCAGTGAAAAAATTGCTGTTGTGTTTGGGAACGAAGTAACGGGAGTAGAACAATCTACTATCACTTTGTGCGATGGCTGCCTGGAGATTCCACAATTAGGGATGAAGCATTCGCTGAATATTGCTACAGCGGCGGGTGTTGTTCTCTGGGAACTGGTGCGCAGCAGAATGCCCCTGTCCCCTAAAAGGGGACCCTGGCAATTAGAATCATTTTAAAGAAGAATAATGTCGAAAGTAAAAAGTTATTTAAGTCTTATTAAGTTCTCTCACACCATCTTCGCAATGCCTTTTGCGTTAATTGGTTTTTTTATAGCATTGATGCAAGCGGATTTTGCAACCTCTGTTGTTCCGGGTTGGCATGATAGAGTATTTTCTGATGTTGGGCAATGGAATTTAAATAGGACGGTAGGTTGGGGATGGGATGTTGAATCAGGAAAATATTTTTCCAAAGATTCACTTTTATATAAAATTATTATAGGGGAGGCTACATTATGGACAGCCGCTTTTTATTTGCTACTTATTATCCTCTGCATGGTCTTTGCTCGCAGCGCAGCAATGGCATTCAATCGCTACCTTGACAGACAGTATGATGCTAAGAACCCAAGAACTGCTGTAAGAGAAATCCCTTCCGGTATCATCACACCTAAAAATGCGCTGATCTTTACAATTGTCTCTTGCGTTTTGTTCCTTGTTACTTGTTTCTTTATCAACCGTCTTTGTTTCTATTTATCACCTGTTGCACTGGCAGTGGTGCTTGGCTATAGTTACACCAAACGGTTCACCCCGCTTTGTCATTTAATATTGGGTTTAGGTTTATCGCTGGCACCGATAGGGGCTTACCTGGCGGTTACCGGGCAGTTTGCTTTGCTCCCCATTTTGTTTTCCGTAGCTGTTTTGTTTTGGGTAAGTGGTTTTGATATTATCTATGCCTTGCAGGACGAAGAGTTTGACAAATCACAGCAACTATATTCCATTCCTGCCTGGTTGGGTAAAGCAAAAGCATTAAGAGTGTCAGAGTTTTTGCATTTGCTGAGTGCTTCAGCAGTGGTCTATGCAGGCATTTATGGTCACTTTGGATGGTTGTACTGGGCAGGAACAACTGTGTTTATTGGTATGCTGGTATATCAGCACTCAATTGTGAAGCCAGCGGATCTGAAAAGGGTGAACCTGGCTTTTATGACAGCGAATGGTATTGCATCAGTTGTTTTTGCCATCTTTGTTATTGCAGATCTTTTTATTAATTAAAAAATTCAAAAATCAAAAGCATAACCAATTTTTACTTTTGACTTTATAGTATGCCCCGAATTATTTGCATAGACTACGGCCTCAAACGAACCGGCATTGCCGTAACAGATCCTTTGCAGATCATAGCAACAGGTCTTACAACTATTCATCCAAAAGAGTTGATTCCATTTCTAAAAGATTATTTCTCCAAAGAGCAGGTAGAGCTGATCCTGATCGGCTGGCCCACTAACTGGGATGACTCAGCCACCCATGCCACTCCGTTGGTAGAAAAATTTATTAAGGACCTGCAGAAAAACTTCCCGGCTATCCCCATCAAAAAAGTAGATGAACGGTACACTTCTAAAATGGCCAAAGATGCCATGCTGGAAATGGGGCTGAAGAAAATGCAGCGGCGCAATAAAGCCCTGGTTGACGAAATTGCAGCCACGATCATGTTACAGGAATATATGAGATCAATTGGTTAATTGAGCCGGTCAGGGTAAATTTGCAAAATGATTTTACCAATAGTAGCATATGGTCACCCGGTTCTGAGAAAAGTGGCTTCAGATATCACGGCAGGTTACCCCCAATTAGACAAATTCATTGAAGATATGTGGGAAACCATGTATGCCAGCAACGGAGTAGGACTGGCTGCACCACAGGTAAATAAGGACATTCGTCTTTTTGTGGTAGATACGCTGCAGATGTTTAATGGAATGAATGAGGAAGAGCAAAAAGAATATCCTGATGCACCGGGTTTAAAAGCAGTTTTCATCAATGCCCATATTGCCGGGCTCGAAGGCGATGAATGGCCTTACAATGAAGGTTGTCTTAGTATCCCCAAGATCAGGGAGGATATATACCGGCAGGAGAGTGTAACGCTGAACTATGTGGATGAATATTTCCAGCAGCAAACAAAAACTTTTGCGGGGCTAACCGCAAGAGTGATCCTGCATGAGTATGATCATATTGAAGGGAAGCTGTTTATTGACCATATATCTGCATTAAAAAGAAAATTGCTGAAAGGTAAACTCAACGATATCACAAAAGGGAAAGTAAACGTTGACTACAAGATGATGTTTCCCAGCTGATGATTATGAAATACTTTCTCATCTTATTATTATTTACTGTAGACGGCTTTCCAACTGCAGCGCAGGGTGAAGATTCTGTCGATAACGAGCGGTTGGCGAAAATGGTAAACTTATCTGAAGTTATCATCCGGACAGATTTGAATGTTGCCCGTTTTATTAGCCAGGTAAAGAATGACACCACATTTTATAAGGCTTTTCGCAACCTGCATGTACTTGGTTTTACATCATGGAATGACATTCGGATAAGAGATAAAAAAGGACACATAAAGGCGGCCCTGATGAGCAAGACTAAGCAATCCAGGTCCAATGGCTGCAGGACAATGGAAGTGATTTCAGAAAATTCCAGCGGCGACTTTTATGAAGGTGATGGAGAGTATAATTATTATACGGCAGAACTTTATGCTGGTATTTTCTTTACAAAAGGTACCGTTTGCGGAGAGTCAAATATTGTAAAGGGAATAGACTTTAAACCCCGTTCACAAAGCGGCTTAGCAAAACATAAAGAACAACTGAAGATGCTTTTCTTTAATCCCGGTAAAAAAATTCCAGGTATTCCTTTTATCGGTGACAAGATTGACATATTTGATCCTGACAGGGCGGAGTATTACGATTTCATCATTGACTATGGTGATTATGAAGGCCAGTCCTGCTATGTTTTTTCTATAAAGGCCAAACCTGATTTAGGCGGAAAAAAGGATAAGATTGTTATTGACAGTATGGTGACATGGTTCAATACAAGGACAATGGAAGTAATGGCCCGTAACTATGATATGAGCTATAATGCAGGGGTATACGATTTTGATGTACACATGGAAGTGGAGATGACTAAGTTTGGAGATTACCTGGTTCCAAAATTACTCCGCTATATCGGCAACTGGGATGTGGCTTTTAAGAAAAGGGAACGGGGACTTTTTACAGCTACTCTTTTCGATTTTACAAATTAATTATTGTTTGTTACCAATAGTGGATGCATATTTTCTCCATTTCTCAATTACCTGTTCCATGTCTTCAGGCAGGGGAGCATCGAAAAACATTTCTTCGCCGGTAGTTGGATGAATGAACCCCAGCGTTTTTGCATGGAGGGCTTGTCGTTTACAAATCTGGAAACAATTATCTACAAATTGTTTGTATTTGGTATAGATGGTTCCTTTTACAATTTTATCACCACCATAAAAATCATCGTTGAATAATGGATGACCTATATATTTCATATGAACCCTAATCTGGTGTGTACGTCCGGTTTCCAGTACGCACTGCACTAATGTTACGTAGCCGAACCGTTCCAGTACTTTATAATGTGTTATGG
Organism: Chitinophagaceae bacterium; assembly: GCA_016786885.1. Taxonomy (GTDB): domain Bacteria; phylum Bacteroidota; class Bacteroidia; order Chitinophagales; family Chitinophagaceae; genus JJ008. The sequence continues at coordinate 37,521 of JAEUVO010000066.1, read as the reverse complement.
CATCTTTACCATGATCTCCTTCCGGGTAAGCTTCAAATAATTTTCTGAAACGTAAGTGTCGGCCCACATGGGCGATGATGGTACCCGAATCATTTTCCATATCTCCCCACACCAGCGCTACATATTGCCTTCTTACTGTATGGTCAAAAAATTGTTTGGCAAGCTGCCGCATCGCTTTATCTGTTTTGGCCAAGACCAGGAGCCCACTGGTATTTTTATCGATACGGTGTACTAAGCCAAACCGGGGTAATACATCTTCCGAGATGGAGGGGTTTTGTTGCTGGAGATAATAAGAGATCCCGTTCAATAAAGTACCTGAGTAATTGCCACTACCCGGATGGACAACCATGCCAGCAGGTTTATTGAAGATCATCAGGTCGGCGTCTTCATACACAATATTCAGCTCCATTTTTTCCGGCACCACATCGGTTTCATCAGGGCTCATATCAGAATAAACAATAATTGAGTCTGATGGCTTTACTTTATAGTTAGGTTTTACAGCAACACCGTTCACCAGTACCATACCAAGATTCATGGCCTGCTGTAGCTTGTTTCGGGTGGCGCCTTCGATCCGGTTGGTCAGAAATTTATCAATACGAAGCGGTTCCTGCCCTTTGGCAATGGTTATATTGAAACGTTCGTAGAGTTCATCGCTACTATCCTGTATTTCCGGGTTATTATCTTCTAATTCGTCCTGCATAGCCGGCAAAGGTAAAGGATGGTTTTTTGTTGGTAAATTTGTCTTTTCAAAATGGAAAAGAGGCAAATCATATTTCAGGATCTAGGCAAAATGGATTACCAGTCGGCATGGGATTACCAGGAGAAGTTATTGCAGGAAAATGTGAGAAAGAAATCGGTCGGCGATAACGAGGAGAAGGGGAACCATACGCAACATTATCTTCTTTTTGTTGAGCATCCCCCTGTTTATACATTAGGCAAGAGTGGCAATAAGGAAAATGTGCTGATGAGCGATGAGGAGTTACAGGCTAATCATATTGAATTCTTTCATACCAATCGTGGAGGTGACATCACATTTCATGGCCCAGCGCAGATAGTTGGTTACCCTATATTGGACCTGGAAAAATTTTATACAGATATTGGAAAGTACCTCCGGAATATTGAAGAGGTGATTATTCTTACCATGGCAGAGTATGGTATTATAGGGGCCAGATCGGCTGGCGAAACCGGTGTATGGATTGAACCGGGTGTGCCGGGAAAGGAAAGAAAGATATGTGCGATCGGGGTTCGGTGCAGCCGCTGGGTTACCATGCATGGGTTTGCTTTCAATGTAAATACAGATCTGTCTTATTTCAATAATATTATTCCTTGCGGGATTGTCAATAAACAGGTTACTTCTTTACAAAAAGAGCTGGGTAGGGCATTGGATATGGAAGAAGTAAAAGAAAAAGTAAAAAGGAATTTTGAAAAAGTATTTGAGGCCGGATTAGTATCAGAAATCCTTCTCTAAATAGAACTTATGTTTTTCCAGCAGTTTACCATCTTCGTATAATTCAAAACGAAACCATCCTGCATGGTAGAAATTCGCTTTATCTATTTTGAAGCTTTTTTCTTTGATATCTTTTAGTTCAAACAAAAAGGTTTCATCTTCTTCGAAAAACTTGATAGAGTATTTTTTTGCTTTTTCTTCATCAGGCAAATTGATCTTTACATAGCCATCTTTATGTGTATACACATGGAGTGACGGGACAAAGGCTGTTGGTTTATTTTTTATCGTTACTGGATTGGGCATAGTGGCGGAATCACCTGTTTGAAAACTATCCAGGCGTATAACAACAGGATTCACCCGGGTGATGGAATCAATTTTTAGTAACGAATCAACAACAGGCATTACTCCGGGTTTCTGCGCAATAAGAGTGTCAATAAGTGGTTTTTTGGCATTACTGAAAAGGTACATCCCGCCTTCGAGCATGATGTATAAACGGTAAAACATATGGTCATTAGGCGCTTTTGCATCTACATATCCGTTTTGCGGAGTAGTGGGATCAGCAACGGTCAGGATGGTTTTATAACCTTTCAGGCTGTCAAAGGATCGTTGAATACTTATCTGGCGGATGTTTTGGAAATTATTGACCCAACTGATAACGATCCGGTTCTTGCCTACATTTTTAAGTGAAAACTTTGGTAAGGTATCCTGTGAATAAGCGGTAACACCTTGAAAGGTGAAAACAAAAAACAGAAAGACCAGGGTCAGTTTTTTCATATTGTATAGAACGCAAAAGAAAACGGATTCTTTTGCTGACAGAAACAAAGATAGGGGAGCTCTTCAGAAAAACTAAAATATTAACGTTCCCTTTCCCAGAGATTGATTGCCTTGCAAGCCTCCGCTATGAATGAGCAGGATTTTACTTCCTGCCGGGAAGTAATTTTTCCTCGCAAGGTCACTTATTGCAAAACATAGTTTGCCTGTGTATACAAAATCTGTAGGAACACTGGTGTGTGTATAAAATTCATTCATGAATACAAATAATTCAGTTGTTTTCTTTGCATAGCCGCCAAAGTGATAGTCATGAATGATATCAAATTCTTTAGCCGGATCGGTCAGCAGTTTTTCTACTTCTGCAGAAAGGGCCATATTGTTTTTCATCACACTTATGCCAACAGTTCTTGTAGAGGGATCACTGCTATTGGTTAGCCCGGCTAACATCGTTCCGGTACCAACAGCACAGCATATATGTGAAAAATCATGTTCCTGGCAATGTTGCAGAATAGTTGCAGCGCCACTGGCTCCTTTTTCTCCATATCCTCCTTCGTTTACTATGTAATGATCACCTGTACTAATATCTTCCGGAACACTTTTTTTTCTATATTCTTCCCTGCCCTGAAAGATTAATTTCATTCCAAGATCTTTTGCCTGGATAAGTGTTGAGGAAAGAGTACCGGCTTCTTCACCCCGGATAATGCCAATGGCTTCCAGTTTATTGATCTTGCAGGCAGCAGCAGTGGCGTGAATATGATTGGACCAGGCGCCTCCAAAAGTTACGAGGGTTTTTTTTCCCAAACTCAATGCTTCCTCAAGGTGGTACTGCAATTTAAACCACTTATTACCCGAAATAAATGGATGAATTTTATCAAGCCGCAGGATATATACATCCAGTTTTCTTTGTTCGAATACAGGAGCAGCCAACCTGTCTGTTGTTATATTGTTCAGATTAATATTCTCCATGATTCTTAGCAGCGTAACGAAATTAGTTTAATTTCGCCCTGCAAAATTTTTATGTAAAGATGAAACCTACATTGGTAATATTAGCTGCAGGCATGGCTTCTCGTTATGGGAGCATGAAACAAGTGCAGGGCTTTGGCCCTTCAGGGGAAACAATTATGGATTATTCGATCTATGATGCCATCCGTGCCGGATTTGGTAAAGTTGTTTTTATTATCCGTAAAGAATTTGCTGACAATTTCAAATCCATATTTGAACCGAAGTTGAAAGGAAAGATCAAAACAGAATATGTTTTCCAGGAGATGAGTTCTTTCACAGAAGGTTTCGAAGCACCCGAGGGACGAACAAAACCCTGGGGCACTGCCCATGCAGTGCTTTGTGCAAAACATGTGGTAAAAGAACCATTTGCAGTGATCAATGCAGATGATTTTTATGGAAGGAATGCTTTTGAAAACGCTGCAGGATTTCTGAAGAATTCATGCACTGATAATTGTTATGCTATTGTTGGCTATGACCTTTTAAGCACTTTATCTGATCATGGTACAGTTAACAGGGGAGTTTGCGGATTGGATGAAGACGGGAATCTTGCCACTATAACTGAGCGGATCAATATCGCTAAAAGGGGTGATAAAATAATTTGTAATGACGGGCTGGAACCTGAGGAGCTTTCAACAGCAACCAGGGTCTCAATGAATTTCTGGTGTTTTGCTCCTTCCTTTTTCTCCTACACACAACAATTATTTTTAGAATTTCTGACTAAGCATGGAAAAGAGCTGAAATCCGAATTCTTTATTCCCATTGTTGCCGATCAGTTTATAAAGGAAGGTGGCAAAGTAGAGATTATTCCTACTACTTCGTTGTGGTTTGGAGTTACTTATAAAGAAGATGCACCATTCGTAGAAAAAAGCCTGAACGAACTTATTGAGCAGGGTGAGTATCCACGCAGTCTCTGGTAATAATTGATTTTTCTGAAATAAAAAAAGCCCCGTATTTGCGGGGCAGTTTTTTCTATAGGGGTTAATTCGATTAGTTCACTTTTACCATGAAAATATAGTCTTCTACTTTTTCCACCTGTTGCTGAAAATCAAGACCACCAATAGAAGATTTAGATGTGATCTTCACTTTTTGGTAGCTGGTGTCTTTTTTCAAATCATCCAGTACTTTATAAATATACTTGCCTTGTATTGCAAAGGCAAAACCTTCTGTATTTCTCTGACGTCCATTCAGGATGCCGATCACTTCACCTTTTCTATTTAATATCGGGCTGCCACTGTTTCCCCTGTTAGCCGCCAATTCTAATTGACAACTGAGTGTATCGCCGTTGAAACCGGTTTTAGCACTTAAATAGCCCTGGCCATAAACAATTTCATTTCTGGGATAGCCCAAAGTGAAAATGGGTTCAGCAAGTTTTCCTGCTGATCTGCTGATTGCATAAGGCACAGAAGAATAAGGTTTGAAGCTTTCGTCTTCTATCTTGAGAATAGCAATATCTTTTACGGCATCAATGAAAACAACCTTCGCTACATATTCACCTTTGCTATTTTGTATAGCGATGTTGCGGGCACCTTCCACGACATGGGCATTGGTAACCAGGTAACCTTTAGCATCAATAATAAAACCTGTACCACCAGTTTTGTAGATAATGGTATTGTCGGATTTAGTAATGCTGTTTTTTACTTTGTTTAATTCTTTGTCTGTTTGGTTCGTTTTATTTTTAATGCTGTAAATTTCTCCTTTCAGCTTTTCTATTTCACCTGCAGGAGTTTGGGGGGTGATTGACCAAACAAGAGCACTTATAGTTAGTGTAGTGATACCAGCTATAGAAGCAGCAATAGCAGCTACTCTCTTATACCTTTTCCAGAGGTAAACCACTTTTGCTTTACCAGCAAGTTTTGCAGAATTGATCTTTCCCTGTTCAGCCAGGTCTGTGTGCACATCATGCAATGTGGAGCGGAATTTCTTCCATTCTCCAAACCGGTTCATTTGTTGTAAAAAGAGGGTATGCTCAACCACTAACTGGTCGATCTCAGAATTTGTTTTTCTCAGGTTCTCAAAATGTAATCGTTCATCTGGATTCATTTCACCCCGGATATAGCGTTCCACCGCCTCTAAAACTTTAGTATCACTCATCTCCGTTTCCATTTTTATAGTGAGCAAAAAATATTTTTTTCAGCCGCATCAGGCATTTGTACTTCTGGTTTTTTGCATTGTCGGCATTGGTATATCCGAAATTGGCCGCAATAACCTGCATATTCTGCTTTTGCAGGTAATATGCCTCCAAAAGACTTTTGCAGGGTTCCCCCAGGCTGCCGATGGCTTTGTTCATCATTTCAAACTCAGCATCTCTTTTTTCATGTTCTTCTATCTCATCATCTACCTGTACAGATGCTTCGGGGTCTTCAATAGGAGGTGAATATCGGTTCAGTTGTTGTAATCTTTTGAGCCACAATCTCTTACTGACTGAGTAAACATAGGTTTTGATCAGGCAATTCAGCTCAAAGGTTCCAGATCTCACTTTTTCGTACAACACAATCATGGCTTCCTGAAATATGTCTTTTGCATCATCTGCCGAGCCGTTGTTGTTGATTATCAAGGCCTGAATCATATTATAGTTCTCCCTGTAAATTGTCTCAACGGCTTTTTTGTCGTTAACAGCTAATCCTTGCAAGAGTGCCTTTTCGTTATTCTCTGGTTTCACATTCCGTTATTTAATACAATATTTTAAAAATAGTAACCCTAGGCCATCTGAAAAAAAATTTTAAATGCCGGGTTACCTTTTTCCAATTTGGGTATAAACAGCGAAATATTTCAAACAACCCGAAAAAAATCTCTAAAATGAAGAAGTTTTTTGCAATTGCATTTATCGCTGCTACTATGGTAGCTTGTAACAATGAAGGTGAATCTAAGCCTGCTGAAGACACAACAAAACCAGCAACTGTTGATACTCCTGCTGCTACTGTTGTTGATACAGCTGCTAAAGTTGCTATTGATACAGCTGCTAAAGCTGTTGGTGATACTTTAAAGAAGTAATTTCAATTGGCAAGCAAATCGCTAAAGGCCGCACCTGTGTGCGGCTTTTTATTTTAATACTATTGCTGGAAGCTTCTCAGTCAAAATACATTCTTCTGTCCCCTTATTTAAGGCTACCTTTGCCGATTCTTATCAACCATAAAATTTATTTCAGTGAACACATTTGAAGCCTTGGGTATTGAAGAAGGCTTACTACATTCAATAAAGGCATTAGGTTTTACCCAGCCCACACCTATCCAGGAAAAAGCGATCCCGGTTTTGCTGCAAGGAACAAAAGATTTTATCGGTTTGGCACAAACCGGAACTGGTAAGACCGCAGCATTTGGATTGCCTCTTTTGCAACTTATAAATAAGGAAGATCGGTTTCCACAGGCATTGATCGTTTGTCCTACAAGAGAATTATGCCTTCAGATAACAAGTGACCTGGAAAAATTCAAAAGCAAGAAAAATAATATTGCTGTTACCGCTGTTTATGGCGGTACTTCCATTACTATGCAGATCCGGGATCTGAAAAGGGGGACACATATCGTGGTAGCCACTCCCGGCCGTTTGATCGACCTGATTGAGCGAAAAGCTATTAATCTTGATAAGATTCATTATGTAGTATTAGATGAAGCTGATGAAATGCTGAATATGGGCTTCAAGGAAGATATTGAGTTCATTCTGAAAAACACTCCCAATCGTCAAAGCATCTGGTTATTTAGCGCCACGATGCCGGCAGAGATCAGGCAGGTGAGCAAAAGATACATGGATCAGCCATTTGAAATCACCGTTGGGAAAGTAAATTCAGGTAATGTAAATATTGATCACCAGTATTATGCCACACAGCATCATAACAGGTACGAGGTTTTAAAAAGGATCATTGATTTTAATCCCGGTATTTATGGGATTGTATTTGCCCGTACAAAAGCAGATACGCAGGAAATAGCTGAAAAACTTACCAGGGAAGGGTACGATATTGATGCTATTCATGGGGACCTTACCCAGCAACAACGGGATAAAGTAATGGGGCTTTTTCGTGACAAGAGTGTAAAGCTTCTTGTAGCGACAGATGTGGCAGCCCGTGGTATTGATGTGCAGGGCATCACCCATGTTATCAATTATGAATTACCAGATGATGTGGAAGTATACACACACAGAAGCGGACGTACGGGCCGGGCAGGTAAGAGTGGTGTTTCTGTTTCGATAGTAACACCAAAGGAGACATACCGTTTGCGCCAGATTGAAAGATTGGTGAATACAAGGGTTCATAAAATGGATATTCCAAGCGGAAAGGATGTTTGCCGTAAACAGTTCTTCCATTTCATTGATAAAATGTTGCAGGCAGATATCAGCCATGGTGAATATGAAACTTACTTACCAATACTACGGGAGAAATTTGCTTCTGTTGAGAAAGAAGAAATATTGCAAAGAGTGGCAGCCCTTGAATTTGACAGGTTCCTGAAATATTATGAAAATGCGGCCGATCTTAATATGAGAACGGATGACAGAAGAAGCGACAGAAGAGGAGACAGGCAAGAGGCCAGAGGTGATAGAGGCGGATTAAGGGATAGAGATACTAAAGGAAGAAGTTTTAGTGGCGGAGGAAATTACCAACGACTGTTTGTAAACCTTGGAACAAAGGATGGTTTTTATAAAGCCAGTTTTTTGCAATTTATACTGGATATGAGTGATCTGAAAAAAGAAGTGCTTGGTAAAATAGATATGAAGGAAATGACCAGTTGGATTGAAATAGAGCCATCTGCGGGCAAGAAGATGATAAAGGCAATTGATGGTAAAAACTACCGTGGCCGCAAGATCCGTATGAATGATGCTGAGACAGGCGGTAGCAGAAAGAAATAATCTTTTTAAAATTTGCTAAACTGAACAAGAAAGCTATATTTGTTTACAGATGAAAACAACAAAGACATATTTTGGTTTCTATTTTTATTACTTCTTTTTTAAAATGAAGCCGGGAATGCTTTTGTTGAAATAAATCAGGACAACTAAAAAACAACAACATAAAGAATCCCGGCCAAACGGCCGGGATTCTTGTTTTGAGGAGGAGGCCTAGAGAATAGAGATACTTTCTAAATAGAAAATTAGATGACTAACAAAAAAAACATACAGTATCCAAATTATGGGCAACAAGCTCCCCCCAACGGAGGGCAGGGAGGCCGGGTTTCTATACAAGGCTATGAAGGCAGTTTTCACCAGGTAGCTGCACAATTATTTTATGGGAAAAATGTAGAAGTAATTCCATGTGCTACTTTTCGGGATGTAATAAAAATTGCATCCAATAAAAAAGAAAGTGACGGAGGGGTAATGGCTATTGAGAATTCTATTGCCGGAAGCATTCTCCCAAATTATAACCTGTTGCAGAAAAGTAACCTGAAGATCATTGGAGAAATTTATTTGCAGATCAGGCAAAATCTATTGGTGAATCCCGGGATAAAACTGGAAGATATAAAGGAAGTGCATTCGCATACGATGGCACTGCAGCAGTGTTATGATTTTCTCGACAAGTATAAATGGAAACTGGTGGAAACGGATGATACTGCCCTTAGCGCAAAGCATATTCATCAGCATAAAAGCAAGCATATCGCAGCTATCGCAAGTAAATTGGCAGCTGAACTGTATGATCTGAATGTGATCGCTTCGAACATCCATACATTGAAAAATAATTATACCCGGTTCCTGATGCTAAACAGGGAAGAAAATGCAGATGAAATTGAAAATGCAGATAAGGCCTCTGTTACTTTTCATACTGATCATTCAAGAGGCAGCCTTGCCAGAGTGCTGACAAAAATTTCCGAAGGAGGGATCAACCTAAGTAAGTTGCAAAGTTTTCCCATCCCTGGTTCAGATTTCAAGTATGCTTTTCATGCAGATATGGAGTTTGACAGCACTGAACAATTCAATGAAGTGATGAAAACTATACAGCCACTTACTGAATCGGTAAAAGTTTATGGTATTTATAAAAGAGGATTATGGAAATAAAAACAAGTAAAAGGCTGGAAGGTATTGGTGAATATTATTTTTCTCATAAACTGAGAGAGATAGATGAACTGAATAAGGCGGGAAAAAATATCATCAATCTTGGCATCGGAAGTCCTGACCTGCCACCGCATTCGGAAGTAGTGCAAGCTCTGCAGGAAGAGGCTGCAAAGCCAAATGTGCATGCATATCAATCATACAAAGGTTCACCGGTCTTGAGAAAAGCAATGAGTGACTGGTATAAAATATGGTATAACGTTGATCTTAATCCTTATACTGAAGTATTACCATTGATCGGCAGTAAAGAAGGCATTATGCATATCTGTATGACCTACCTGGATAAAGGAGATGAAGTACTGGTACCCAATCCCGGTTATCCGACATATACCAGTGCTGTACAACTGGCAGGTGGGAAATGTGTGGAATACAAATTGAGAGAAAAAAATAATTACGAGCCTGATTTTGATAAACTTGAAAAGAAAAGTCTGAAAAAGGTGAAATTAATGTTTGTCAACTACCCCCAGATGCCAGCAGGGAAGTTGCCGTCAAAAGAATTATTTGAAAAGATTGTGGCATTTGGTAAAAAACATAGGATACTGATCATTCATGATAATCCGTACTCTTTTATTTTGAATGAAGCTCCTATGAGTTTGTTAAGTGTAGAAGCAGCAAAGGATTGTGTGATTGAACTGAACTCATTAAGCAAAAGTCACAATATGGCAGGGTGGAGAGTGGGAATGCTTTGCGGGGCAAAAGAAAGAGTTGAAGAAGTATTACGTTTCAAAAGTAATATGGACAGCGGTATGTTTTTGCCGGTACAACTGGCTGCTGCAAAAGCGTTGACACTTGGGAAAGAATGGCATGATATGGTGAATGCTGTTTATAGGAAAAGAAGAGAGAAGGTTTTTGAATTACTGACTTTGTTGAGTTGCCGGTTTTCAAAAGATCAGGCAGGTATGTTTGTATGGGCATCCGTATCGGCCAAAAATAAAAATGGATTTGAACTGAGTGATGAAGTGTTGTATGAGAAAAACGTATTTATTACTCCTGGAGGAATTTTCGGCAGCGCCGGCGAAAAATATATCCGGGTTAGTTTGTGCAGCACAGAAGAAAAACTGGAAGAAGCAATAAAAAGAATTAGGAATTCATAATGATGAGTTATGAATCCATTGCTTTTATAGAATTCATAATTCTTAACTCATAATTAATCATTAGAAAATGGAACGTAAAAAGATTGCAATTGTCGGAGTTGGCCTTATCGGAGGTTCACTGGCTATTCAGCTTCATGAAAAGAAACTGTCATCAAAACTTATTGGTGTGGATGCCAATGAAGGGCATGCAAAGAAAGCATTGGAACTGGAATTGGTGGATGAAATACTTTCATTTGATGAAGCCATTCAGCAATCGGATGTGATTGTACTGGCAGTACCGGTTGATACGATGGTATCATTATTGCCCATAATTCTGAATAAAATTGATGACCAGGTTGTGCTGGACCTGGGTTCCACTAAGTCGCAATTGATTGAAGCAATAAAAAATCATCCCAAAAGGGGGAGATATGTAGCTACGCATCCGATGTGGGGAACCGAGTATAGCGGTCCGCAGGCGGCAGTGCGTGGCGCCTATGAAAATAAAGCGGTCATTATTTGTAATGCAGAGGAAAGCGATACTGATGCACTGGAGTGGGTAAAGCACATGTATAAAAAAATTGGTATGCACCTGCTTGAAATGGAGGCAAAAGCACATGACCTGCATGCGGCTTATGTGAGTCATATCTCACATATCACTTCTTTTGCCCTGGCAAATACGGTACTGGAAAAGGAAAAAGAAGAGCAGGCCATTTTTGAATTAGCTTCTGCCGGTTTTGAAAGCACCGTCCGTTTGGCAAAAAGTAACCCCGCCATGTGGGTGCCGATCTTTATGCAGAACAAGGAGAATGTGCTGGATGTTTTGAAGGAGCATATTGCACAGCTGTCAAGATTTAAGGAGAGTCTTGAAAAAGAGGATAACGAATATTTAATGCGGTTGATTGAGGAGGCGAATAAGATCAGGAGAATAATTAAATAATTTAAATTTGTACAAATGCAAACAACGGAACAGGCAGTAAACGAAGCCGTACAGGCAGCATGGCATAAACGTCCGCTGATCATCAGCGGGCCATGCAGTGCGGAAACTGAAGAACAGGTATTGGCAACAGCACAACGTCTTGCTGCAACAGGCAAAGTGGATATGCTGCGGGCTGGCATTTGGAAACCCCGTACCAAACCGGGCATGTTTGAAGGAGTAGGTGCGAAGGGTTTGCCCTGGCTGCAACAGGCAAAAAAGTTAACCGGCCTGCCTACAACAGTGGAAGTGGCAACTGCCAAGCAGGTACAAGATGCTTTGACATTTGATGTGGATGTATTGTGGATTGGTGCCAGAACAACTGTGAACCCTTTTAGTGTGCAGGAAGTGGCCGATGCACTACGGGGTGTGGACATTCCGGTAATGATCAAGAACCCGATCAATCCAGACCTGGAATTGTGGAGTGGTGCTGTAGAGAGAGTGGCAAGAGCCGGAATCAAACAAATCGGGTTGATTCATCGTGGTTTCAGTTCTTACGGAAACTCCGAGTATCGTAATGCCCCCATGTGGCACCTTGCTATTGATATGAAACTAAAACATCCGGGTATGCCGCTGATCAATGATCCTTCGCATATTTGCGGACGCAGGGATATATTACTGGAAGTAATGCAAAAAGCAATCGACCTTGACTATGACGGGCTGATGATTGAAAGTCATATTGACCCTGATAATGCGTGGAGTGATGCCAAACAGCAAATCACTCCTGAACGTCTGTCAGAAATGCTCAGCCATATCATATGGAGGAAAGAAGATGTTAACTCCGAAGAATATCATGCAGCACTGGAAGCATTACGCCAAAAAATAAACCACCTGGATGATGAACTGATGCAGATACTGGGTCAACGGATGAAGATAGCTGAACAGATCGGACAATATAAAAAGGATAATAATATTACCATTTTGCAAACAGGCCGCTGGAATGAGATCATTGAAAGAGCCAGTGCTAAAGGTGACAAAATAGGATTAAGTAAAGAGTTTATCACCAAATATTTGGATGCGGTGCATATGGAGAGTATCAATCATCAGAAAAAAGTGTTGGATAGTTGAACCCCTGTCTCCTGAAGGGGAACTTAGGTCTAAGGAGTTCACGGTTTGATGGAATAGTAAAAATAGCTGAGGAGAAACATCAGCGTCGCATCCCGAAGAAACAAAATGAAACATATCAATTACAAATTCTCCGGTTCATCTACTGATTTCTTTTTTGCTTATGGGATCAGTCATTTAAAAAAGATAACTGATTCCAGGGCAACGATACTGATCACGGACGAAAATGTTTATGAAGCACATTCAAAGCGATTCAAAGGCTGGAACACTATCATATTAAAAGCAGGTGAAGAATTTAAAGTGCAGGCTACAGTAGATGCAGTGGTTGAAAAATTGATTGAAATGGAGGCCGACCGCAAAACAACACTTGTAGGTATAGGCGGCGGTGTCATTACCGACATTACTGGTTATGTTGCTTCTGTTTATATTAGGGGGATAAGGTTTGGTTTTATTCCTACTTCTGTACTTGGACTGGTTGATGCTTCAATCGGCGGTAAGAATGGCATTGATGTGGGAGTGTATAAAAATATGGTAGGGATTATCCGTCAGCCATCTTTCATTTTGCATGATATGGTTTTCCTGAATTCACTGCCACAGCAGGAATGGGAAAATGGTTTTGCAGAGATCATCAAACATGCCTGTATAAAAGATGCGGCGATGTTTGCAGAGCTGGAAAGGAATTCATTGAAGACATACCGGGGCAGACAAAAATCAATTTGCGAACTGGTGCAACGGAATGCAGGTATTAAGATCAGGGTTGTGCAGAAAGATGAATTTGAAAAAGGAGAGAGGAGGTTGTTGAATTTTGGCCACACCCTTGGTCATGCCCTGGAAACACAATATGAATTATTACATGGGCAGGCTATTTCTATCGGTATGACCTATGCCTGTCATATTTCAGAGCAACTGACAGGGTTTAAGCAAACAGAAAGAGTAGTAAGTGTGCTGGAGAAATATAATTTACCAACTTATGCATCATTTGATAAACAAAAAGTATTTGATGTGCTGAAGATGGATAAGAAAAGGGAAAGGAAAGAAATGAATTATGTGTTGCTGGAAAGGATTGGGAAAGGAGTGGTGAAAAGTATTTCATTAAAACAGTTAGAAAGAATTATACAAGATTTATAAAGTGAAAGTAACAATACATCCCTCTAAACTATCAGGAATAATCCAGGCACCGGCATCGAAAAGCTCTATGCAAAGGGCTTGCGCCGCAGCGTTATTGAGAAAAGGAGAAACGATCATTCATAATCCTGGTCATAGCAATGATGATAAAGCAGCAGTTGGAATCATTAAAGCATTGGGCGCTGAAGTTGAACACATGAAAGAAGCGTTAAGAGTGACTAGCCACGGGATTCATCCCGTAGAGAAAGAAATTAATTGTGGAGAGTCAGGATTAAGTATAAGAATGTTTACCCCGCTTGTAGCACTAAGCGATAAAGAAATTACGATTAGCGGTTCCGGAAGCCTGGTAACAAGGCCAATGGATTTCTTTGATGAAATATTGCCAAAACTGGGAGTTAAGATAAAAAGCAGCAATGGCAAATTGCCAATGCTGGTGCAAGGACCATTGCTTCCTGTAAATATTGAAGTGGATGGTTCATTAAGTTCACAGTTTCTTACAGGCTTGTTGATGGCTTATGGAGCCTCCCCAAACCCCTCCGCAGGAGGGGCTTCAGAACTTGAAAGTTCAACGGTTACAATAAAGGTTCGTAACCTCAAAAGCAAACCCTACATAGGTTTGACCATGGATGTAATGAAGAAGTTTGGCTTGAATGTACCAGAGAATAAAAACTATGCAGAATTTATTTTCCATAACGAGTACCCAATAAACCAGTCAACTAATCAACCAATTAACTATACAGTGGAAGGCGACTGGAGCGGCGGTGCATTCTTATTGGTTGCTGGTGCCATAGCTGGCCCGATTACAGTAAGAGGGTTGGATTTAGCATCAACACAAGCTGATAAGGCAATTGTTGATGCTTTGATGGCCGCCAATGCCGGCATTGCAATGGATGCAAAGGGAATACAACTGCATCCGGCAGAAATGAATGGTTTTTATTTTGATGCTACAGATTGCCCCGATCTGTTTCCTCCGTTGGTTGCCCTGGCTGCTTATTGTAAAGGAAACACAACTATAAAAGGCGTTAGCCGGCTAACACATAAAGAGAGTAACAGGGCATTGACTTTGCAGGACGAGTTTGACAAAATGGGAGTGACAATAGATTTGCAGGATGACAATATGGTTATACATGGCGGAGGAATTGTAAAAGGAGCTGATGTTCATTCACATCATGATCATCGTATTGCCATGGCCTGTGTCGTAGCCGGACTAAAAGCAGATAGTGAAATGATTATTGAAGAGGCGCTGGCAGTCAAGAAGTCGTACCCTGATTTTTATAATGATTTGAAAAAGCTTGGTGCTGATGTATCTTTACCTTTTCAACACTTCAACTTATAATATTGAATTCATTTGGCCGCATATTCCGCATTTCTATTTTTGGCGAATCACATGGTGAATGTGTCGGGATAACTATTGATGGATGTCCGGCAGGATTGGTTTTATCGGCGGAAGATTTGTTATCCGATCTTGAAAGAAGGAAAGGAGGCAAACAAAAAGGAACTACTCCTAGGCAGGAGGAAGATTATCCCATTTTTAAAAGTGGAGTCTTTAATGGGAAAACAACTGGTTTCCCTATCACTATACTTTTCGAGAATAAGAATACCCGCAGTGATGATTACGCAAAGCAAAGAAGCATTCCTCGCCCCGGTCATGCAGACTGGGTAGCACACCAGAAGTTTGGAGGCAATGAAGATTATCGGGGCGGCGGGCATTTCAGTGCAAGATTAACAACAGGCTTGGTTGCAGCAGGTGCTATTGCCAAAAAGTTAATGACGGGGATTAGCGTTCATGCCGGGGTAACAGAAATTGCCGGCGAAAATGATTTAGAAAAAGGATTACAAAAAGCGGTTGATGCTAAAGACAGTGTTGGTGGTATAGTTGAATGCAGGGTCAATGGTTTGCCGGTGGGTTTGGGTGAACCTTATTTTGATTCGCTTGAATCATCCCTGGCTCATATGGTATTTGCAATTCCTGCTGTGAGAGGTATTGAATTTGGAACCGGCTTTGCTGCAGCAAAAATGTTTGGCAGCGAACATAATGATGCCATTGAAAATACTGGTGGTAAGACAAGGACCAATCATGCAGGAGGTATTGTAGGAGGTATTAGTAATGGTAATGAACTGGTTTTTCGGTTAGCTGTTAAACCTACCTCGTCTACTCCAAAAGAGCAAAACAGTTTGAACTGGGAAACTGGTAAAACAGAAGACTTTTCCATTAAAGGCCGCCATGATTTATGTGTTGCATTAAGGGCGCCTGTGATAGTGGAAGCAGTGACGGCGATTGTAATTGCAGATTTTCTTTTATTGGAACAACATATTAAGAGGGTTATACTTTAACCTGAAACTATACAAACGATTATGCCAATTATCTATCATGTTACCACAGCAGGTGAATGGAATGCAGCCAAACACCGCGGATATTATGAGCATCCATCATTAAAGGCGGAAGGTTTTATACATTGCTCACAAGAGCAGCAGGTAGCCGGCGTACTTGAGAGATATTTCGCCGGGAAAACTGATCTGGTGAAACTGGTGATTGATACCGATAAGCTTACCAGCAAATATGTTTTTGACTGGTCGCCATCCACACAGGATACTTTCCCCCATGTGTATGGGCCAATAAATACTGGTGCAGTAATTGATGTTTCAACTCTCTGATCTTTCCTGTCGTTAGTAAATCAATTAAGGATTGTGTCGCTTCGTATTTTTCCTAATTTGTTAGCTTGATTAGTTTTTCAACCAGGTTCTGTTTTCTGCCGGGATATGAAAAAAAACAACCATCAGTACCTATAATGTTGAAACGATTTCTTATTTTGTAGTGCATGCCGATCGTTCTGTGCTGGTAAATTAGTACTAAGCCAATAAATTCTGCCAGTAACCACCATTTATGACCACAAGACCTTTGTACCCATTTATTACTTTTCTCTATTTCTGCTTAGCCTTTTTATCCTGTAATGATAACAAGGCTAATAAAGATACTATTGCCGATTCACCTTTGGAGATGCAGCAAAAAGCTACGGAACTTATCAGAAGTAAGTTGACGGCAGTATTGAATGCAGATGGTAAAACGGAGGATTCGTTGGTAATAATAGAGCAGGCGAAACTTGCAAAACTACTCTATGAGAAAAAAGCTTTTGCTCCTATCTGGTGCAGCAAAGAAGAATGGCTGCCGGAAGGTGATTCATTATTTAAGTTTATCGAGGAGTCACAATTATTTGGTTTATTCCCCAATGACTATCATCATTTGTCAATTAAAAAAATAAGAGAGAAGTTTGAAACAGACAGTCTTGCAAGGAATGACAGAAAAGATGCTGCGTTGTGGGCAAATGCAGATATTATGCTTACGGATGCTTTTGTACAAATTGTGAAGGATGTCAAGCTGGGACGAATTCCAAACGACAGTATCACCTTAAGGAAAGATACATTGATAACGGATGAGTATTATCTGAAACAATATGATTTATTGTTGCAATCAGGATTGACAAAGTTGATACAAACGCTTGAGCCGTCACAAAGGGGTTATCATTCAATAAAAGCAGGTATCAGATCTTTTCTTGCCAGTGCTGATTACAGGGAATTTACCAGGGTGCCATATCCTGAGAAAGATCAGCAAAAATTCAACAGACTCTTGCAAAAAAGATTATATGAAGGAGGTTTTATTTCGTTCGACAGCGTTAATGCAGATTCTGCTCAGCTGGCAGGTGCGGTTAAGTTGTTTCAACAGAAAAAAGGAATAACTGTGGACGGAAGAGCAGGAGAGGGAACAGTCAGAATGCTAAATACAAGTGATAGAGAAAAATTTATTCGTATTGCGATCAGTATGGATAAGTATAAAAAGCTTCCTGAGAAAATGCCTTCAAGATATATATGGGTAAATGCTTCAGCAAATTATCTTGAAGTGGTGGATAATGATGAAGTTAAGTTGTTGTCGAAAGTGATATGTGGCAAACCCAAAACCAGAACTCCTGTACTTACAAGTCTTATTTCATCATTGATCACCTATCCTCAGTGGGTACCTCCGCCCAGCATTGTATCAAAGGAAATTTTGCCTGCGGTTAAGAAAAATCCAGGCTATCTGGCCCGCAAAGGATTTAGCCTGGTTGATAAGGATGGGAATGAAGTGGATCCGTATTCAGTGGATTGGTCAAAGTATACTAAAGGCATTCCATACAGGGTAGTTCAGGGAAGCGGTGATGCTAACGCATTGGGTATTATGAAATTCGTTTTCGACAATAAATATTCTGTTTATCTGCATGATACTAATCAGCGATACCTGTTTGCCAATGCTATGCGTTCTTTGAGTCATGGTTGTGTGCGGGTGCAGGAATGGGAAAAACTGGCTTTTTATATTCTGGGAAATGACAGCCTCAATGCAAATGCGGGCTATACTAAAATTGACTCGGTAAAAACATGGCTAAAAAACAAACAAAAAAGATCTATTCCGATAAGGAATAAAGTGACGGTATTCATCCGTTACATTACCTGCGAGGGTCATGATGGTAAAATCGTATTTCATGATGATGTTTATGGAGAAGATAAAATGCTCAGAGAGAAGTTTTTTGCTGATAAATGATACAAAAGGGCCTATCAACAGAGATAACTTGAAATGAAATTAGTTTTTTTGAAAAAAAAGCCTTCCAAAGCCGTGAATATTAAGTAAATAATTTATTTTAGGATATTGAACTTACCTGTTATTTTTGCTCAGATTAAAACCAAACTATCTCTTTATGAAGAAGATATTATCAGCTTTGATTGCGCTGTACCTGCTCGTACCTGCCGCCAACGCCCAGGATGATGAAATCAGACCTAAGGCTTTGGGTGTCAGTTTTTTCCTAAATGATTTTATTTCACCAGAAAGGATACGTACTACTTCATTAAGCCAGGTTCTGAGCGATAAGAAAATGGCAAAAATTAAAGAGATGTCTCCCGGGCTTGCGGTTACCTATTTCAAGGGTATCAGAAAACATATCGATATCGCTGCTTCTTTAGGAGCCACTTTTATGCGATACCCGATGCCGAATAAGTCATTTGCTGATAACAATTTGCTCCTTGAAGGTAATGCCACCATAAATCTTAAAATGACTACTGAAAAATATTGGGTACAACCTTATATCATAGCGGGAGTTGGTGCACATAAGTATCGTTCTTACTATGGAGCTTTTTTGCCTGTAGGTCTTGGCCTTAAAGTTAATTTCCTTGACGAAGCACATCTTTTTGTAACATCTACTTACAGAGTACCGATCACAAATGAAACAGCCAACTATCATCTTCAGCATAGTATTGGTATAGCCGGAAGGTTAGGTAAGAAAAAAGAGGTAAAACAAGTTGAGCCTCCAAAACCACCGCCAGATACTGATGGGGATGGTATTATTGATAGTTTAGATAAATGCCCTACTGTTCCCGGATTAGCTAAATATGAAGGATGTCCGATTCCTGATACTGATAAAGATGGTATCAATGATGAAGAAGATAAGTGTCCGACTGTTCCGGGTCTTGCCCGTTACCAGGGATGTCCAATTCCGGATACCGATAAGGATGGTATAAATGATGAGGAAGACAAATGCCCTACTGTTTGGGGAGTGGCCCGTTACCAGGGTTGTCCTGTGCCTGATACAGATGGAGATGGTGTGAACGATGAAGAAGATAAATGTGTTACGATTCCTGGTCCAAAAGAAAACTTTGGTTGCCCTGTTATTTCTGAAGAAGTAAAACAGAAAGTTAACATGGCTGCCAAAAATATACTCTTTGTTACAGGTAGCGCCAAACTGCAAAGCAAGTCTTTCAAAGGATTGAATGAAGTAGCGCAGATAATGAAAGATAATCCCGGCATGAGCCTGAATATTGATGGGCATACTGATAATGTTGGTTCAGATGAAAAAAATCAGGTATTAAGTGATAACCGTGCAAATGCTGTTAAAGCATACCTTGTAAGTAAAGGCGTAGAAGAAAGTCGCATTTCTGCAACTGGTTATGGTGAAACCAAACCAATTGCTGATAATAAAACAGCAGCAGGGCGTCAGCAAAACCGTCGTTCAGAATTAACACTGAGTTATTATAAATAAGCCAATTGCTTACCAAATAAAAAAGTCCTCTTTAAAAAAGAGGACTTTTTTTATGCCTGTATTCAGAACCTAAAATCTAACATACTTATCTGTCAGTTGTTTGTCAATTCCTTTTCTTCTGGCTTTTATTGCTTGTTTCTTTAAAATGAACTCCAAAATGCTCATCCATCCGGGTAGATTGCTTTCGCTTATTTCAAAAAGCCAGGCAAGTGCTAATTTGTCTTTTGGAAATCCGTTTGATTTGGTGAGGCCATCATTTGCAAGCCCATAACCTATCTGTAATGACTGTTCAAAACCACGGCTGGCTGGTCGTAGTTCAACCCTGAATTTGCAGGGCTTGCCGCTTCGGTTGCGAAAAAGATGGTTGACTTTTGGCTCAGCTGTTGCTGATTGACCAGCCTTTAGTGTATGTAAAATCTTTCCGAGTTGTACCTGTACTTCTCCTTCCAGGCAGCCAAACTTTTCTGAATAAGTCTTGTGGTAATGCAAGCCAACACCACCACCATCGGCTAACTCCACTTCTACAAGAGTACACTCACCATTAGTATCCGCATGAGTCTTCAGAAATGTTACCTGGTCTTTTTGTATCGGGTTGTAGATTTTTCTTTCCATATCGCCTCCATTTACGTTGAAATAAAGATAAATGGATTTTGAGCCTTTGTATGTGAGTGCAAATAGGGCATTTTGAGCTGTAGTTTTCAATTTATCCACAGGACAGATTAAGAATCTTCCGGAGCTTTATTTTCCGGCTTTTTCCCCTACCTTTGCGCCTCCAAAACCGTTTGGTTTTATGGTTGTATATAAATAACTGAAAATAAAGCAGTCATGGCAGATTTAAAATTTCAAAGAAACTTTGGTATTGCGGCTCACATTGATGCCGGTAAGACCACCACTACGGAGCGTATTCTCCGTTATACAGGTATGATCCACCGTATTGGTGAGGTGCATGATGGCGCCGCTACTACTGACTGGATGGAGCAGGAAAAAGAAAGAGGTATTACCATTACTTCTGCAGCTGTTAGCTGCCAGTGGAATTTCCCAACTGTTTTAGGGAAAGCTACTGCTGATACAAAGAAATATTCTTTCAACATTATCGATACTCCCGGCCACGTTGACTTTACTGTAGAGGTAGAACGTTCAATGAGGGTACTGGATGGTTTGATTGCTTTATTTTCTGCAGTGGATGGTGTTGAGCCGCAGTCTGAAACAGTATGGCGCCAGGCTAACCGTTATGGGGTTCCCCGTATTGGATTTGTAAATAAAATGGATCGTGCCGGTGCTGACTTCCTGATGGTGGTAAAGCAGGTGAAAGAAATGCTGGGTTCAAAAGCTGTGCCTCTCCAGTTGCCGATTGGTGCTGAAGATGATTTTAAAGGTGTGGTGGACCTGATCAAAATGAAGGGGATTATCTGGCATATGGAAACAGAAGGTATGACCTTTGATGAAATAGAAGTACCTGCTGATATGCTGGAAGAAGCAAAAGAATGGAGAGCTAACCTGGTGGAAGCCGTAGCTGAATACGATGATAAGTTGATGGAAAAATTCTTCGATGATCCTAATAGTATCACCGAAGATGAAATGCATGAAGCGATCCGCAAAGCAACTGTTGACCTGAGCATCGTTCCGATGATGTGCGGTTCTTCATTTAAAAATAAAGGTGTGCAGACAGCACTGGATGCCGTTTGCCGTTACCTGCCTTCACCGGTTGATATTCCTGATACAGTAGGTACTGATCCTGATTCAGGTGAGCAAATCACCCGTAAAGCAGATCCAAAAGAGCCTTTCGCTGCATTAGCCTTTAAGATCATGACTGATCCGTTTGTGGGTCGCCTAGCATTTTTCCGGTGCTATTCTGGTCACCTGGATGCGGGTTCTTATGTGTTGAACGTAAGAAGCGGTAAGAAGGAAAGGATCAGCCGTATCATGAAGATGTTTGCCAACAAGCAAAATCCAATTGATTTCATCGAAGCTGGTGATATTGGAGCTGCAGTTGGTTTTAAAGAGATTAAAACCGGCGATACATTATGCGATGAAAACCATCCTATCACTTTGGAGAATATGTTTATACCTGAGCCGGTAATCGCTGTAGCAGTAGAACCTAAAACTCAGGCTGACGTTGATAAAATGGGTATGGCGATAGCTAAACTGGTGGAAGAGGATCCAACACTGCGTGTAAATACAGATGAAGATACCGGTCAGACTATCCTTCGTGGAATGGGTGAGTTGCACCTGGAGATCATTATTGATCGTATGCGTCGTGAATTCAAAGTAGAAGTAAACCAGGGTGCACCGCAGGTGGCTTACAAGGAAGCATTCAATGCTACTATTGAACACCGGGAGACCCTGAAAAAGCAAACGGGTGGTCGTGGTAAATTCGCTGATATTCAATTCAGCCTCGGACCGGTAGATGCAGAATGGAAGGCAGAAAATCCTGATAAGCACTACCAGTTTGTGAATGATTTATTCGGAGGTTCAATTCCCCGTGAATTTGTTCCGGCTATCCAGAAAGGATTTGAGCAATCAATGACAACAGGTGTATTGGCCAACTATCCGGTTGATAACATGAAGATCCGTGTATTTGACGGTAGCTTCCATGCTGTTGACTCTGATTCTATGTCTTTCGAACTTTGTGCTAAACAAGGTTTCCGCGAAGCAGCAAGAAAAGCAAAACCTGTATTACTTGAACCAATCATGAAGGTGGAAGTGATAACTCCTGCGCAGTATATGGGTGATGTTACAGGTGATCTTAACCGTCGCCGTGCAATACTGGAAGGTATGGATAACCGTGCTGGTGCTGAGGTGATCAAAGCAAAAGTACCGTTGAGTGAAATGTTTGGTTATGTAACTCAACTTCGTTCACTGTCATCAGGCCGTGCATCATCTACGATGGAGTTTTCTCATTATTCTCCGGCTCCTAATAATATCGCTGAAGAGGTGATAGCAAAGGTAAAAGGGAAGGTGAGTGCATAGATTTACTAGCTGATTTAATGATAAAAATCCCGGTAAAAAAGCCGGGATTTTTTATTTATATTGGATCATATTAAACATATCCTTATGGCTGGTTTTTGTGTAAGAAAGTATAGGAGTTATTCCCAAGCGGGTTTACTTTCTGTATTTGTCTTATTTATTTCCCTGATTACTATTTCACAGCCAGTCATTACATCTTTTTCACCGGCCTCTGGCCCTGTAGGTACTACTGTTACAATCAATGGTTCAAACTTCAGCACAACAGCCGCTAATAATGTTGTGTATTTCGGAGCAGTGCGGGCAAGTGTCACTGCCGCATCTGCGGGGTCACTAACAGTTACAGTTCCAGCAGGAGCTACTTATCAGCCCTTAAGTGTAACCGTAAACGGATTGACAGCATTAGCTTCAAGAGTATTTAATATCACTTTTGCAGGTGGAGGCCAAATTAACTCGAATAGTTTTTCCGCAAGGACTGATTTTGCAACGGATTTGCACCCCAATTCCATTATTGTTTCAGACCTTGACGGGGATGGAAAGCCTGATATTTCCACACCAAATAATTATAGCATAAGTGGTCAGCCTGCTTCCATTTCTGTATTGAGAAATACCAGTACAGCCGGAGGTGTAAACTTCGCTCCGGTACAAAACATTAATAACGGTGTTACTACCTATTCGCTTGCTGCAGGTGATTTAGATGGAGATGGTAAACCGGATTTAGTAGCCAGCAGTAATTTCGATTTAAATATTTCAGTTTTCAGAAATACATGCACGGTCGGCAATATTTCATTTGCACCGAAAGTAGATTTTTCTACTGTTAGCGGAGTTCATGGGATAACTATTACCGATATTGATGGAGACGGTAAACAGGATATTGCAACTGTTTGCTACCTGAATGGAACTTTGTCTGTTTTTCGTAATACAGGTAGCCAGGGAGTTATTTCTTTTGCCCCTAAAGTTGATTTCATTATTGCACTCGGGTTAGAAAGTATAGCTTCAGCTGATTTTGATGGTGATGGTAAAATTGATCTTGCAGTAACCAACAATCTTCTGAATACTTTTTCAATTTTCAGAAATACAAGTACACCTGGAACAATTTCATTTGCAGCAAGGGCAGATATAAATAATGGTTCAGGAAATCAGCCCTATGGTATTACAGCCGGAGATCTTGATGGTGATGGAAAAGCAGATCTGTCTGTTGTAATCACTAATTCTACTGGAAGCGGGGCCCAATTATTCCGGAATACCAGTACATCCGGAAATATTTCTTTCAATTTTAGTACTTCACTAAACGGTGCTTCCGCCTCTACTTCTTACCATTCTGCTATCGGAGATATTAATGGAGATGGGAAACCAGATATTGCGTTAACTAATACGGGTGCAGGTAAGGTAAATGTATATCAGAATAATAGTATAAGTGGTACGATTGCGTTTGGCACCGGTTATAGCTTTCAGGGCCGTTTCGGCCCTTATGGAATAGCACTATGTGACCTGGATGCAGACAGTAAACCTGATTTATCAGTTTCTGAGTTTACGATGGATAATATTTCGGCTTTTAAAAACAAATGTGGGTCACCCGAAGTAGTTTCATTTACCCCGACAACAGCAGCCTCAGGCGCTACTGTTACCATTACCGGAACAAACTTTGCCGGCATAAGTGCTGTAAGCTTTGGAGGAATACCTGCATCATCATTTACCGTAGTTAATTCAACTACAATAACTGCTGTTGTTGCAACAGGTGCATCTGGTGATGTGACGGTAACAAATGCAACTGGCTCGGGTTCCAAATCTGGTTTTTTATTTGCTGGCCCGCCGGTCATTAGTTCATTTACGCCAACCAGCGGGTTCCAGGGAACCAGTGTTGTTATTTCGGGATTTAATTTTAATAACGCCACTGACGTTAGTTTTGGCGGAACAGCTGCCGGATCATTTATAGTAAACGATCCTTTTACTATTTCAGCTATCGTAGGACCGGGCACTTCAGGAAATGTAAGTGTTACAACTTCTTTCGGAAGCGGATCGTTGCCGGGATTTAATTATGCGCCCATACCACAGGTTTTTTCTTTTAGCCCCCAATCAGCAGGTACAGGTGCAACGGTTACTATAACAGGGATAAATTTTACCGGCTCAACAGCAGTAAGTTTTGGCGGTGTGCCGGCTTCTTCGTTTACCGTTGTAAACTCAACTACTATTACTGCGGTTGTTGGAAATGGGGCATCGGGAAATGTTTCAGTAACAAATTCTTTTGGTACACATTCAATGGCAGGGTTTACTTATCTGCCGCCACCAACCATCACATCTTTTAGTCCTGTATCGGCAGGCTCAGGCACAACTGTGGTAATAATAGGAACAAATTTTACAAATGTTTCAGCTGTCAGGTTTGGAGGTGTAAATGCCAATTCTTTCAATGTAGTTAATTCAACAACTATTAATGCGGTTGTCAGTTTTGGCGCATCAGGTGCAGTATCAGTAACTGCTTCGGGAGGTACAGCATCATTGGCAGGGTTTACTTTTATTCCGGCTCCCACACTTTCATCTTTTTCACCGGCTTTTACCGGCACCGGAGGTATTGTTACTATTACAGGAACAAACCTGTCCACAGCAACTGCTGTAAGCTTTGGCGGAGTTGCAGCATCATCCTTTACAGTAATTAATCCTACTACTATTACTGCGGTGGTTGGCAGTGGTGCATCAGGAAATGTATCTGTCACCACCGTGGGTGGTTCAGTATTATTACCCGGGTTTAGCTACATTACAAATCCTGTTATCCATTCTTTTGCTCCGGCCTCAGGTCCTGTTGGCACATCAGTAACAATCACAGGCGCAAATTTCAATCCTGTTGCAGCAAATAATATAGTTTATTTTGGGCCAGTTAAAGCAGCAATTAGTTCTGCAACAGGTAATACAATTGTAGTTGTAGTACCGGCCGGAGCCTTATCAAAGAATATATCCGTTATTACAAATAATCTATCAGCCATTTCTCCCAATGCATTTCGTGTAACATTTCCGGGGGGCGGGGTGTTTTCGGCTACCAGTTTTGCCGGCAGAACAGATTTTATATCAGGAGCAAACCCTGTTGATGCTGCAGTTGCAGATTTTGATGGTGATGGAAAATCGGATGTTGTTTCTGCAAACAGAGATGGCAGAAGTGTTTCTTTTTTTAGAAATACAAGCTCTTTAAATGCACTTTCTTTTGCAGCCAAAGTTGATTCGACCGTTGGTGACGGGAAGCCTGCTAAACTTGCTGTTGGGGATATTGATTCTGACGGAAAACCAGATATTGCTGTCATTAATGCTGATGTTTCAACTCCCGGAACAAACAATAATCTTCTGATAGTTTATAAAAATACCAGTACGGCAGGTAATATTTCCTTTGCACCACGGATACAATTGCAGACAGGAGTTAATCCCTCTGATGTTGTTATTGCTGATTTTGATAATGACGGAAAACCCGATTTGGCTGTTATTAATAATGGCAACGAAACCATAATCTTCTATAGAAATATTAGTAATGGCTCAAACATAGCTTTTACGCAACTTCAAGCTATAGACCTTCAAAATGGGTTTAACAATTTTCATTTTGTAACAAGTCTCGCAGTTGCAGATTTTGATAATGATGGCAAAAATGACCTCATAGTCGGTAAAGGAGGTTCTACTTATTTAACCTTTTTGAGGAATAATAGTACCCAGCAAGGTTTCCTTTCTTTTTCAGTTATTTTCTTTGGAAGCATGATTGGGGCGGGGTCTTTTACCAACGTCACGACGGCTGATTTTGACGAAGATGGCAAGCCGGACGTTATTACTGATGATTACCTCTTTAGAAATACTGGCAACTTTAATTTTGGAATTCAACAGATCATTGGTATTGGAAAAAAGGGATGTGTAGATGGACTCAATGGTGATGAAAAGCTTGATTTTATAAGGGGTAACCGTCCATTAGCATCAGTGTCAGTATTGAGAAATACAAGTTCACCCGGAAATTTTTCATTAGCAGAAGATGTAAGTTATGCGATATTTCAGGCTCCCTGGGCTGTGGCTACCGGCGATTTTGACCTCGATAACCGCCCTGATATTTTAGTGGCCAATAGTGGGAGTCCTATAATTTCAGTGTTAAAAAATTTAATTGGCTACACAGGGCTTTCTATTACCTCTTTCAGCCCCACAAACGGAACAGCCGGAACTGTAGTAACTATTACCGGCTCAAATTTTACAGGAGTGACCGGTGTAAGCATCGGGGGAGTGGCGGTATCTTCTTTTACAGTGGTCAATTCAACTACAATAACCGCAACAGTTGGTTCCGGAGCTTCCGGAAACATAAGTGTAACAACAGCGGGCGGCACAGCATCTATGGGTTGGTTTTATTATGGGCCAACAATAACCTCGTTTACTCCAACGACTTCCGGTAGCGGGTTGTCAGTTACAATAACAGGGAGTGGTTTTATTGGGGCAACCAGTGTAAGTTTTGGCGGTATTCCGGCATCATCGTTCACTATAGTTTCTCCCACTACAATAGTTGCAGTGGTTGCAGCAGGTGCCTCAGGCGATGTAAGTGTGGCAACTCCGGGAGGTACAGCAACATTAGCCGGGTTTACATATGTAGCGGCTCCAACTATTACATCATTTACACCAACCAGCGGTGGTACAAGTACTGTAGTGAGTATAACCGGAACTAATTTTTTAGGCGCAACACTGGTAAGGTTTGGCAGTGTACCGGCATCTTCATTTACTGTAACTTCTTCAACTTCAATAAGCGCAGTTGTAGGTACTGGCAATACAGGAAACGTTTTTGTTACGACGCCGGGCGGTACTGCTCATTCAATCAATCAGATTTTTACATTTATACCGGCGCCAACCATCACATCATTTACTCCAGTTATTGCTACCACCGGCGCAACAGTAACGATTACCGGAACCAATTTCACTGGTGCTACGGCTGTTAGTTTTGGCGGAACACCAGCACAGTCATTTATTGTTAACTCTGCTACAAGTATTTCAGCGGTTGTAGGTGCCGGCGCATCCGGGAATGTAAGCGTTACAACACCCGGGGGTACAGGAACATTATCCGGGTTTACCTATACAACTGTAACGTCAACAGGAGGATCTGGTTCAGTGAACTCTCCGGAACTGACCGTTTCGCCCAACCCAGCGTCAGGTGATATCTTTTTAAAGCATCCGACCTCACCAGCATTTCAAGCTACTATACAAATTTTTGATGCCTTGGGCAGACCAGTGATAGAATCGACCCCTGCGAGAAACGCCTCGCTGACCCAGCTAAATGTAAGCCGCTTGAATTCGGGTATATATTTTATCCGGTGGACAGCCGGGACCAGGATATTGACACGCCTATTCCTAAAGCAATAAACTAATTCTTCCCACTATGTCTTGTCAAAGCTGAGAGGTTTTTTGTGTATATTAATTAACCTGAATCAATTGGAAATCATATCTATGGCATTGTGTTTGCTACACATGAACGGAATTCCCCCGTTTTACGATACCAGTTCCTGTTAAAGGCCTGATTCAAGATTATGAAAAACACAAGTTCAAGAGATTAAGGGCTCATCACTGGGCCCTTTTTCATTTAAAGGATTTCTGAAGACATAGTAGACTCCCCAGGCTGATGTAAGCAATGTAATCAGGTAAAAGAGAATGCTGATGATCACAGAGGTTTCCTGAACTAATCCAAAATATACAGAGCCCTCCAGGAATACCACTTCTCTTATACCCAGCCCGCCAATAGTTAATGGTAAAATTGATACTACAGAAGATACCAAAAAAAGGAAAATGTAATCTGAATAATGATGTGTGGGTACATGTAAGGCCAGCATTATCATATAAATGCAGAGTACTTGTATAGCCTGCACCAGAATACCAAGAATAAGAGTGGAAGTAAAACCGGGAATAAAGTCTTTGAAGAATCGGTTTATAATAAAGTAAAATGCGATTATTGAGAATATTGAGCCAGCCGCAAGCACTATTATGTACAAAGTCTCATTGAAGACAAAGAAAGAGTAGGCAGCAAGTATAAGCCCAAGGCCAAGTAAGCCGCTGAAACGGTCAAGCAATATAGCCGCGGTTGTTTTTTTGTAAGCTATCCGGAATCTCTTTGTTAGCAGGATTACTTTATAAGCATCACCGCTGATTGAGCCAGGCAGGAATAAATTATAAAACATCCCCAGCCAGTACAGTTTTATATTATCCCATTGTGTTAGAATGATACTGATATTTTTAAAATAAATGTTCAGCCGGACAGCTGAAATTACCTTGGAGATAATAAAGGTGGATAAACCAAGCAAAAGATAGAACCAGTCTGCATTTCTAAGGGCCCCTCCGGCTTTGGTAAAATCAATTTTGCCTGAAACATACCAAATACAAACAGCCGTAACGGTAATTTTAAGGAGCAACTTTAATAAGTTACCGGCATTTGATTTTCTATTATGGGTTGTTTCCATCAAGGCACTAAGTTAAGTCTGAAAATCAATCACCTATGTTTATTGAAAATGATAAATAATAAGTTTGTTCACAACCTACAAAATTCTTTCCCAACTATTTGGAAGGAATAGCCTTCACCCTTACCTTTGCACTCCCAAAAGAAAATTGGGATTTTACACATGTCTCAGCGAATCAGAATCAAATTACAGTCTTACGATCACAACCTGGTAGACAAATCAGCTGAAAAGATCGTAAAAACGGTACGCAGTACCGGCGCCGTGGTAACAGGTCCTATTCCTCTGCCTACCCGCCGTAAAATTTTTACTGTATTGCGTTCACCCCACGTAAATAAGAAAAGCCGTGAGCAGTTCCAGTTAGCTACGCATAAGCGTTTACTGGATATCTACACGTCTTCAAGCCGTACGGTGGATGCGTTGAGCAAGCTGGATTTACCCAGCGGAGTGGAAGTTGAGATTAAAGCGTAGAAGAAGAGGCATTGCCTCATTAGTTCTTATATATTGATTTAAATTTTTGCTATCTCTCAATCGTTCGTTAAAAGCGAAAGAAAAAAGAGCTCTGGCCACTAAACATAAAACAAGCCATTCAGGGTTTGTTTACTACCGGTACTTCCCCATAAAGGAAAAGGTCGGTGGCAAACGGGGATTGAAGTTCAGACTTTCGGGTTTGAAATGTCCCAATAACCTTGCAGGCATAAATTGAACAACATGAAAGGTATTATTGGGAAAAAAATTGGGATGACCAGTATCTTCGATCCTTCCGGCAAACAGACTGCCTGTACGATCATTGAGGCAGGTCCCTGTGTAGTTACTCATGTTAAGACCAAAGAGTCTGATGGGTACAATGCTCTCCAGCTTTCTTTTGGCGACAAAAATGAAAAGCATTCCACTAAAGCCGAAGTAAATCACTTCGCAAAAGCTCAAACAGCTCCAAAAAAATTCTCCAAAGAATTCCGCGATTTTTCAATCGAAAAAAATATTGGTGAAACCATTACTGTTGACATTTTCGCAGAAGGCGATAAAGTTGAAGTGGTAGGTACTACAAAAGGTAAAGGATTCCAGGGTGTTGTTAAACGCCACGGTTTCCATGGTGTAGGACAGCAATCTCACGGTCAGCATGATCGTCAGAGAGCTCCGGGTTCACTCGGTAACTCATCAGATGCCAGCCGTGTAATGAAGGGTGTTCGTATGGCAGGCCGTATGGGTAATGACCGTGTAAAAATGAAAGGCCTGCAAGTGGTAAAGATTTTTGCAGAAAAGAATTACATCCTGGTTAGCGGTTCTGTACCTGGTCACAACGGTTCAATTGTTTTAATTCAGAAATAAGTTTTGATAGCATCCTGATCTCGTTTAAGGCGAGACGAAAGATAAAATGATAAGAAAATGAAAGTTGAAGTTTTAAATACAAAAGGAAAGGCGACAGGCAGAACAGTGGAGCTTCCCGAAGAGATCTTTGGTGCTGAGCCCAATAACCATGTTATCTACCTGGCCGTTAAACAATACCTTGCTGCACAACGTCAGGGAACTCACAAAGTGAAGACCCGTGCTGAAGTACAGGGTGCCAGCCGTAAGCTGCATCGTCAAAAAGGGACTGGTGGAAGCCGTAAGGGTAATATCCGTAACCCTTTATACAAGGGTGGTGGTACTATTTTCGGTCCAAAGCCGCACTCTTATGACATCAAGTTGAACCGCAAGGTAAAAGACCTGGCAAAAATTTCTGCACTAAGCTACAAAGCAAAGGATAATGCAATTGTTGTAGTTGAGGACATTACGATGGACTCTCCAAAAACCAAAAGCTTTATGGAAATTATGGGCAGCCTGAAAGTTGCTGATAAGAAAGCAATGTTCATCATGCCTGAGAATAATGATAATCTTCAGTTGTCAATCCGTAATGTTCCTTCTGTATTAGGAGTTTTACTGAGTGATATCAATACATATGATATTGTCAATTCTGAAGTACTGGTATTAACTGAAAGTGCAGCAAAGATTTTTGCAGATGATGAAAAGGCGGAAGCATAATTTAAAACATTCTAAAGAGTAAGAAATGAAACTTTCTGAAGTATTGATAAAACCCATTTTGACAGAAAAAGCAAATGCACAGCAGGACAAACTGCATCGCTATGCTTTCAAAGTGGCCAAAAAAGCAAACAAACTGGAAATTAAAAAAGCAGTAGAGAGCTTTTACGGTGTAACCGTAACAGGTGTTAACACTGCTGTTGTTCCGGGGAAAAATAAAAGCCGCTTTACAAAAGCTGGTGTAATCTCAGGCCGTAAGCCTGCATACAAGAAGGCCTTTGTAACAGTAGCAGAAGGTGAGAATATTGATCTGTATTCAAATATTTAACCACCTCCAATCCTTTAAGGAAAAAGTAAGGCAAACAACCGCCGCGAAGTGTTGAAATAAATTAGGCCCTGTAATTCCTCTTTAAGAGGATTAGGGTAAAAGAAATTGAAAAATGGCACTAAGAAAATTTAAACCTGTTACAGCCGGTACCCGTTGGAGAATCGGTAATGCCTATGCTGAGGTTACTACAAATGTTCCTGAAAAGAGCCTTGTAGAAGCTAAACCAAGAACTGGTGGTCGTAACTCTTCTGGTCATCTGTCTATGCGGTACAGAGGTGGTGGCCACAAGAAGAAATACCGTATTATTGATTTCAAGAGAAATAAAGCTGGTATTGCTACTGTAGAGTCTATTCAATATGATCCAAACCGTACAGCTTTCATTGCACTATTGAATTATACTGATGGTGAGAAGCGTTATATCCTGGCTCCTCAGGGTTTACAGGTAGGTGCCAAAGTGGAAAGCGGGAAAGATGTTGCTCCTGAAGTTGGTAATGCTCTTCCAATGAAGAACATGCCGCTAGGTACCAACGTTCATAATATTGAAATGCAGCCTGGTCAGGGTGGTAAGTTGGCCCGCAGTGCCGGTTCCTCAGCTCAATTGACAAACAAGGAAGAGAAATATGCGGTGTTGAAAATGCCGAGCGGAGAATTAAGAAAGGTATTGATTAACTGTTATGCTACTGTAGGTGTGGTAAGCAATAGCGACCATAGTTTGCAGAGTATGGGTAAAGCAGGTCGCAACAGGTGGAAAGGCATCAAACCAAGAAACCGCGGTGTGGCAATGAACCCTGTAGATCACCCGATGGGTGGTGGTGAAGGTAAAGCTTCAGGTGGTCAGCCTCGTAGCAGGAACGGTCAGTACTCAAGAGGTCTGAAAACAAGAACTAAAGGTAAAGGAAGTGATAAACTGATCATCCAGCGTAAGAATGGAAGTAAGTTGGCTAAGTAATAAAACTAATTAACAATACAACGACATAAATCATGGCTCGTTCGATTAAAAAAGGTCCTTATATAGCTACTCATCTTGAAAAGAAAGTATTAGCTATGAATGAAGGCAAAAACAAAAAAGGCGTGATCAAGACATGGAGCCGCCGCTCTACTATTTCACCTGATTTTGTTGGTCATACTTTTGCTGTGCATAATGGCAATAAGTTCATCCCGGTGTATGTAACGGAATTTATGGTAGGTCATAAATTAGGCGAATTTGCACCTACCCGCCAGTTCAAAGGACACTCTAAAAAAGAAGGTTAATCTAGAAACTAATTAAAATGGAAGCAGTAGCTAAACTGAGAAATTATCCGACTTCACCCCGCAAAATGCGTTTGCTTGCTGACCTTATCCGTGGTCAGAAGGTAGAAAAAGTATTGGCTGAATTGGAGCATAACCCAAAGCATCCTGCAGTTCCTTTGCGCAAACTGGTGCTGAGTGCTATCAGCAACTGGAAGCAGAAGAATGAAGGTGGTGATGAAAGTCAACTGGTTGTAAAAACAATCTTTGTTGATGGAGCAAGAACTTTAAAGAGAATGCGTCCTGCTCCGCAGGGTCGTGGTTACCGTGTTCGCAAACGCAGTAATCATGTTACTGTAATAGTGGACACAAAAGAATCTAAAAATTAAACGTAATAACGAATAACCTGAATAAACATGGGTCAAAAAGCAAATCCGATTGGTAACCGTTTAGGCATCATCCGTGGATGGGAATCTAACTGGTATGGCAGCAAAAAAGATTATGCTGGCAAACTGATCGAAGATCATAAGATCAGAACTTACCTGAATGCCCGTATCAACAAAGGCGGTATCTCAAAAATTGTAATTGAGAGAACACTGGGTAAGCTGATTGTTACTATCCACACTTCAAAACCTGGTATCATTATCGGTAAAGGCGGCGGAGAAGTTGATCGTATCAAAGAAGAGTTGAAAAAACTGACTGGTAAGGAAGATGTTCAGATCAATATTCTTGAGATACGTCGTCCGGAGCTGGATGCAATGATCGTAGGAGACACTATTGCCCGTCAGATCGAGAACCGTATCAATTTTAAGAGAGCTACTAAAATGGCTATCGCTTCTGCACTTCGTATGGGTGCTGAGGGTATCAAGATCAAATTGAGCGGTCGTTTAGCTGGTGCTGAGATTGCCCGTAGTGAAGAATTCAAACAAGGCCGTGTGCCCCTGCATACATTCCGTATGGATATCGATTATGCAAATGTGTTTGCGCAGACTGTATATGGCAAGATAGGGATCAAAGTATGGATATGTAAGGGTGAAGTATTAGCGAAGAGAGACCTGAACCCCAACTTTGTTGGAGGCAAGAGCGAGGTAAGCGACAGAAGAGAAAGAAGAGATGATCATCGTGGTGGAGAACGTCGTGATGACAGAAGAGGTGGTGGAGACAGAAGAGGTGGCGGAAGAGGGGAAAGAAGAAATTAATTTTCGAAAAAAGAATCAAGTAACTAGAAATTATAAACAATGTTACAACCGAAAAGAACGAAGCACAGGAAAATGCAGAAGGGTCGCATGAAAGGCGATGCCAAGAGAGGTACTACCATAGCATTTGGTTCTTATGCTTTGAAAGCATTAGATCAGCATTGGATTACTGACCGTCAGATTGAAGCTGCCCGTCAGGCCTTAACCCGGGAAATGAAAAGAGAAGGTAATGTATGGATCCGTATTTTCCCTGATAAGCCCATCACAAGAAAACCTGCAGAAGTGAGGATGGGTAAGGGTAAAGGGAACCTCGAGTTTTGGGCTGCAGTCGTAAGGCCAGGCCGCATTTTATTTGAAATTGACGGTGTTAGTG
Organism: Chitinophagaceae bacterium; assembly: GCA_016786885.1. Classification (GTDB taxonomy): domain Bacteria; phylum Bacteroidota; class Bacteroidia; order Chitinophagales; family Chitinophagaceae; genus JJ008. The sequence goes on along the minus strand of JAEUVO010000066.1, from coordinate 3,432 downwards.
AGCAGGTTGCCCGTGCATCTTTAGCACTGGCTGCAGGTAAGCTTCCTATTAAAACCAAGTTTATTGTACGTCGTGACCTGGTTACAGCGTAATAATTTATAAATCGTAAAGCGATGTCAAAAAAAGCAGATTTTGTAAAAAGTATCCACGGAATGAATGAGCTAGATCTTAAGGCACGCCTTGAGGAAGATAAACAGCGTTTGAAAAAACTGGAGTTTGCTCATGCCATTTCACCATTGGAAAATCCAATGACCATCCGCGGTTTACGCCGGGAGATTGCCCGACTGAAAACGGAATTGAAGTTAAAGCAACAGCAAGCATAATAAAGCTAAAAAAATGGAAGCAAGAAATTTAAGAAAGACCAGGATTGGTGTGGTAACCAGCAACAAGATGACTAAAACCATCACGGTTGCCGTAGAAAGAAAAGTAAAGCACCCCATCTATGGTAAGTTCGTTAAAAAGACTACTAAGTTCCATGCTCACGATGATAAAAATGAGTGCAGCATTGGTGACGTGGTAAAAATTATGGAAACCCGTCCGCTCAGTAAAACAAAACGCTGGAGATTGGTGGAAGTAGTAGAGAAAGTGAAATAGTATTGTTGGCTTTTTGTCAACTGAAAAAATTAGAATAATAATTGCTGTAAGCTGGTTAACAGCTAACAGCTCAAAGCTAAAAGCTCAAAATATGATTCAGCAAGAAAGCCGGTTGAATGTGGCGGATAACAGTGGTGCCAAAGAGGTGCTTTGTATCCGTGTACTCGGCAACAGCGGTCAGCGTTATGCCAGAATTGGCGATAAGATTGTAGTAACAGTAAAGGATGCAATACCACAGGGTGGTATTAAAAAAGGTACAGTTGCTAAAGCTGTGATCGTTCGTACTACCAACAAACTTCGCCGCAAAGATGGTTCTTATATCCGTTTTGATGACAATGCAGTGGTGATACTGAACCAGTCTGATGAGCCTCGCGGTACTCGTATTTTCGGGCCGGTAGCCAGGGAACTCCGTGATAAAGGATATATGAAAATTATCTCCTTAGCACCTGAAGTATTATAATTGATTAAAAGGGTAAAACCCATTAACGACAGATAAAATGAAAGCAAGATTTAAACCAAAGTATAACATCCGTAAAGGCGACAGTGTCGTGGTGATCACCGGCGATGATAAAGATTTATCCAAGCCACGTACGGTAAAGGAAGTTTTGGTAGAAAAAGGTAAAGTGATTGTAGAAGGTGTTAACATCATTACAAAGCACACTAAACCATCCGCTCAGAATACCAAAGGTGGTATTGTGAAAAAAGAGGCGCCAATACAAATCAGTAATGTAATGCTTTGGGATGCGAAAGCGAAAGCACCAGCAAAAGTGAAGAGAGAAAGAGAGAATGGTAAAACTGTAAGGATATCTAAAAAATCAGGAGAGAAAATCTGATTTCTTGACTGACTTAATAAGTGAATTATATGAGTACAAAAACATATACCCCAAGACTGGCAGATAAGTACAAAAAAGATGTTGTACCTGCTCTGGTAAAAAAATTCAGCTACGAAACTGTTATGCAGGCTCCCAAATTGGAGAAGATCTGCCTGAACCGTGGTGTGAATGGCGCTGTATCTGATAAGAAAATGGTTGACATCGCTATTGACGAGTTAACTACTATCTCTGGTCAGAAGGCCGTAGCTACAATGTCTAAAAAGGATATTTCCAACTTCAAGTTGCGTAAAAATATGCCTATTGGCGCAAGAGTTACACTTCGCGGAGAGAAGATGTATGAGTTCCTGGATCGTTTGATCTCTGTAGCACTTCCCCGTGTTCGTGACTTCAAAGGTGTGAATGAAAAAGCTTTTGATGGCCGTGGTAATTACACATTGGGAGTTACTGAGCAGATCATATTCCCGGAGATAGATATCGATAAAGTGAATAAGATCACTGGTATGGATATCACTTTTGTTACAACGGCTAATACCGATGAGGAAGCATATGAGTTGCTGAAAGAATTAGGTATGCCTTTCAGGAATGCAAAAAATAATTCAAACTAAAAGGATAAATAAACATGGCAAAAACATCAGTAAAGGCCAGGCAAAGAAAAAGAGAGAAAATGGTCGCCCAGCATGCAGCTAAAAGAGAAGAGCTGAAAAAAGCAGGTGATTGGAAAGCTCTTGACGAAATGCCGAAAAATTCTTCTAAAGTTCGTTTGAAGAATCGTTGCCAGTTGACTGGTCGTCCTAAAGGTTATGTCCGCTACTTTGGCATCTCAAGGATAGCATTGCGTGACATGGCACTGAATGGCAAAATTCCAGGGCTTAAAAAAGCAAGCTGGTAAAAAATTATATTAATTAAACTAAACTTTTCCAATTATTTCGTCTCGTTTAAAACGAGACGGGACGTAGGAGGGCAAAAATATGGTAACAGATCCTATAGCAGATTTTCTGACAAGAATCCGTAATGCACAGATGGCTGGCCACCGTGTGGTGGATATTCCCGCATCAAATCTAAAAAAACGTATGACGGAGATCCTGTACAACCAGGGTTATATCCTGAAATACAAATTTGAGGATGATAATAAACAAGGCGTTATTAAAATCGCTTTGAAGTATGATCCATCGACAAAGCAACCGGCTATTCAGAGCATGGAAAGAGTAAGCCGCCCGGGTTTGCGTCAGTATGCAAAGCCGGCTGAGTTTCGTCGTGTAAAAAATGGGCTAGGGGTGGCTATTTTGTCCACTTCTAAAGGAGTGATGACAGATAAAGAAGCAAAAATGCAAAACGTAGGTGGCGAAGTTTTGTGTTACGTTTATTAGAAAGAAAACGTTGCTGATACATTAAGCCGAACCTATATAGGCTGACCGGTCAGTGACAAACAATAAATAAAAATTAAACAGATTTTATGTCTCGTATAGGTAAAAAGTCGATCACTATTCCTGAAGGAGTTACAATTACAGTTGGTAAGGATAATGTGGTAACTGTAAAAGGTAAAAAGGGAGAGCTGAAGCAGGCAATTGACCGTGATATCACGGTAGAAGTAAAAGATGGTCATGTTTCTTTTGGACGTCCAACAGATCAGATCCGCCACCGCGCAATGCATGGATTATACCGTGCACTTGTTGCTAACATGGTGAAAGGTGTTACTGATGGTATTGAAAGAAAATTGGAACTGATAGGAGTTGGTTTTAAAGCTTCCAACCAGGGTAATGTACTGGATCTTGCTTTAGGATATTCTCACAATATCATATTCGAAGTACCAAAAGAGTTGAAAGTGGCTACTGCTCAGGAAAAAGGTCAGAACCCAATTATTACACTGGAAGGTATCGACAAGCAATTGATTGGCCAGGTAGCTGCTAAACTGCGCAGTCTTCGTAAGCCTGAGCCGTACAAAGGAAAAGGTGTACGCTATGTTGGTGAAGTGGTACGTAAGAAAGCTGGTAAAGCTGCTGGTAAA
>JAEUVO010000065.1 GCA_016786885.1 Chitinophagaceae bacterium | reverse complement strand
CGTATCGAACCAACCGTATAAATGAGGTGCTTGCCCTGATATGCAGTGCAGACAAGGGTTTCAGCAGCTCCAAAAAAAAATTGGCTCCCGTTTTTGGGAGCCAATCCAATGAAGTGCCCGAGACTGGATTCGAACCAGCACACCCTTTCGGGCGCCACCACCTCAAAGTGGTGCGTCTACCAATTTCGCCACCCGGGCAACACCATTTGGGAGTGCAAATGTAAGCGGTTTATTTTTTTAGAACAATTCTGAATGTTGTTCCTTTTCCAATTTCAGAATGTTTTACAAAGATGTCTCCTTTATGATACTGTTTGATGATGCGCCGGGAAAGGCTCAATCCAAGCCCCCATCCCCTTTTCTTGGTAGTGAACCCAGGCTTGAAAACCCTGGTAATATTTTGCTTACTAATCCCTTTGCCTGTATCTGAAATATCTATATAAACTGATTTGTCATCCTCATGAATATCTGTGACAATCGCCCCTTTACCTTCCATAGAATCTAAAGCATTTTTTAATAAATTTTCAATGACCCAGTCAAACAAGGGAGCTGATACCTTACTCATTATTTGCTGCTGTCCATGGGTGTTAACCGCAAAATTGATCTTGCCAGCAGCTCTTTTTCTCATATAGTCCACCATATTATTGATCTGGCTAACCAGGTTTGTTTCTTCCAGATGGGGAGTACTACCAATTTTTCCAAAACGATCTGATACTAATCTTAACCTATCTACATCTTTTTCTAGTTCATGGGCAATTTTTTTACTGTCAGGGTTTTCCTTCAGCATTTCTACCCAACCTTCCAGCGATGATACAGGGGTGCCAAGCTGATGAGCAGTTTCCTTCGCCATCCCGGCCCACACCTGGTTTTGCACGGAACGATAACTACTACGGAGAGATAAAAGTGTAATGGCCATAAACAAAGCAACAATGCATAATTGTACTATTGGGTAATACCGAACCTCGTTCAGCAGTTTGGATTCACCATAATAGTAAAGGTTACGGAAAGAAGGGTTGTTCGGGTCAATCCACTCAATAGCTTTGTTTTGAGATTTAAATAGCCTTAATTTTTGTTCAACATAAGAAATACTTTTTGCTGTCTTAGCAGTATCCAGGTTTATATATTGAGTAATGCTATCCTTTTCATTCGTTTCAATGATTGGGATCGACTTATTCCCTGTAACTATTTTAGTAGCAAATGTGATATCTGCATCAGATGGCGCATTAATAATAAATTTAATGGCATCTATCGATTGTTCTACTTTCTGTCGTTCATCCCTGGCTATTTTTCTTGCCAGGTACTGTGAATAAAATATAGTACCACTGACTATTATGATCGCCAGCAATGCCAGCAATACCCGCCAGTTTAATAATTGCCTAAACATATTTCGAATTTAGCGAGGATAAACCGGCTTCCCTTATTTTTGAATAAATATTTTCACACCATTGAGCCATTCACCTAAAGTAGCTGTTGTAATTCTAAACTGGAACGGGCAAAAATACCTCGAACAGTTTTTACCATTTGTATTAGCCACTAGTTATTATAATCTTGAAGTAGTGGTAGCTGATAATGGCTCAACCGATAATTCAATAAGCTTTCTGCATAATACATACCCGGCCATTCGTATTATTTGTTTTAAAAAGAACTTTGGTTTCGCCAAAGGGTATAACGAAGCCTTGAAACAGGTACAGGCTGATTATTATGTGATCCTTAATTCAGATGTGGAAGTACAATCCAATTGGCTGACACCGATGGTGGAACTGCTAGAGAATAACAAGAGTATTGCTGTGTGCCAACCCAAGATACTTTCCTTCACAAACAAAAACATGTTTGAGTATGCCGGTGCTGCAGGGGGATGGCTTGATAAGTATGGTTATCCATTTGCTAAAGGACGGATATTTGATATATGTGAAGAAGACAAAGGGCAATATGACCAATGTGAGCCAATCTTCTGGGCCAGCGGTGCAGCCTTGTTTATCCGGTCATCTGTTTTTCATGAGGTAAAAGGATTTGATGAGTATTTTTTTGCCCATCAGGAAGAAATAGATATGTGCTGGAGAATTCAATTAGCTGGTTATAAGATCTACTCCTGCCCTGTTGCCATAGTATACCATGTGGGTGGCGGCACATTGCCAAGAGGCAACTCTCTGAAGACCTATCTTAATTTCCGTAACAACAGGATCATGTTGTCAAAAAACCTTCCTTTTAGAAAAAAACTATGGATCGTACCGGCAAGAAATTTTCTCGATGCATTGTCAGCATGGAAGGGATTGTTATCAGGAGATGGAGGTTATTTTATAGCGATTGTCCGCTCTCATCTGGCTTACACCAAGTGGTGGTTATTTTACCAGGGTAAAAGTGTTTTCCCGGAAAATAGGAAAGCAGACCTGTCAGGTTATACAAAAAAGAACATGATCTGGCAGCATTTTGTCAAAAAGAAGAAGCATTTTGATGAAATTATGAATGAAACAAAATGATTTTTTTGTACTGAACCCTTATTTTTGCATCACAAAATTCCACTATGACCAATCAACAGGAATATCACGAAGAGCTTCAAAAAGTACAGGACAGAGACTTCTCCCACAACTGGGTTTCTTCTTCCGGCTTTCTTTTCTACCTGCAAGTTGCTTGTATAGTCGCCTTTGTATTGGGGACTTGTACCATGTTGTATAACAAACGATACAGCAAGATTGATGTACCAGTACAGGAGAGCAGCCAGTATACTCCGAAATACAAATAATTGGTTCAAAAATTTTTTTAAAAAGGGCACATGCCCTATTTTTGCGTCCCGCCTTCAGAAAATATGCTGATGGCAATAAATCAACAGTTCTTTTATATGCGGAAGTAGCTCATTTGGTAGAGCACGACCTTGCCAAGGTCGGGGTGGCCGGTTCGAGCCCGGTCTTCCGCTCCAAAAGTCCTCTTGCCGTTCCGGCGGAGGATTTTTTTTACAGGTTGCCCTGGTGGTGGAATTGGTAGACACGCAGGACTTAAAATCCTGTGGCCAGCAATGGCCGTATCGGTTCAACTCCGATCCGGGGCACTTTAAAAGCGATTCAATAAAATGAGTCGCTTTTTTTATTTGTAGATTTGAAAATAAAGTTGAATGAATGGCTACTGAAATAAAATGTCCTAATTGCGGGCACCAGTTTGAACCGAATGATGCCATCCGGGAGGAAGTGGAAAAAGAACTTCGCTCTAAAGCGGCTGATTGGCAGAAAAAAAAGAATGAAGAATTCCAAAACAAACTGGAAGAAGAAAAAAGACGGCTTCAGCAAAGCCTCGAAGAAAATATCCGTAAAAACATTACAGCTGATTTTGAAAATAAATTAAAGCTGGCGGAGCAGAATAATAAAGACAATGAAGAAAAACTTAAGCAAGCCCGTCAGCAACAACTTGATTTTTTGAAGAAAGAACAGGAATTAAAAAACAAAGAAGCAGAGCTGGAACTTTCCGTACAAAAGAAACTGCAGGAAGAAAGAGAAAAACTGGCAAGCGAAATCCGCAAACTGGAGGAACAAAGAAATGCTGCCAAAGAAACAGAATTTCAGCTTCGTCTGAAAGAAATGGAAGAAAAGCTGGAAGCCCAAAAGAAGTTGGCAGAAGAGATGAAGCGAAAAGCTGAGCAGGGATCAATGCAATCACAGGGGGAAGTACAGGAACTTTTACTGGAAGAAATGTTACGTACTGCTTTCCCATTTGATGTAATTGTTGAAGTTGGCAAAGGTGTTCGGGGAGCTGATTGCATCCAGGTGATTCGTAACAATTTTGGGCAGGAATGCGGTAAGATCATCTTTGAAAGTAAAAGAACAAAGGATTTTGCAAATGATTGGATAGAAAAATTAAAAGCTGATATGCGCAGCCAGGGAGCAGATGTAGCCGTCATCGTCACACAGGCTTTACCAAAAGAGATGGATCGTTTTGGAGAAAAAGATGGTGTATGGATCTGCACTTTCACAGAAGTGAAACCAGTCGTTCATATGTTGCGGGATGGAATTATCAAAGTTTCAAACGCAGCAAAAAGCCAGGAAAACCGGGGTGATAAAATGCACTTGCTATATGATTATCTTACCAGCCGTGAATTTGCCGACCAATGGCAGGCCATCCGTGAAGGCTTTATGAGTATGAAACTCTCTATTCAAAAAGAAAGGGATGCGATGGAAAAATTATGGAAGCAACGGGAAAAGCAACTGGAAAAAGTACTGCTGAATGCAGCTCATGTTCGTGGTTCTATTGAAGGTATTTCAGGAACCGATGTTGATTTGAATTTATTAGGAGACGGAACTGACGATCTCCAATTAGATTAGTTGTAATACTGTACTTTAAATCATTCAACTATGACCTACTTCTGTTTCAATAAACGTCTTGTTCTAAATAGAATATTTTCTATTCTAGCAGCTTTACTATTAAGCAACTCATATACAAATGCACAGGGAAATGTTGCTATTGCCCCAGTCAAAATGAATGTATTTTATATCGGGGTTGATAATCCGGTATCCATTGCTGCCTCCGGCGGCCACGATAGCAAAGTAACTGTTACGATAAGCGGCGGCGGCGGGGTAATTACCAAAACCGGTAATGGTCTTTACAATGTGCGGGTTACTGAGATTACAAATGAATGTATAGTGACTGTTTTTATAAACGGAAAAATGGCAGGCTCTTCTTCATTTCGTGTGCGGTACCTTCCCGATGTTTTCGCTACAATTGGAGGTCACATATCAGGCGACAGTATGCCAGCGGATGAATTTAAGAGACAAGCCGGAGTTGGTCTATCTATCAAAGATTTCCCCTTTGATATACAATACGAAATAATAAGTTTTACTTTCACATTTGACGATGACCAGGGAAATATCAGACAATTCAATTGCCAAGGATCAACTTTTTCTAATTTCGCAAAACAAAGCATTAATCAATTTATTAAAGCAGGGCAAACGGTTGCCATTGACAATATTCGTGTAAAAGGCCCCGATGGCAAGGAATGGAAAACCCCATCACTTGTGTATTATATTAAGTAATTAACTTATCCCCCAGGCAAGCACTAATTCTTCAAAAAGCCGGTAATGAATAACCAATTCTGATTCGGTTTTTGAAAAAAAGCAATCAATTGTCTGCTTTTCTTTCCTGGCATTAAAAAGCTGAATATGCTTTTTGAAATCAACATTCCCATTTCCATACCATTTGAAGACAGATTCTTTTGCAGACCAAAGCACGGTTAAAAGCTGCAGGTCAGGTGCTGTTTCGGTAATACCAAATAACACCTGCTCATCTTCGTGCAGGTATTTATCTTTTATTCTGCTGATTTTTTCAGTTACCAGTTCCACATCAATCCCTACCCTTTTATCCTTGCTTACAATAGCAGCTGCATAATCGCCGCAATGCGAAATAGAAAAATGATACTGTTCATCCTTCAGAAACGGTTTCCGGGTATCGGCAACCTGGATCAACTCGTAAGGGAAATCAGGAAACAGGAATTGAAGCAAAAATCTTCCTGCAAGGTGCTGCAACCGTTTGTGAGGATGAGTCACATCCCGGTGCACCGGCACATTCCCTTTAAAGAATTCCTCCGTTTCCTCTATTTTCCAAACCCCCAACCGGGTTGTTTCGTTGATTTGTTGTTGAAAAAAAACCGGCATTAGTTATCCTTTCCTGTTTACTTTGCTTTCCTAAATAAAACCGAAGATATAAAATGATACTTTCTGATACCCGGATACTGGAAGAAATAGAGAAAGGGACAATTAAAATAGTCCCTTATAACAGGGATTGTCTTGGCAGTAATTCATATGACGTACATCTCGGGAAAACACTGGCTACTTACAAAGAGCATATGATCGATGCTAAAAAGCATAACCAAATCGAATATTTCGAGATTCCGGATGACGGCATCGTGTTATATCCCCATATTTTCTACCTCGGTGTGACAGAAGAATATACTGAAACCCATGCACATGTTCCCTTTCTAGAAGGTAAATCTTCGACAGGCAGACTGGGTATAGACATTCATGCCACTGCAGGTAAAGGCGATGTTGGTTTCTGTGGCAACTGGACATTGGAGATATCAGTAAAGCAACCTGTGAAAGTATATAAAGGAATGCCAATTGGTCAATTGATCTACTTCCCGGTGGATGGTGATATTGAAATTAAATACAACCAGAAAAAGAATTCGAAATACAGTAACCAGCCTGATAAACCGGTTGAGAGTATGATGTGGAAGAATAAATTTTAATTCAGTTTCCAGATTGTATAATTTAATATCAAGGCAAAACTTACCCAGCTGATATAAGGAACCAGCAACCAGGCAGCTATTTTATCTACCTGGGCGAATGAGAAAATAGTTAGTAATATAAAGACCCACAATAGTGCCATTTCAATAAGGGCCCATCCTACCAGTTGTTGATTGAAAAAAATAAATGACCAGAAGAAATTAAACACTAATTGTATGGCAAACAGGGCAAAAGCAATTTTTTTCAATTCGGTACTTGTATCCGATTTCCAGATAATAAACAGCGCTACCCCCATCAGCACATAAAGTGTAGTCCAAACAGGGCCAAATATCCAGTTGGGTGGGTTCCATACCGGTTTATTTATCGTTTGATACCAGCTTTGTGCTCCTGTAACTGTAAAAAAACCACTTAGACTTCCCGCTACCAGGGGGATAGTAACTGCAACAATGAATTTCACCACATTATTCATGCAGCGTATAACAGTTACCGGACTGATTTTGTTTAAAGTGATTTACTGCCATATTTTTTGTAATAGGCAATCAGCCATGCCACCACTTCATTATAACTTCTTTTCCCGGCTGGCTGGTTATTGGCCTTCAGAAAATGGCCATACCCCCACATGATGAGATCTTCAATCGGATTATTGTACCGGCGGTAAAAGTCCCTGAATTCCTTTTGGTCCTTAATTATCTGCGGGTGGGCTTTCTGCTGGAATGACCTCGCTAACACTGTATCTCTTCGTACCACTTCCACCAACGCATAATTGTACATGTCCAGGTACATAGAATACTTAAATACATTGGACGAATAAGAACGACAGGCAAGGAAAGCAACAAAATTGGCCTCATTTTCTTTTGCATATCCAAGCTGATGAGCGACTTCATGTGCAGTTACAAAAGGTTCTAAAAACCTTGGGATCGTAGTATTAACCTGGCCCTCACCGGAAAAGGGATTATAATATCCCTGGAACCCAAGATAGTTTCCCAAATAACTAAATATTGAAGGCTTAACAGATGAAGGCGAATATCGAAGAAACGAAAATTGATTTGCTGCCTCTTTATAGGCTGCGGCTGCATTTACAAACAAGGTTTTTTTCTTATCGAATGAATCCCGCTGCGCTTCTGTTACAAACGGAGCATAACTATTCGCTTTATCCAGAAGAATGCTTGTTAATGTATCAAGGTCTGCTACTGAATAAGTTTTAACCTGCAACTGCAATTGATCTGCAATCCCCTTCCTGTTATAATTAAGCCCCCACAAAAGATTAAAGAAAACATACACAAAAAGCAGGAAAAAAATACCTTGCTGCATAGCAATAACGAAAAACTGTCTTGTTAGTTTTTTTTGGAAAAGAAACCTGAAAAACTTCCAGGTGCGGAAAATAACAACCAGGATAAGAAACCCATAAAAAATGTCCCCAACACTAAAGGGTATCCAGCCAAACAAGAAACGTTGCACTTTGGAAATAACAGGATACACTCCCAAACTATAATTTCTTTCAACCCAATCAGGATACCAGGATGCCCATTTTATAAGGATGGTCAGTACTATTAGGAGTATCCAACTCCAGCTTTTCATAAGACGGTCAAATAAACGGGTCAAAAATCGTTGCAAACTCTTAAATTTTAAGTACCTTCAAAATCAGGCTGTTAGCCTGCTATCAATGGGCAAAAATAATCGAAAAACAGCCATTTACTTTCCAATTAATCCCTTACCTTTGCACACTCTTTAAAAAGTTGACAAATGAGCCGCCGCCGGGAGTTTGAGATAGCTTTTGTAGGGTTGAAACCCGGGGTTCATGAGTACAGCTATGTGATCAATGATAAGTTCTTTGAGGCATTTCAACAGCAGGATTTCCGTAACTGTAAAGCCAATGTAAAACTATTGCTCGACAAAAAGAGCAGTTTTATGCTTTTAAAATTCGAGATTGGCGGCACCCTGGAAGTAACCTGCGACCGTTGCAACAATGATCTGCCGCTTAATTTATGGGATGAATTCAACGTCACTGTAAAAATGGTGGAAGAACCGGAACTGATGAATGACCAGGAGGATGATCCTGATGTGTACTACATCAGCCGCAGCGAAAGCCATATTGATGTGGCAGAATGGATCTATGAATTCATCAACCTGAGCCTTCCAATGCAAAAGACCTGTGAGTATGAAAAAATGGATGGCCCTCATTGCAACAAAGCAGCCATGGAAATGCTGAAAAGGATGGAAGTTGAAGAGAATAACAAAAAAGATAACCCGATCTGGAAAGGATTGGAAAAGTTTAAAGATTTAGATTAACGTTTTAATAATTGAGTTATGCCAAATCCGAAACGCAGACACAGTCAGCAAAGAAGTGCAAAACGCAGAACGCATTATAAAGCTACTGCTGCAACATTAACAACAGATACAGCAACAGGAGAAACACATCTCCGTCACCGTGCACATGTAAGTGAAGGTAAGTTGTATTACAAAGGAAAAGTAGTAGCTGAAAAAGCACCACTCAGGGCACAATAATAACTGCCTAGTAATAAATCTTAATTCCAAATCCATTTAACTTAACAGTTAGGATGGTATTTGGAATTTGTTGTTTTGTAATTTGCCTGCTATGACTATTGGTATTGACATGATGGGTGGTGATTTTGCCCCGCTGGAAGCAGTGAAGGGCATTAAGCTTTATTTGTCTAACCACAATATCCCTCCTGCCCTGTTACTGATCGGTGACAAAACACAAATCGATCAATTACTTACAGATCATGCAGTGCCACCAGAAAATATCAAGATCATTCATGCTGAGCAGGTCATCGATATGCATGAACATCCTACCCGGGCACTAAAAGAAAAACAAAAATCATCTATTGCAATTGGCTTTCACCTGCTGGCAACAGGTAAAATGGATGCATTTATCAGTGCTGGTAATACCGGTGCTATGCTGGTAGGTGCTTTGTTTAGCATCAAAGCTATTGAAGGAGTAATTCGCCCAACTATTTCTACTATCATTCCAAAAATGAATGGGGGAACTGGCCTGCTCCTGGACGTGGGACTGAATGCAGACTGCAAGCCTGAACAACTTAACCAGTTTGCCATCATGGGTTCTGTCTATGCCCAATTAATACTTGGCATAGACAATCCAAAAGTTGGATTAATGAATGTGGGGGAAGAAGAAGGAAAAGGCAACTTGCTTGCACAAGCTACTTATCCATTGTTGAAGGAAAACAAACACATAAACTTCATAGGAAATATAGAAGGCCGGGATGTGCTGACTGATAAAGCAGATGTAATGGTTTGTGAAGGATTTACGGGCAATATTATTCTCAAACTGGCTGAGTCACTGTATGAGATTGCACAACACCAGGCATTAAATAACCAATACTTTGATCGCTTTAATTTCGAGAACTATGGCGGAACACCTGTTTTAGGTGTTGCAAAACCAGTGATAATCGGCCATGGTATTTCTGGAGCAAAGGCGTTTATGAATATGATCTATCTGGCCCAGCAAATGATCGAGAAAGATGTAATGAAAAAAATGAAGGAAGAACTTAGTTGAGTTCCAACTACTTAACCTCGCATAAGAAATACCCTTTTCCCGGTAGGTAATAGTTCAAAAGCCTGAGTATCTTTAGTACAAATTCGACCATTGAAGTATTCCTTTTCCATCCTGTTGTTTTGCCTGCTGATTGCTTTCTATGCAAATTCGCAGGCAGGAGATAATGTGCCTGTTGTAACAGAAGCAAAATATGTTCCCTACAAATCCAGTATCGCTTTTAAAGTAGGCATGAGGACTATCCCTGTTACTATTCTCCAATATGGTCAGCCCAACGGTATTGTTTGCATAAACGTTCATGATAACGAAACTGCTTCTGTTGAAGGAGCAAAAGCGGTGCTGGAACTTACAGGTGGCACCCTTATTAAAATAGAAAATAATAAACAACGTGTAGTAAAGTTTAAGCTGAATGGTGTTACCTATGGTTTTGATCCGAACAGGATCTATTCAAGAATCGGAATCGGACAAACTCTCAGAGATAACAGGAAATATAGCAAAGCGGCCATGGAAGAGATTGAGAAGTTTGCTCAAAGTGTTCTTTCACTTATCCCCGATACAGCTTCCTGTGTGGTGGCACTCCATAACAATACAGATGAAGCCTTTTCTATCAAGAGTTATATGACTGGCGGTAACAGGCAGCGAGACGCAAAAGCAGTTTATGCCAATCCGCTGGAAGATATTGATGATATAATTTTAACCACAGACAGTCTTTTGTATCAGCAAATGGCCGATGCGGGTTATAACAGTATCTGGCAGGATAATGAAAGGGCAAAAAGAGATGGCTCGCTTAGTATTTACTATGGAGAAAGGTCACGCCGCTACATAAATATTGAAACTCAGCACGGAAAAGTGGAGCAATACCGGGTAATGTTTGAAAAACTACAGCAAATTTTAGCCGGTGAAAAGAAAGACAGCCCGGAAACAGCCTCTTTAAGTCAATAATCTTAATAAAACTGTTGATAATTAATGCAAAAAGTTTTGGCGCAAAAGCCTCAGGACTGTATTTTTGCACTCCCAAAAAGGGAAAGGTTGATCTCGTAGCTCAGTTGGTAGAGCACAACACTTTTAATGTTGGGGCCCTGGGTTCGAGTCCCAGCGGGATCACCAAAAAAGCCTCCAAACGGAGGCTTTTTGTTTAGCATTATCCTGCAGGTGACCCTTCCAGGCCAGCAAATTTTTCTTTCACCTCTCGTCGCCAACTTTCGTTTCGTCCTATTCAGTTATGGATTTGCCTACACCGGGCCCCATTAACATTTTTTTGCGTTAACCAGTTCGCACTTTGCAGCCGCAAGAAAAAGTAACCCTTTATTAAAACAATTTGTATGAGAGAAAAAAAGCTACCAGCTATCATTAAGCAAAGTAAATACCTCCTTTCGATTTTTGTGAGCATTATCAGCATTATTGGTTTGCCTGGCTGCGAAAAAGAAACTACATCAGATGACGACCTGATTGGCAACTGGAAAAGAAGATCAGAATTTGAAGGTTATGGACGTACAGAAGGTGTAAGTTTCACCATTGGAAGTAAAGTATATGTTGGAAGCGGTTTTGATGGAAGTTCCCGGTTAAATGATTTCTGGTCATTTGATCAAACAACAGGAACATGGCTTCGGATAGCAGATTTTCCCGGTACCGCAAGAAATTCTGCTGTAGCCTTTTCTATTAATGGAAAAGGGTATTTTGGAACAGGGTATGACGAAAATGATAACAGACTTAAAGACTTCTGGGAATATGATCCTTCTACAAACACATGGACAAGAAAAGCCGATTTTGGCGGGTCAGGCAGATACAATGCTGTAGGTTTTTCAATTGATACCAAAGGGTACATCGGCACCGGCTATGATGGAAATTACCTGAAAGATATGTGGCAATATGATCCTGCTGCGGATACATGGCTTCAGGTGGCAAGCCTTACAGGTTCAAAGAGAAGCGATGCTGTCGCTTTTGTCCATAACAACATTGCTTATATAGTAACAGGCCTTAATAATGGAAGTTTCCTGAATGATTTCTGGGCCTACAATCCCGCAACTAATTCATGGACAGAAAAAAGAAAGATCAATGATGTAAGCGATGAAGAATATGATGACGACTACGATGATAACATAAAAAGAAGCAACGCTACTATCTTTTTAATGAATAGCAAAGCCTATTTGTGTGGAGGAAACAGAGGCAGCGTAACAGGTACTACCTGGGAGTATGATATTAGTAATGACACCTGGACAGAAAAAACCGGTCTTGAGGCAAGTGCCAGAGAAGGTTTGCTAAGTTTTACATTGGATGGCCGCGGGTATATAGTTACCGGCAGCAACAGCAGCTATCGCTTCGATGATCTGTGGGAATTTTTCCCCGATGAGGAACAGGAAGACAGCGACAATTAGAACCAGGCAAGGGAGGGCCTGAAAAATACCGGTAAAAAGATTCAAGCATACGTCTTTATTGGTCAGGGTTAACCAACCGGTATTAAACAAAGAGGCAATTGTGTATTATCTATTGCCTCTTTTTAACAACATTGATCAAAGAAAAAAAATATGATTAAGATACCAGCTTTTTTAATTGCTCTACTATGTGCCATCTCAGGTTGTACCAAAGTGGATGTAACATTTGATGATAACGCTTCAGATGATGATCCAAATATTCTCTACTATGATAATTACCCGGTAGAATTGTCGACATACAAGACAGACTCCTTTTATACTTCGGGCAACGGTGTATTTACGACAGGTTATCACACAGATATTGCCTTTGGAACGGTGCATGCTGCAAGCTATACCGAATTGAATTTACCAACAGAAAATCATCTAAAAAATCAAAATGTGGTATTCGACTCGCTGGTGTTAGCAATAAGCCCAAAAGGTTACTATTACGGAGACACTACCCTCCCGGTCCGTTTCGTGGTGCAGCGGTTGACGGAGAACATAAAAAATGAAGATGATAAGAATACGGACTTTTCTAATGCGAGAACTTTTCTGACAGAAGTATCAATTGCGGGAGAAAAAACTGTTTTAATTAAACCGGGAAGGGACTCCGTTATTACCATCAGGTTATCAGATATAATCGGCCAGGAGTTATTTCAAAAATTAAAATCGAACGCCTCCGAGATACAAGACCAGGCAAGTTTTATCAGGTACCTGAAAGGGTTTCGTATAGGCGTAGATACCGGCAGTACTAATACACTGTATTATTTTGGTGTTCCGGCAAATAATGCATTCATGCGGCTACATTACCGTCTAAACGCTGCTTTCTTGCAGGAAAAAAGGCTCGATTTTTCAATTAATACTACAAAACAATTCAACTTCATTCGATTCAATAATCAAAACACGGCATTATCTGCTTTTTCACTTTTTAAAAAACAACTGAAAGAAAGTAAACTTACTGGTAACAAAGCTTATCTGAACAGCAACATGGGCAGTTATATTAAAATAGGTTTTCCGTCTCTGCTATCACTCAAAGAATTATACCCCTATGTACAAGTGATGAAAGCAGAACTAATTGTGAAACCTTCTCCGGGAAGTTATAGTACGCCTTATCAATTACCTGCGGAACTACATCTCTACACAACAGACGATAGCAATAATCCCATCAGTTTGCTGACAGATGCCACCGGGCAAGCAGCTCTTACAGGAGACCTTACTATAGATAAACTTTATGGACTCAATACCAGATACTCTTATGACATTACCGGTTATATACAAAGTGTCATTGATGAAGGAAGGTTTTCCAGATCAGCCTTATTACTGCTCCCCCCATCAGGTTTCACAGATGAGCCTATTGACAGGCTCGTGGTTAATGATCAAAATCTCAACAACAGTATTCAATTGAAACTATATGTTCTTGGTCTCTGATACATCTCAAAATGAAAAAAACAAAAAAAAATACCTTACTGCTTCTTAGCTACATCACTATTTCCCTGGTTACAAATTCACAGAACGTTACATCCCCTTATTCAATTCTTGGCATAGGGGATATTGACAATAAAGATTATGGCCGGTATTTTATTTCTGGCAATACAGCAATAGCCAGAAGAGACGAAAGTTCCTATAATTATGCAAACCCGGCCTCTTTATCCTCTCTCCCATTAAAAACTATTCATTTTGATATTGTCCTGCGTGGAAGAAACAGTTCATTTTTAATTCCTGGAGAAGATACCAGTACCAGTATTACCAAAGATTTTACTGTCAAAAGAGTTGCACTTATTTTTAAGCTAACTCAAAAAACAGGAATTGCCGTTGGACTAAAGCAATATAGCTCTGTAAATTATAAGTTCAGGAATAACGAGCAAATTCTAGATGGTAATACCAATTATACTAAATATGTTGATGGAAACGGCGGCATTAACAATGTTTACCTATCCGCAGGAACAACCGCAGGAAAACATTTTTCTGCTGGCCTGACTGCCTCATGGTTATTTGGTTCTTTACAACGTACTACTCAATACTATAGCTCTGCAATTTCACTTGATATACAGAAACAAGAAAATGATTTCTATAACGGGTTACAATTATCGGGAGGCATCCAGTACTACTCCCTGCCAGGGAAAAGATGGAAGCATATTATCGGAATAACAGGATCAATAACAACTGGACTAAAAGGTCAACTAACTTCGACATACTCAGAGGGAGATGTGGTTCTAAATAAAGAGATAACAGATAACAGAGAATTTAAGTTACCCGTCTCTGTAGGATTTGGATATTCCGCCTCAAAAAATAACAAGCTAACGATTTCTGTCGAAGGAAATTACTATCACTGGAAGTACCAGAAAATTGATTATAAAAATTCTTATACCAGCCCTTCCTTAAAAGTATCTGCAGGAATTGACTATTCATTCAAGCAAAAAATCTGGCAGGGTGTTATTGAAAAATCTTTTGTTGGTATGGGAATCAGTGCTGAAAACTCTTACATCAGGATCAATGGTCAAAAACTGTGGGATTATTCCTTGTCATTTGGCGGTGGCATAAATCCATTACGAAGTGTCTCTCTTTATTCAGGAGTTGAATTGGGCATAAAAGGCCAAAAAGGTACCGGTCAGATTAAAGAAACCTATACACAATATGTACTTGGCATCACCATCAAAGATATCTGGATAGGTACAAAAAAATATGGCCGGTATAACTGATAAAGAGTTTAAGTAAATCTGTAGTCAATGTTAAAAAAAATAATACTGCTGGGATTTGTAATCCTGATCAGCATTCTTCTGCCAGCACAAGAAATTACCGGTACCTGGCAATCAGAAGACGGCACCAGGGTATACCAGATCACAGAAAATGAACAACACATCCGGGTGATACTTATCAACTCATCAAGGAGCAGCGATGAGACCGGAAAAATAATAATACAACAGTTAAATAAAAAACGTAATAAGTACAAAGGTATAATTCACTCTCATGACGATAATTTGAGCACCAGTGTCGTTGTAAAACATATTTCTAAAGGAAAGGAAATTCTAAGATTGAAATTGAAGAGAATGCTATTCTTTGATATTAAAATCAGGTGGCATAGGTTTCCATCAGTTAACTGAAACACTGCCCTTCTATGTTATTATTTTGAAAAAGTTGTTGCTGCTGAAAGTTTCTGTCTTTTTCGTCGGCACATTTGCCCTGTTTATTCTGTAAAAGCATTACTACTTTAAACTGCAACATAATTTTATCAGATGAAAGAAGATATACCCTACTCCAAACTTTTAAAACTTGCATTACTTACCACTCCATTGTTTGGAATAGTTGGGGCAGCTCCGGCGCTGGCAACGAACAGAACTGAGCTTTCAAGAATTATATCAGGTTTTCTGATAGTATTATCAATTGCTCTTTTTTTATGGTTTACAAATATCATATTGCTAAGAATAACGACAAAAATATCGTTCGCTGGCAAAACCTGGTTCCGGTACATACTGAGCACCATTACTTGTATTGTCGTACTTTTTTTTTTATTGCAGTATATTTTCCCAGACAATCGTCCGCTTTTACCCAAGGAATTAATAGGAAGAATCCAGGAAAGGCGATTTCCCGCTGGCAGAATAATGATGCCTCTCGTACAGGCTCTGTCACTCAATATTATTGTGATAGTATTAATAGAATTGGTGCTGCTAAAAGAACGAAAACAAAAAATTGAAACAGAAAATGCCCGGTTACGTCTGAGCAACCTTGAAGCTAAACACAGTCAGTTAAAACAACAATTGCACCCTCATTTTCTTTTTAACTCATTAAGTACATTAAAGTCCCTCATTAAAAAGAACCAGGACCGGGCCGAAGAATACCTTGTAAAACTGTCAGAATTATTGCGATTCTCCATTTATGCAAATAAGCAGGAGGTGGTAAGTCTTGAGAAAGAACTGGAGTTGTGCATTAACTATCTCAATATGCAAAAAGTTCGTTTTGCCGATGCGCTTGATTTCACCGTTAATGTTCCAACAGCTATGCGGATGGGAGGCAATGTACCTGTTTATTCTATTCAGCTATTGGTTGAAAATGCAATAAAACACAATACACTTACCTCCCAGGACCCTTTGCATATAAACATCAATGGGAGCTTTAAAGACAGCTCTATAACTATAAGTAATAACATACAGCCGAAACTAACAATCGAAAATGGTAGTGGAGTAGGTCTTTCCAACTTATCGGAACGTTACAGGCTATTGGGAAATTATCCGGTTGATATCAGTAAACGAAACGGATCTTTTATTGTCACCATTAAATTACTGGAAGATGAAAATAGTAATTATTGAAGATGAGTTATTAACTGCACAAGATATCACAGGGATACTGATACAGTTACCGGGCAATATTGAAGTAACAAAGATTCTTCAATCTGTTTCAGAGGCTGTTCAGTATTTTGAGCAAAATGAACAACCTGATCTGATATTCTGCGATATTCAGCTGGGGGACGGGCACAGTTTTGACATATTCAAATCAGTGCAAATAGAAGCACCAGTGGTATTTTGTACGGCCTATGATGAATATGCGCTTGAAGCATTCAGAAATAATGGCATAGATTATATATTAAAACCGTTTTCAAGAATTACTATAAAAAATGCCATTGAAAAGTATAAAAACCTCCGTTCACAGCTTACCGGCAATAGAATTGATTTTGATGCCGTTTTAGCAGTTATCAGGGAAGGCTATAATAATTATCAAAAAAGTTCTTCTATACTAATCAACTGGAAAGATAAAATCATACCGGTAAAGATCAACGATATTGCTCTTTTCAACATAGAATATAAAACGACCCAGCTGGTAACTTTTGATAACCAGAAGTACTTTATCAATCAAACCCTAGATGAGCTCAGCGAAGTATGCGGCTCAGGTTTCTACAGGGCCAATCGTCAATATCTTATCAACAGGTCTTCTGTAACAGAAGCCCTTCAGTATTTTGCCCGGAAACTAGTTTTAAAACTCAAGGTTGACGGAAAATATGAAATCATTATCAGCAAAAACAAAGTGCCTGATTTTTTGAGATGGCTGGAGAGCTGACCCGGCATATTTGAGCAACTTTTCAAAATTGCCTGATTTTAAAGTAGGTTTGTGATACAATCATACACCATGTCAGCCTATTTTAAAGATAAAGTTGTAGTAGTTACAGGAGGAACAGACGGTATCGGCAAGGCCCTCGTTGATTCATTGCTGGATATGGGTGCCAAAGTGGCTACCTGTGGAAGGAATCATGATAAATTATACCAGCTGCAGGCCCAGCATCCCTCCTCCGCACTCCATACGATGGTAGCAGATGTAAGTAAAGAAAATGATTGCCGTCGCCTGATGGAAACAACCATTAAGTTTTTTGGCGGTATAGATATTCTTATTAATAATGCAGGTATCTCTATGAGGGCTTTATTAAAAGATGCCGGTACAGATGTGTTCAAAAAAGTGATGGACATTAATTATTTCGGTGTCGTTTATTGTACCAAATATGCCCTCGATTCGATCATAGAAAGAAAAGGCACCATCGTTGGTGTTTCATCCATTGCCGGTTACCGTGGCTTACCGGGCAGAAGCGGATACTCTGCCAGCAAATATGCCCTGCAGGGATGGCTGGAAGCAATAAGAACTGAATTAATGGACGATGAAGTACATGTTATGTGGGTTTGCCCCGGGTTTACAACATCCAATATTCGTAATGCAGCACTGAATAAGGATGCCGACTCTCATGGCGAAACACCAATGGATGAAACTAAAATGATGACAGCAGAAGAATGTGCTGGTCATATTCTTACTTCCATCCGCAAGAAGAAGAGAACATTGGTGCTGACATTTACGGGCAAACGAACTGTTTTTATGAATAAGTTCTTTCCGAAGCTGACAGACAGAATGGTGCACAAATTCTTTTTAAAAGATGGGAAATTGATAAAATAAACCAGACAGCACTTCTATAATTTTACATTTTTAATCTTTCATCCTTCTGTTTACATTTATTCATGCCTTTACTAACCCTTACATCTGATATTGGCAACCCTGATTACCTGGTGGGTGCAGTAAAGGCACAACTATTACAAACCAACCCGGAATTTCAGATCATCGACATCTCACATAGCATCCCTCCTTTCAATTATCCGCAGGCAGCATATGTATGCAGAAGCGCTATTAAAAACTTTCCTGACTTCACTTATCACCTGATACTGGTAAATCTTTTTGAAAAAAAACCAGAACAGTTATTACTGGCCTTTCATAATAACCAGTACTTCATCTGTGCCGACAATGGCCTTCTGACAATGATACTGGAAGAAAACCCGGAGATCATCATTGGCATACCTCTTGACAAGGCGGCAATTAAAAACACTATTTACCTAACTTCTGTAATGGGAAAAACCGTAAATCAACTGGTGAATGGAGAGTCAATAAAAAATATCGGATCATCAGATGTGCAATACCTCGAGAAAAGGCACCTGCGGCCCATGCTTGATAATAATTCCATTGAAGGACAGATCATCTTCATCGATAGTTTTGAAAACGTCATCGTGAATATAACCCGGGACCAATTTGAAGAACAGCGGAAAGGCAGGGGCTTCAGGATCGTTTTCAAACGGGATGAAATGATCGATCATATCAGTGAAAGCTATGCTGATGTGCGGGAAGGGGAAAAGCTTGCTTTATTCAACAGTGCAGGCTACCTTGAAATTGCTATCAATAAAGGCAATGCGGCTGGTCTTTTTGGATTAAAAGGCTTTTCTGAAAAAATGAGACAGGGCCAGTTGTCCTACCAAACCGTCAGAGTTTATTTTGAATAACAGGTTACACTATCCACAGGTTATTCCAAAAATGCTAAAACTGGATTTCCGGAACTGAAATCTACCCCTGAAACCCTATTTTTGCTATCTCCCGGCCACGAAACCTATCGTGGGTTTAGGGAACTATCAAAATCAATCATTTATGAACTTCAGAAAAGTCAATAACATTACTGGCTGGGCCATTTTTCTTATTGCATTAGCGACCTATTTTCTCACCCGTGAAGCAAGAGGTAGTCTGTGGGATACTGGTGAGTTTATAGCCAGTGCTAAAGGTGTGCAATTACCCCACCCTCCCGGCGCCCCGCTTTTCGTATTGTTAGGACGTTTTTTTATTATCCTGTTTGGTGATAATCCACAAACAGTTGCCAGTGCAGTAAACTTCATGAGTGCATTGGCCAGTGCTGCCACTATTCTATTCCTTTTCTGGAGCATCACTCACTTTGCCCGTAAAATGTTTGTAAATGCTGGTGAACAATTATCAGCACAACAAACATTTACTTCTATGGCGGCAGGTGCTGTCGGTGCGTTGGCTTATACTTTTAGTGATTCGTTCTGGTTTAGTGCAGTAGAGGGTGAAGTATATGCCTTGTCATCATTCTTTACTGCTCTTGTGTTCTGGGCCATGCTGAAATGGGAACATGCCGATGAACATGCGGGCAATGATCCTGATGCAAGACTGAAAAGCGATCGCTGGATCGTTTTCTTATTCTTTATGATGGGGCTTTCGATCGGCGTACACTTATTGAACCTGTTAACGATCCCCGCTATCGTAATGATCTATTACTATCGCCGCTTCCAGGTAACTAACTGGGGTGCTTTCTGGGCTTTTATCGTAGGCTGTCTTGTTACCGGCATAGTTCAGGTAGGAGTAATTCAATATTCGATGAAAGCAGCCGGACAGTTTGATGTATTCTTTGTGAATTCATTTGGCATGCCTTTCTTCTCAGGTTTCGCAATTTACTTTATAGCCCTTGCCGGGTTAATCCTTTGGGCTTTGGGCTTCAAAGAGAAAACAGTAACTCACACCAAACTGATTGTGTGGTTTGTTTTATTCCTTTTCCTATCAATGCTACCATTTGTAATAGTTCCCGGTGATGGAGTTAAATTCTTCCCGCTATTACTGGTAATTGCTGCTGCAATAGCTATAGGTTATTTCTTAAAACCTGCCGCATTAAGAGTGATTAAACTTTCTCTATGGTGTTATGCCTTTATGATGCTTGGATACTTTATGTATTTCACTGCAATTATTCGCTCCAATGCCAACCCAACTATCGACATGAACAATGTAGACAATCCAATCAGCCTTGTCTACTATCTTAGCCGTGAACAGTATGGCAGCGCTCCTTTAGTTTACGGGCCTCATTTTGCAGCTTCGGTACCCGATGACCTGGACCAGGATCAGCCACTGAAGGAAAGTGAAATGAAATATGTAAAAGGAGAAGACAAGTATATTCCTATCGGCAGAACAAAAGAATACAATTTCAATAATGACGTAAAACAATTATTCCCCCGGGTTTGGGACTCCAGTGAAGACCAGTACCATGCACAATTCTATGCGGAGTGGCTGAACCTGGGATATGATCAGCAAAGCGGAAAATATGAGGCCCCATCCTATGGCGATAATATCAACTGGTTCTTTACATACCAGATGAGCCATATGTACTGGCGGTACTTTATGTGGAATTTTGCCGGTAAACAAAACGATATACAGGGATTGGGAAATAAAAGAGATGGTAACTGGATCAGCGGTTTCTCATTTGTTGATAATAAAAGATTGGGAGATCAGTCACAGTTACCTGATAGTATAAAGAATAACAAAGCCCATAACCAGCTTTACCTGCTGCCATTTGTACTCGGTATTATTGGTTGTGTGTATCAATTCCTCAAAAACAGGAAAGACTGGATCGTTAACTTTCTGCTTTTCTTCCTTACAGGTATTGCAGTAGTACTTTACCTTAACCAACCGGGCAACCAGCCCCGTGAACGGGACTATGCATATGTAAGTTCATTCTATGTTTATGCTATCTGGATCGGACTGGCTGTGGTTGCTTTTGTAAGAATGGCCCGTGAAAAAGCAGATAAACTCAACTTTCAGAACATGCTCCTTTTTGGAAGTATCCTGACATTTGTAATCACTTTCATGAGCTCCTTCCCCGGCAGTGGCGATGGGGCTTTGGTAACATCCATCTTTGCAACTGTATTGTATGCAGCTGTTACTGCAGGAGTAACTATGCTGGTAAGGGCAGTTTCTTCAGCAGGGCAAAATGAAAGAGTAGCTAACCTTACCACTACTGTTGTTTGTCTTGCTGTGCCGCTACTAATGGCACAACAGATATGGGATGATCATGACAGAAGCAATAAAACAACAGCACCTGACATTGCAAAAGCCTACCTGGAAAGCTGTGCTCCCAATGCTATCATCTTTACTTTCGGGGATAATGATACTTATCCACTCTGGTATGCACAGGAAGTAGAGAATGTTCGCCCTGATATCCGTGTGATCAACAATAGTCTGCTTGGTATTGACTGGTATATCAACCAGCTGCGTTATAAAGTAAATGAAGCTGACTCTGTAGACATCATCTGGGATGCTGAGAAGATAATGGGTAATAACAGGAATTATGTGGTATACAGTCCTAAGCCCGGCCTCTCTCAGACAGCCTATTATGATCTGTATGATATGATGAAAAACTATGTGGGCAGTAATGATCCATCCAAAATGGATAATTCGAGAGGTGAACCATTAAACTCATTCCCTATTACAAAGGTAACAGTGCCTGTTGACAGGGATGTAGTATTAAAAAATGGCACCGCAAATCCTGCAGACAGCATACTGACAGAGTTTCGTTTTGAGTTGCCGCAAAGAGCATTGATGAAGAACGACCTGATCATTCTGAATATTATTGCCGCAAATAAGTGGAAGCGGCCAATCTATTTCACTTCACCTATTGGTGAACTGGGCTTTGGTCAGTTCCTTCGTAAAGATGGTATTGCCTATCGCCTTGTTCCGATCATTCCAAAATTTGCACAGATGAACTGGGTGGTAGATCAATCCCTTCGTCAAAATGGATTAGGAGGAACACAGATCAGGGATAACAATCTCGATGTGATGTATAAAAACCTGATGACAAAATATGAATTCGGCGGAGCAGATAAGAAAGGGGTTTATTTTGATGAAGAGAACCGCAGACATATCCTGAATATCAGAGGCATTTTTGGAGAAGCAGCTGGCAATATGGCCGATGCAGGTCGTAAGGATGAAGCAAAAAAATTAATTGATAAAGTGGAAGCCGGGATCAATCCTGCCAATCTTCCTTATGCAATGACAAGCCGTTACAATAGTCATAACCAGACCGCACTATTATACCTTGAAGCTTGTTATAAAGCAGGAAAAACAGAATTGGCTGAAAAGATAAGACTGGAAGTACGGAAAGACCTGGAGCAGCAAGCTAAGTATTACAATTATATCAGGGATAATAAACCCGATTTCTGGGGTGGTTTTGAAAGATCGGAAGCTCCTATCAATGAAAGATTGCTGAGAGTATTAAGCGACATTGAAGCAAAATATGCTCCACAAACTCAGCCTAAAACTAATACAGAAGGCCCGACCACTATTCAAACGACTGCAAAACCTGACAGTAATAAGACAAAGGATACAAATAAATAGTATTCCTGTCTTGCCATAAAATGAAAAAACCCTCCATGTGGAGGGTTTTTTCATTGATGAACATCTGTGGATTTAAGTTGTTGTTAAGATGAATCGGCGGCAAGGTATTTGTCGTAAATTGTATATCCATGAAAGGATTTCATTTCACCAAATTTGACCCCAACAGTGATGGCAAAAGCCGCTTTGAGCAATTGCTTGACCTCTTCATGCAACTGCTCACCTACACCAGCGGCGATGTAAGTGAAGCCATGCAATGGATGAATGAACTGGATAAGAAGTATCAGCTCACTGATGACGAATATGGAATCGGTGATTTTATTGAGGAACTGAGAGAGAAAGGATACATCACGGAGAACAATGAACAAGGTGAAATAAAGATCACTCCCAAAACAGAGCAGGGAATAAGAAAACGCAGCCTGGAAGAGATTTTCGGCAAACTCAAAAAAACAAAGCAGGGGGATCATCATAGTTTCAAACCCGGGCAGGGCGATGAACAGAATCCCGAGACGAGACAGTTCCAGTTTGGCGATATGCTGGAGCAAATTGATTTCACTGAAAGTATCCGCAATGCACAAATAAATCATGGCATCGAGAGTTTTCACATGAAAGAAGATGACCTGAGTATCCGGGAAACAGATTTCAAAGCACAAACATCTACAGTGCTGATGATCGACATTTCCCACTCCATGATCTTATATGGAGAAGACAGGATCACCCCTGCGAAAAAAGTAGCAATGGCGCTGAGTGAGCTGATCAAAACAAAATACCCGAAGGATACATTGGACATTGTAGTGTTTGGCAATGATGCCTGGCCGATTGAAGTAAAAGATCTCCCTTATTTGCAAGTAGGTCCTTATCACACCAACACAGTGGCTGGGTTGGAATTAGCAATGGATATTTTAAGAAGAAGAAAGAACCCGAACAAGCAGATATTCATGATCACCGATGGGAAACCTACCTGTTTGAAAATCGGCAAACGATATTACAAGAACAGTTTTGGACTGGACAGAAAAGTGATAAACCGTTGTTTGAACCTGGCAGCACAATGTAAAAAATTGAAAATACCCATCACTACATTTATGATAGCCACCGATCCCTACCTGCAACGTTTTGTACAGGAGTTTACCGAAATGAATCACGGTAAAGCATTTTTTGCATCATTGGATAAGTTAGGAGCATTTATATTTAAGGATTTTGAGAGCGGAAAAAGGAAAACTGTTTATTAATTGTTGTACGAGTATATACCAAGAAACATGAACCAATCATTGATAACCTATTTATTCATTTTGCTTTTTCCAATAGTCAGCTGTTCTCAAAAAAAAGAAAAGCATACACCAACTCCACCGGGGGTTAATCCTGTGCAAAGCATTGTTGTTTCCGACTCTTCAACATATACAACAACCTCTTTACCGGCCAACATTTTTGCAACCTCTATTCTCATCAGCAGCGATAGTATTTACTGCTATCGTGGAGCTGATTTAAAAAACGGGGCTTTTTACAGCCTTTCAGGCAAGAACACATACAGGGTCTTCATCCAGAAAATCAAAAGAGAGATTGGCGATAGCCTAACAATAATATTGAAGCCAACAGAGCATAGCAGCTATAAGACAGCAGTTGATATACTCGAAGAAATGACCATTAATGGTATCAAAAAGTATTCACTGGTAAAACTGTCAGACAAAGAGAAAATTTTCTTACAAAAGGAAGATTATAACTGGGAACCTCCGGAGCCGGTTTCAGTAACAACACCTGGCTCTGTTATTACTCAAAAACTACCTGAAAACAATGCTATAATTATTGAACTAAGGAAAGACCAGTCCGTTTGGTACACAATATTGGGAGCAGGATTTGATTCCTTACGTCATGAATTGAAAAAACCAATCACGCAAAATTTGCAATTTGTCATTGCAGATTTTGAAAAAAGACTACCTGGCGTCAGGAAGGAATATCTCATAAAAGGCGACAGAGATGTAACTTACCCAACTTTTAAAAAGGTAATTGAGGCTTTAAAGCAAAATAATATCTATAAATACAATCTTGTAACCTCTGAAGAATAAAAAATGAACATCAAAAAAATAAAAACACTTGGCGAACTGAAAGCTTCCGGCTATCAACCGAAAAGCATCAAAGAAGAGATAAGGCAAAACCTGATCGTAAAACTGAAGAATAATGACCCGACTTTTTCCGGCATCGTGGGTTATGAAGATACCGTGATACCAGATGTAGAAAGAGCATTGCTCAGCAAACACAATATTCTTTTTCTCGGACTGAGAGGGCAAGCTAAAACAAGAATGGCCCGGCAGATGACAGAACTGCTTGATGAATACATTCCCAGTGTTGCGGGCAGCGATATCAACGATGATCCGCTAAACCCCATCTCAAGATTTGCCCAGGAAGAGATCGCCACACATGGTGATGAAACCGCTATACATTGGATACACCGCAGTGAACGATACGGAGAAAAACTTGCTACTCCCGATGTAAGCGTAGCCGACCTGATAGGCGATGTTGACCCAATTAAAGCAGCCAACCTGAAACTGAGTTTTGCAGACGACAGGGTTATACATTACGGCATCATTCCAAGAAGTAACAGAGGAATATTTGTAATTAATGAACTACCTGATTTACAGGCCAGAATACAGGTTGCCTTGTTTAATATTTTAGAAGAAGGCGACGTACAGATAAGAGGCTTTAAGCTGCGTTTGCCATTGGATATTTTGTTTGTATTTACGGCCAATCCCGAAGATTATACCAACCGGGGTTCCATTGTTACTCCATTGAAAGACCGAATCGAAAGTCAAATACTAACGCACTATCCAAAGTCTTTGGAAAATGCTCTCGAAATAACTGAACAGGAAGCTGAAGTAAGTGACGAACAAAAAGCGAAAGTAAAAGTGAGTGATCTGATCAAGCGGCTTATCGAACAAGTGGCTTTTGAAGCAAGAAGCAGCGAGTTTGTAGACAAAAAAAGCGGCGTCAGTGCAAGGCTTACTATCTCCGCTTTCGAAAATGCAGTAAGTACGGCTGAACGAAGAGCTATAATCAACAAGGAAAAGCAGACACAGGTCTGGGTCAGCGACCTCGCAGGTATCATTCCTTCTATTACCGGTAAGGTAGAACTGGTATATGAAGGTGAACAGGAAGGACCGTTCCAAGTGGCAATGAACCTGGTGGATAAAGCGATCCGGTCCCAGTTCGTTCAATATTTTCCCAACCCGGAGCAATTAAAGAAAAGACGCAATACCGGCAAGCCATCGCAGGAGGAACAGAAAGATGATAATCCGTATCGTCCCATCACCGGTTGGTTCGACAAAGGCAATAACCTGAACATTTCTTTCAACACTTCCGACAAAGACAAAATACTCCTGCTCTATAAAGTGGATGGCCTGCATAGCCTGGTAAAAAAATTCTTTCCCGGCGCTAATGATGAACAGGCTGCTTTGTTAATGGAATTTGTATTGCACGGCCTTGCCTCCTACTCACTTATCAGCAAAAAAATGTTTGAAAGTAAGGTTGAGTTTAAAGACCTTGTCGGCAGTATGATGGATTTTAATGAGAAAGATTTTGAGTTTGATGAAGAAGCATGAATTAGTAATTGGTTAATTGGTGATTAGGAGTTAGGTTAGATAATATTTACCTCTCTTTCCAGTGTAACGCCAAACTTTTCTTTCACACTTTGTAAAATCTCCTCGCTTAGGTTGTAGATTTCGTTGCCTGATGCGTTGCCATAATTAACTAATACCAATGCCTGCTTGCTATGGCAGCCTGCATCTCCCTTACGATACCCTTTCCAGCTCGTCCCGCCGGAGGCAGGGCCACACTGCTCAATAAGCCACCCTGCGGCCAGTTTTACAGACCCATCAATATTTGTATACCCAACTATATTGGAGAAGTTTGATTTCAGGCTTTCAAATTGCGTTAACGGCACAGATGGGTTTTTAAAAAAACTCCCGGCATTGCCGATCTCTTTCGGATCGGGCAGTTTGGAAGAACGAATATTGATGACGGCATCAGAAATAGCTTTGATGGAAAGCGTCTTTGTTCCCATTCTTTCCAGTTCCTGTTCAATGGCACCATAACTGGTATTGAACCTTGGTTTTTTACGAAGCTGGTAAGTAACATTAAGGATCACAAACTCGTCTTTGAACTTTCTTTTAAAAACACTTTCACGGTATCCGAATTCACAATCGCTTTTAGTGAACGTAACTTTTTTCTGGTCCCTGATATGCCATGCCTCAAGGTCCCAGAATACATCTTCGATCTCCACTCCATAAGCGCCGATATTCTGCATAGGTGATGCTCCAACATTACCCGGTATCAGGGACAAATTTTCTACTCCTGCCCAGTTTCTTTCAATACAATGCAATACAAACTGGTGCCAGTTCTCTCCTGCCCCGGCTTTCACATATACATACTCACTGTCTTCATGCAATTCAGTAATTCCTTTGATCTCATTTTTTAATACAAGCCCGCCATAGTCTTTGGTGAACAAAATATTGCTACCTCCGCCGAGGATGAGGTTTGATGTTTGATGTTTGATGCCTGCCTGTCCGGCAGGCAGGTTTAATGTTTCCGCAAGTTCATCAGTATCAGTAAACGTTGCGAAATATCTTGCCTTCGCATCAATCCCGAAGGTATTATACGGCTTCAGTGAGATATTTTCCTGTAACAGCATACTGCAAAAGTCCTGTTTTTTTCGTTATAAACAGATGAACTAACTTCATACGAGTTAAAGATTGTCTTTCGCCTTAAATCAAAAAATATGAAAAAGGTTTTTTTATTGTTGCTTGCCCCTGCATTCATTTTTTCCTGCAAAAGCAAAGCCCCGAAAACAGAGACTACTACCAAAACTGCTGTTGCCGCACATCCTGAATGGATCATGCAGGGTAACATCTATGAAGTAAATGTCCGTCAATATACTCCTGAAGGCACATTTAATGCCTTTGCCCAACACCTCGACAGGTTGAAAGACATGGGCGTACAAACCGTGTGGTTCATGCCAATCAATCCTATCAGCAAAGTGGATCGCAAAGGCACACTGGGCAGTTATTACGCAGTAGCTGACTATACAGCCATTAACCCGGAATATGGCACGATGGATGACTGGAAAAAACTCGTCAATACCATTCACGAAAAAGGAATGAAGGTTTTGATCGACTGGGTGCCCAACCATACCGGAGCTGATCACCCCTGGTTAACCACTCACCCTGACTTTTTTGTAAAAGACAGCACCGGTAAAGCTGCTACTATGTTCGACTGGACCGATACCCGGGTACTGGATTTTAAAAACAACGAGATGCAGGACAGTATGATTGCTGCGATGAAATACTGGGTAACCAATACGGGCATTGATGGCTACCGGGTGGATGTAGCCTGGAATGTACCGGGTGAATTCTGGACAAAATGTATTCCTCAGCTGAAATCCGTAAAAAATGATATGTTCTTTCTAGCCGAAGGAGATAAACCATATTTAATGACCAGCGGCTTTGATGCCTATTATCCCTGGGAAATGTTTCATATGATGGTGAAAGTGGCAGCAGGCGAAAGACCTGCATTTGCACTCGACAGTGTGAAAGCAAAATATGATACTGTTTACCCTAAAGAGGCTATCCCAATGTATTTTACCAGCAATCATGATGAGAACAGCTGGAATAAATCTGACTATGGCACTTTTCCCGGAATTGTTCATGCTCCTTTTGCAGTATTCAGCCAAACTATGAGCGGAACAATACCGCTAGTATACAGCGGCCAGGAAGAGCCTTTGCTTCGACCATTAAAGTTCTTTGAGAAAGATCCCATAATATTTGGAAAATTTGAAAGGGCTAAATTTTATAAGAGCCTGCAGGATCTTCGTAAAAAGAACCCGGCTCTTGCCGCTGATGCATCTTTCAGGAAAGTAAACCTTGGCAATGACACAACTGTATATGCATACATAAGGGAAAAAGGAAATCATAAAATATTGGTGATCCTGAATCTGACAAAAAAAGAACAGGATATAAAAATCACCGATAAGAGTTTGCAGAGTGTGGCATACAATATTTTCACGGGGGTGAATGAGCAATTAAGTGAGAAAAGAAGAAGCTTGCCACCATGGAGTTATTTTGTGTATGAATATCCTGTTGCCAGTGCAAACTAAATCAGCGACGAAAAATCCGCAGTATGGATAAACAACTGAAAAAGTTGATTTATTACATTGAATTGCATGATGCAGAAGGCATCCGGGAATGTTTTGCCAATGGTATTGATCCAAATGACACATACAGAAATGAACCACTGATCTATGAGCTGACCAGTGAGTATACCCGCAGTCCCCACTTCAGCGATTGTGTAAAGGCATTTGTTGATGCAGGATTCAATTTTGAGGATAAAATATTGCTGGCTGTATTGTTAAATGATGCTGAACAACTCAATGAACTGCTTACAGCATCCCCCAGATCTGTTACGAAGGAATACACTCTTCGTTGTGCTTATACAACAATGTACAAGGTCAGCCTGCTCCATATCTGTGCCGAATTTAATCATGCGGCATGCGCCGCCATACTTGTAAAGCATGGCGTGGATATTAACCTAAGAGCAGGATATGATGAAAACGGGTTTGGTGGCCAGACCGCTATCTTTCATACAGTCAATCAGAACAACAACCAATCCATTGACATGCTGGATTTTCTTTTGGCTAACAAGGCAGATACCACGATAACTGTCCCCGGTCTTATATGGGGCAAGGGCTATGAATGGGAAACACTGATCCCCGCTGTCAACCCTGTCAGCTATGCTATGATGGGGTTATTACCCCAAATGCACCGGGATGAAAAAACGGTAGCAGAAACGATAGCTCTTTTACTGAAGTACAGTTACAATATTGACTATACGCCAAAAAATATTCCTAACGCTTATTTAAATAAATGATCCTTATATGAAAGCAACAGTTATCGGTGCTACGGGATTGATCGGCGGTTACCTGCTGGAGTTGCTGTTGAAAGATGATCATTTTGATTCTGTAAGAGTATTGGTGAGACGGCCTTTTGAGCCTGACTATCCCAAACTGGAAAAGAAACTGGTGGATTTTACAGATGCAGAAAGCTTCCGGCTGGCATTGGAAGGAAGCGATATGGTATTTTGCTGCATTGGCACCACGCAGAAAAAAGTAAAAGGCGATAAAGAAGCTTACCGAAAGATAGATTATGATATAACAGTAAATGCAGCCCGGTTTTGCAAACTGAACGGTTGCGAAACTTTTGTATTTGTCTCTTCTGTGGGAGCCAACAGTAAGAGCAATAATTTCTACCTGAAGCTAAAAGGTGAGATTGAAGATGCAGTAAAAGCTGTTGGTTTGAAAAATGTACATATCATGCAGCCTTCTTTACTATTGGGTAACAGGAAGGAATCCAGGTTCGGAGAAAAGATAGCCCAATGGGTAATGCCGGTGTTTTCGTTTTTTATTCCAAAAAAATACAGACCAATTCATGCAAGAAGGGTAGCTGAGATGATGATAAATACCGTAAAGAGTGACCGACATGGCTAATTTACTTTTAAACATTAAGGATACTGAAGTAATTTTATGACCTCATAATGTAACTATGAAAATATATCTGATATGCACTGGTTTACTTGTCAGCACTTTTGGTTTTACTCAGAACGACAAACAACTGCAGGATACTACAAAACCAATACACTCTTCACTGGCTAATCCTGTCGATTCAAACATTCTTATTGTTGTTAATGGAATCCCGGCCGGAACGATCCGTGAGTTAAAAAAAGATGTAAATACACTTTTCTCGCCTGGCATTATTCAAAGCATGAATGTGCTGAAGGATAAGCATGCCACTGATAAATACGGGGAAAGAGGTAAAGCCGGAGTGATAGAATTTCAACTAAAAGATGTTAAGGTCATTGATACAAAATTGACAGCAACAGGAAACACAGACCACATCGTTTACGACAAAGTAGAGATCGAGGCATCCTTTGCGGGCGGATCTCCTGCCTGGAGAAAATTCCTGGAAAGGAATGTAAACGCAGCTATCCCTTCAGAAAATTTTGCACCACCCGGTGCATATACTGTCATTGTACAATTCGTCGTTGACAAAGAAGGAAATATAAGTGATGTAAAACCACTGACAAAACATGGCTTCGGCATGGAGGAAGAGGTAGTGAAAGTTATTTTGAAAGGCCCTAAATGGTTACCAGCTATCAATAATGGCTCAACAGTCAAAGCTTATCGTAAGCAGCCTGTTACATTTATGGTTGTCTCTGACATTGAACTATCTACTTATACGCTTACTGCCGGCAAACCAAACGACATTGAAATCACTGTTGATCGCCTGGGCATTAAGCCGGAAGACCTGGAGATAACACTCTCCAATGGCTCTATCTCCCACAACCAGGGAGATAAATACACCATTATCGTTGATAAGCCTGGTCGTATTCTTTTAACCGTTAAGAGAAAGACTACAAAGAAAAAAGACATGGAAAACTTCGGAACAGTGGCGCTGGAAGTTAAATAAGCTATTTATACAAATCATCCGGATAACTAATCATTTTCATGCATCGTGAGTACGGGTTACTTATATTTCTTAAGCATCCACCAATTAATCATCAAACAACTCACAATCGGTAGTAACAGCATAATAAAATAGCTGAAATAAGAAACCGTAACAACAGGCTGGCGCAGCACTTCTATAAAAACCTGCTCACCGATGGTATTCCCGGAAAAAACAACCATCTGGACAATATTCCAGCCTAAATGAATAGCTACAGGCACATACAAAGAATTTGTTTTAGTATAACCATAAGCCAGTACCAATCCCATAGCGCCGGAAGTAAAAAACTCGATTGCCATTTGTACCGGGTTGCCCCAGAGTTCATGAGAAAACCAGTGATAGATACCAAAAGCTGCAGCCGAAATTACAATTGCCTTTGTTGCCCCTATTTTCTTTATTAATACATACAATAGCACTCCCCTGAATATCAGCTCTTCAAATAAAACTGCCTTGACAACAAACCAAATTCCTTTCAGAATAAGTAAAAAACTTATATCAGGGTTTAGCTGCCAGCTTTGTTTAGCAATAAGCATTTGCAACAAAAAAACGAGAGCGGAGCAAGCTGCTGTGATAATAAAAAATAAACCAAAGTCGGCCAATCTTTTTTTGGCAGGAAGTAATCCAAGGCAATTCAAATTACCTTTTTCAAATAACCATACTACCAGCCAGGAGATAGCCAGTTGAATGACAATACCTAACATTGAAGTAATATAGTTATAAAATTTCTTCTAACGCAATAGAAGCAAATAAACTCCGTTAAAATGGCATTCAGGAACTACTCTTTTATTATTGAATAAATCTTAAACGAAAATGAAAAATATATTTGTCCCCGTTTTAGTGAGCTTATGCATTGTAAGCCAGCTTTCAGCACAAACCCAAAAGAAAACCCGTTTCGGCATCAAGGGTGGATTGAACCATACTGTTATCAACGGTGTTGAAACTGATGGCGATAAGACCGGTTTTACCGGCACCTCAGTCTATGGTGCACTATTTACAGAAACCCACATTGGACCTACTACTTTTTTAGTAAATGAATTACTATTTGCCTGGGTGAACGACTGGCATTTTATCGAAGCCCCCATTCATATAAAGCAAATGCTGAATTCGAAATTGAGTGTTTTCCTGGGACCCAAACTGGATTTCGCCGCTGATAAATTTGATGTCAGAAAAGCAAATAAATCAGGTTTCTGTGGCGTATCCATAGAAACAGGTGCACAGTTTAATTTTACGAAGCGAATATTTGCTGAGGGGCGTTATTCTATTGGATTGTCAAAGCAATTCAAGGATGAATCATTTGATATTAATGACGGAAAAAGAAATAATCTCCGATTCGGTGTAGGTATCTGGTTTTAATTGAGGATGTAACAAATTGCAACCTTTAAACAAAATACCCTCTACACCGCATCAACATCCGCCACTACTGTCACACTCCTAAAGCTTTTATCCTGGTGCAGGATGGCTATTTGTTCCAGCAGGTCTTTTTTACATTGATTAATAGTTTTGCTGTCACGAGGCAGTTTCAGCAGCAGTTCCATTAAGTACTGGTTGCGGATACGGCCAATAACTGGTTCGGCAGGGCCTACAATGTAATTACCATACTTGTTCTTCAATGTATTGGCATAATGAACAGCAGCCCGTTCCACTACCTCTTTTATCTTATGCTTAAATGTGAGATGAATGATGCGGGAAAAAGGCGGGTAAGCAAACTCCTTTCGTTTCTTCAGCTCTTCTGTAAACATCATCTTATAATCATGCTGTTGCACAATCTGCAGCAAGGGATGTTGCGGCTGCGATGTTTGAACCAGCACCTTTCCTGTTTCTTCCTTTCGTCCGGCACGGCCACTCACCTGCTCCATCAGTTGAAAGGCTCTTTCATGCACCCGGAAATCGGCAAAATGCAATAACCCGTCTGCATCCAAAATGCCAACAAGATCTACATTATCAAAATCCAGTCCTTTCACTACCATTTGTGTGCCGACAAGTATATCAATTCTTTTCTGTTCAAACTGCTGAATCAGTACATCATGGGCATTTTTCCCTTTCACGGTATCAATATCCATTCTCGCTACTTTGGCTTCGGGGAAAATCTCCTGTAATTGTTCTTCAATTTTTTCCGTACCAAAATTCCGTTGCACAAATTTATCACTGCCACAAGCAGCACAGGTGTGAACCGGAGGATAAGTAGTGCCACAATAGTGGCAAACTAGTTTATTACTGAGTTTGTGATAGGTCAGTGATACATCACAGTACTTGCATTGTGGTATCCAACCACAAACACTGCATACCTGGTAAGGTGCATAGCCACGTCGATTTTGAAAAAGTATAACCTGTTTCCCTCTTTCTATCACTTCCTTCACGGCTTCAATCAGCGCCGGTGATAATATGATCTTTGATT
The DNA here is from genome assembly GCA_016786885.1 of Chitinophagaceae bacterium. Lineage (GTDB taxonomy): Bacteria > Bacteroidota > Bacteroidia > Chitinophagales > Chitinophagaceae > JJ008. The sequence goes on along the minus strand of JAEUVO010000065.1, from coordinate 101,360 downwards.
TGTCTTTCTGAACAATACTTCTTGTATCCACAAACTGGATGGGCGGCAGTTTCAGATCGCCATAGCGTTGCAGCAGTTCCACTAAACCATATTTGCCGGTTGCAGCATTATAATAACTCTCAATAGACGGCGTACCGCTGCCTAGTAAGGTCTTTGCTCCAAACAGCGAAGCAAAATATATCGCCGCATCCCTGCCATTGTACCTTGGCGCCGGCTCCTGTTGCTTAAAAGAGGTATCATGTTCTTCATCACAGATCACCAGTCCCAGGTTTTGAAAAGGAAGAAACACCGATGATCTTGCCCCGAGTATCACTCTCAATTCGCCATTCTTAACTTTATTCCATATCTCCACCCTTTCATTTTGCGAAAATTTGGAATGATAGATACCGATATATCCGCCAAAATGTTTTTGGAGCCTGCGGATTACCTGTGAGGTCAATGCAATCTCCGGCAGCATGTACAATACCTGTTTCCCCTGTTTGATGTATTCTTCAATCAGCCTGATGTAAATATTCGTTTTGCCGCTTGATGTAACACCATGCAATAGGCAGACAGCTTTTCCCTGAAGTTGCTCTCTTACCTGTTCAAAAGCAATTTGCTGGATTTCGGTCAGCTCAAAATCGATGGTCACATTCTTTGGCAGGTATTGGATACGGTCAACATTTCTTTTCTCGGTGCGAAGTATATTCTTTTCCACCAACCCTTTCAACTGGGCTTCTGAAGCTCCAGACTTTTTAAGTAAAGAAGATTTTACTACTTCGCCTTCGGTCTTTAGCAGGTGAAGGTAACTTAACAGCAACTCCATTTGTTTCGGCGCCCTTGTCCAGTTGTTCAGCAAATCAGAAAGTTTATCTTCATTATCATATTCCGGGTTCAGCAGTATATAGATTTCCTTTTTTGGTGCATAAGTTTGCTTTAATGCCTCCCATACATAACAAACTTTTTTTTGGATCATCCTGTTGATAACAGGATATACGTTGTGTGAGTCGAGTATTTCCTGAATTTCGGATAAGGTTAGTTCTTTTTTTATCAGCAATGCTTCTCCAACAATATATTCATCATGATCAAGAGAGGAAAAATCATCTCCGTATTCCTCATTGTAAACCAGTATCGTTTCACTTGACAATTTGAAATGCGCCGGTAATGCGGCAGCCATCACTTCTCCCTCACTGCACATATAGTATGATGCGATCCAATCCCACAATTTCAATTGTTCTTCAAATACAACAGGCTCCGCATCCAGTACATTCAAAACATCCTTTGTCTCGAAGAATTCAGGTTTCTCTTCATGCAATCTTTTAACCACCCCCGCATATTTCTTGCTTTTACCAAGGTTTACTTCTACCCGGCAGCCCACTTTGATCAACTCCTGTAAATGCGCAGGAACTGACCATGTGTAATTTTTAGGTAAAGCGGCGGGTATGATGATTTCTGCAAACAAAAAAAGATGAATTTGGAGGCTCAATTTAGCTGAAAAAAGGATACTACTCCCTGCGCCAGGCGGCGCCGTACTCAACCAATTTTCTTTCCATCAATGCAAATACTTCATCTTTCAGTAAGGCAACATCTGAAAGTGTATAACCGGTTACCTGAATTTCATCGAGGTAAACAATCCGGCTCCGTCCTGGTGACATTGAAAACAAACTCTCATAGGGCATTCTCCGGTATGCATCGAGGAATAAAACCGGCTTAACTGGTGTCTGTGTTTCAATAGCCACCCTGAAAGCTCCGTCATAGAAATCTTTCAGCGGTTGCGTTGTCATATTAAATGTGCCTTCTGGAAAAACCAGTACAGAAATACCTTTATTGATCAGTGATTTTAATATCCGTACACTATTGGCCCTGTTGGAAGCGCTGCTGCGGTCAACTGTTACGATGGCATTACGATAAATGAACCCAAAAACCGGAACCTTGCTCATCTCAACTTTGCCTAATGGCCTGATGGGTTGCCGGTAAGCTTTTGGGATAATGGCTGCATCAATATAGGAAATATGATTGCTGACAAAGATGTACGACTTTGACTTGTCATGTGGCGCTTCATACATTTTCTTATGCCAGATAAAAGCCAGAAAAAACCATAGATCGGCCCACAACATACAAAGCCTCATCACCATATTGCCACCTTTTATCCTACCAAAAAAACTACTGATGATAGCAAAGGGGAAAATGATAAACATGACAGCAATAAAGGTGACGGCAGCATAAATACTATAAAGCCATTTAAGTGGTGCAAGTAATACCTTCATCAGTTACGGTTTTTGTATTTATCGTCATCACCCGGGCAATCACATTTAAAATCTGTTTCAAGATCAATTACCGTTACTACCACCGTTTTATCATTGCATTGGGCAAAAACTATACGTACCCGCTGGTCGTCCTTTGTAACTCCTTCTACTGCATAACGGGGGCATCTTGCATTTTGCAAATCACTTTTATTGTAATTTATCTTTCCGTCCAGCATGATCTCTTCTACCTCTGCCTGTGAAATCTTCCTGCATTGCATCCGGCATTTTGCATGGTTGCTGTAGTCGAGATAAGAAGTCCGACGGTCAAAGCCTTTATCCCTGTCAGTAGGATTACTGGCCGGGTCTTTTGGCTTGTCATTGTCCGTCACCTTTGGCTTTGGCGCCGGTTCGTTGCTGTTATTGCACTGCCTGATGAGTATGATGGCAATTACCATCAATGCCATCAAAACATAAGGAAGCCATTTTCTGTTCACTATCAAATATTTGGATAAAAATACAGAATGCAGAGCAGAGCTAACTGATTCGCCAACTTTAAACTTTAAACCTTAAACATTAAAACATATTTTTGCAGGCTCTATGGCAGAATCAAGAACAGTGGCGTTTCATACTCTCGGCTGCAAGCTCAATTTCTCCGAAACATCTTCCCTTTCCCGTATGCTGGAACAGGAAGGATTTGAGAAAAAAGAGTTTGATGACCTGGCAGACGTATATGTCATCAATACCTGTTCTGTAACCGATAATGCCGATAAAGAATGCCGTCAACTGGTACGCCGGATACAACGAAAAGCTCCGGAAAGTTTTGTGGTTATCACCGGTTGTTATGCCCAGTTGAAACCCAAAGAGATTTCTGCTATACCCGGAGTGCACTTAGTACTTGGCGCTGCGGAAAAATTCAATATCGCTCAGCATATCCGTGAACTAGCCAAAGGCGACTCAGCAAAAATTTGCAGTTGTGATATCGAAGAAGTGTCCGGGTTCCATTCCTCCTGGTCGGTAAATGACCGTACCAGGACTTTTTTAAAAGTGCAGGATGGCTGTGACTACACCTGTTCTTTCTGTACTATCCCGATGGCAAGAGGGAAAAGCAGAAGCGATAGTATCGCCAATGTGATAAAAAATGCTGAACAATTAGCCGCCAATGGCGTAAAGGAAATTGTACTGACCGGTGTGAATTTGGGTGATTTTGGCAAAGGGCCTGATGGAGCCGGCGCACCGGTAAGTATAAATGAAAGAGAAGAAAATTTTTTTGAACTGGTAAAAGTGCTTGATCAGGTAAAAGATATACAGCGCTATCGCATCTCCTCTATAGAACCGAATTTGCTGACCAACGAGATCATAGAGTTTGTAGCCAACAGCGACAAGTTCATGCCTCATTTTCATATACCACTGCAAAGCGGAAGTAATAAGACACTGGCTGCAATGCGCCGTCGGTATAAAAGAGAATTATATGCTGAGAGAGTAGCGCTGATAAAAACATTAATGCCACATTGTGCCATAGGTGTAGATGTGATCGTTGGTTTTCCGGGAGAAACGGAGGAAGATTTCAAGGAGACTTTTGAATTCTTACATTCATTAGATGTTTCTTACCTGCATGTATTTACTTACTCTGAAAGAGACAATACTCATGCATTAAGTATAAAACCAGTCGTACCCATGCATATCCGGAATGAAAGGAATAAAACCCTGCGTAATCTTTCATATATGAAAATGCAGTATTTTACAGGGCAGCATGCAGGGCAAAACCGCAAAGTATTGTTTGAAGGGCATGATAAGACAGGTATGATGGAAGGATATACAGATAACTATATCCGCATCACCACTCCTTACAGGGAAGAATGGGTGAATGAAATTGTAGATTGGGAAATCTGATTCAACATTCAATAACCAGCTTATTGTTGCTCTTCTTTTTGCTTCTTCTCCAGCTTTCTGAAATAGCCCCGCAACAAGAAATTATGCTTTAATGCCTCCATTACCTGGTTAAATGAAGCTGTACCTTTTTCAATATTAGAAAGACTATTGTTCAGGTTCATTACAATCGAAGAGTCTTTCAAAATAGCATGTGCGGGCCCTTTGCCCGTATTTACATCTTGTTTAATAGTCTCTGCAATGCTTGTGAGTTGTTTAGCCAATTCATCAGCATGATCACCAACTTGCTGAATCTTGACTACTGCTTCGTTCAGATTATAAGAGATAGCGGTGTCTGTGAGTATTGCTCCCAACGAGCCTTTACCTGCTTTAACATCATTAATTATTAAATGAATATCTGCTATCATTTTATCCGCATTGACTGCGGCATGCCTGATGCTTACAGCAGAAGCCCTGAGGTTGTTGGGCAATGTTTCATCACTTAAAAGTTTCCAAAATGCTGAACTGCTATTGATCCGGAGAAAAGTCATTTTAAGCTCTTCCGAAACATCTTTAATATTCCTGTTCGTTTTATCCAATGTTTCCAGCATATCATCAGTACTGATACTTCTTTTTGCAATAAGAACATCTCCGTTCTCTGCCAGGGAATAGCCGTCTTTTGCCGGAGTAATATTCAATATCCGGTTACCCATTAAACCGTCAGTACTCATGCTTACCACATCTGTTTTGTGGATATACTTTTTCATCTTCGTATCTATCAGCATAGAAACCTCAATCAGGGTATCGCTCAGTATTTTCACTCTCTTTACTGTTCCTACCTGTATACCGGCGTAACGGACATTGTTGCCCGATGTTAGGCCCTGCACATTCTCAAACCTCACCTTCAGGGTATAATTACTTCCAAACATATTGGTATCACGGCCAATCATATACAACGCAAATATTATCACCACCAGGCCTGCCAATACAAAAATTCCCAGCTTAATATTATTAATTGATTTCTTTGCCATTATTCAAAAAATTGTTTAACCTTTTCGTCATTATTTTTCTTCAGTTCTTCATAAGTACCCTGTGCGTAACATTTCCCGTCAATCAGCATAATGATACGGTCTGCCGTCATACGGATGCACTTCATATCATGCGAAATGAGCAGGGCGGATGTGTTATACTTCTCCCCCATTTCTTTGATCAGGATGCTTATCCCTTTACCTGTTATGGGATCCAGACCGGTTGTGGGTTCATCGTAAAGAATTATTTCGGGATCCAGAATCAGGGTCCTAGCTAATGCTATTCTTTTTCGCATACCGCCGGACAGTTCTGCTGGCATCATATCTATCGTGTGAGCCAACCCAACATTATTCAAAACTTCCTTTACTTTACCGGTTCTTTCTGCTGTTGTCAGTTTTATCCAGTGTCGCCTCAACGGAAATTCTAGATTCTCTCTTACTGTCATCGAATCATACAATGCATTACTCTGAAACAGGAAACCTACTTTAGTCCTGATTTCATCCAGCTCATGTATATTCAACTCACCAATATTATGACCCAGTACATTAATTGTTCCCTGATCAGGTGTTAATAAACCAATGATGCACTTGATCAAAACTGATTTCCCGGAACCTGACTTACCTAATACCGCCACATTTTCGCCTTTATATAATTCCAAATTAAAATCAATGAGTACATGGTTACTTCCGAATGATTTGTACAGGTTCTTAATTGTCAGTACATCCTCCGGTTCAACTCCGGTCTCCGCTTTTCTCTCTATCGTAAACACTGCCTGCATAATTATTAATTAAGCCCTAAAATATCTGTGACCTGAACTGCCAGCAAATCCAGAATGAATATCAAGACCGAACTCACGACTACTGCAGAATTGGCCGAACGGCCCACTCCTTCTGTTCCTTTGCTTGAATTAAATCCTTTGAAACAACCCACAATTCCCACTGCAAAACCAAAGAAATAGGATTTGATGAAAGCAGGAATAAAGTCTTCAAAAGAAAGAGCATCGAACACCTGTTTAAAAAATAAATTGAAACTTGTGACTCCCCGGATATTCACTCCTATAAAAGAACCAAATAGTGAAATAGCATCACTCAAAATCACCAGAACGGGTAACATCAAAGTAGCAGCCAGTACCCTTGTCACCACCAGGTATTTAAAAGGATTAGTACCACTCACTTCCATAGCATCGATCTGCTCGGTAACTTTCATACTACCCAGTTCCGCTCCAATACTGCTGCCTATTTTACCTGCAAAAATCAATGCTGTAATAACAGGACCAATTTCTCTTACTACTGCAATACCCACCATCATTGGCAATTCGCTTTCTACACCATAACTGACCAGGGAAGGCCGCAATTGCATTGTTAACACCAGGCCCATTATAAAACCGGTTAGCCCAACAAGCGGCAGCGATTTATAACCGATAATAAAGCACTGATGCAATAATTCTGAAAACTCATAACGTGGTTTAAATCCCTGTACAAAAAACCTTCCTGTAAACCGGCTCATCTCACCAGTTTCACTAAGGAACCGCCTCCATAATTGAGGTAATGGCATACATGCTATTCTTAGACAAATTTTAATGAAATGCAGGGAATTAATTACTGAAGCCCGTCATCGGGAGCAGTGATTGTCATCAAGAAAGACCAGAAAGTGTATGTGGAACGTACTGGACTCGAACCAGTGACCCCTACTCTGTCAAAGTAATGCTCTGAACCAACTGAGCTAACGTTCCATGAACTGAACCTCTCAATAGCTACCAGGAGTGTTAACGTCTTGGAACGATAAAATTAAGAGTTTTCAACATTCATTCCATCGGCTATGCAACTTTCCTACATTTATATTGTCATTAATACAGATGCAGAAGTACCAGGTTACCATACGTTTTGAAATGAGTGATGAATTCATGGACCTGGTGCCATCCCATAGAACATATATCAACTTCCTGATCAATAAAGGAACTATCGATCATTATGCTGTCAGCATGGAGACGCAACGCTCCTGGATTACACTGAATGCAGAAGATAAAAATGAAGTTGAAATATTATTGCAAAAATCTCCTCTCTTCAAATTCTGGACTTTTGAGATCGATGAATTATTTGTACTTGATGGACAACATTACCGGTTGCCGGAAGTAAACCCCAACTAAATTATTTTTTAGCTGCCCATTTAGGTTTCAGCTTCATCACTCTTTTATAGACAGGGCAACTGTCTATATGTGCACCGGGGAGGTAACCGGCACTCATTAAAAATTCATTTACAATTTCTCCGCCGGTGAAGCGAAATGTTGTTTTAAATAATTTCACCCACTCCTCTTTGGTTTTGGGATGATGTTTATCCAGCCATTTTTTGAATGACCCTTCTTCCTTCTGAATAAGTTTTATGGCTTTTGCATTGTGCACCGCGGCCTCAATCTTCAGCCGGTTTCGGATAATACCGGCATCCTGCATCAGCTTTTCTTTTTTCTTATCTGTGTAACGGGCCACTTTATCAATGCTGAAATCATCAAAGGCTTTAAAGAAGTTATCTTTCTTTTTCAGGATCGTCTCCCAACTCAGACCAGCCTGGTTTATTTCAAGTATTAACCTTGCGAAAAGCAGGTTGTCATCCTCAATAGGAAAACCATACTCATTATCATGATAATGCCTGTGAACAGTATCCTTTCCGGCCTTTTGAACAAATTCACAGTAAGTAGTTGCCATACAATCAATTTGCCCTGAAAATAGGCAAAAAATATTTTGTCTGAAAAGCGCCACACCCCTATCTTTGCCGTCCGCAAAAAGGGAGTTTAGCTCAGCTGGTTCAGAGCATCTGCCTTACAAGCAGAGGGTCGGCGGTTCGATCCCGTCAACTCCCACCAAGGCCCGGTTTCCCGGGCTTTTTTATTGGCTTTGCGGAGGTTGCCACAATTCTATTTTGTTTCCCTCCGGGTCCAGTATCCAGCCAAATTTCCCATATTCTTCATCCATCGGTTCTCCAACAATTGTTACCCCTTCCTCTTTTAATACAGAAAGCAATGCGAAAAGATCCTTGACAATAAAATTGATCATCACTGACTTATCACTTGGAGTAAAATAATCACTGTCATTTTTAAAAAAGGAGAATACATTGTATCCTTCTTTTTTAGAACCGTCTTTATTTGAAAAGGGCCAAACAGTATAAGTACTTCCTCCAAAGGATATACCTAAGTGTTTTTCATACCAGTTTGCCAGCCCTTTGGGATCGTTTGCTTTTATGAACGGACCACCCAGCCCAATTACTCTTTCCATATTCTTGATTTGAATTAAAATTACAAAAATTTACTCCAGACAGACTATTATCAATATCTCACAATAATTTTTACTTTTGCACCTGATGCTGAATCCCAAGAACGATATACAAACAGATAGCCTGGAAGAAACAGATGTGCTGACCATGACTGAAGACCCCTGCCACCTGGTTGTCTGGAATGACGAGGTAAATACATTTGAATGGGTGATTGAGACATTGATGCATGTTTGCGGGCACTCACATGAGCAGGCCGAACAATGCTCTTATATTATACACTTCAGGGGAAAGTATGCGGTAAAAAACGGAACATACGACGACCTGAAACCACAATGTGATGCTATCACCGAAAGAGGAATCAATGCTACCATTGAAGTGATTGCGGGCTAATTTTCCATCAATAATTCATGGCCATTTTTGCACTTGATAAAGAACTTGTTTTTCCTCCAGTTCATTTATCAGAACCTGATGGTCTGCTGGCAATGGGCGGCGACCTATCAGTTGAAAGACTCCTGCTCGCCTACCAAAGCGGCATATTTCCCTGGTATGAAAGGGAGCATATTCTCTGGTGGAGCCCTGATCCCAGGTTTGTCTTATTTCCTGATGAACTGAAAGTGAGTAAGAATATAAAGCCATTACTGAAGCGAAACGAATTTGATTTTACAGTCAACAAAGTTTTTAAACAAGTCATCCGTAATTGTAAAGAAACAAAAAGACCCGGTCAGGAAGGTACCTGGATAACGGATGAAGTGGAAGAAGCTTACTGCAAGATGCATGAATTGAGCTTTGCACATAGCGCCGAAGTATGGAAAGATGATGAATTAGTGGGCGGACTATATGGCATCCGGTTAGGAAAAGTTTTTTTTGGTGAAAGTATGTTTAGTAACCGTAGCAATGCATCACGGTTTGCTTTTACCAGGTATATACAGTTATTAAAAGAAGAAGGTATTCTGTTAATAGACTGCCAGGTCTATACAGAGTACCTTGAAAGTTTTGGGGCCAGGATGATCCCGAGAAAAGAGTTTATTCAGCTTCTTCAAAATTTACTGCCCAGGTAATGTGGAAGCATCGACCTCCATGTATCCCAGTCGTGTGGCCATTCTTCTCCCCAAACATCCAGCTCATACCAGATGCCTTTGTCATATAGTATTTTAGCAAATTTTCCACTACTCGAAGGGTCTTCATAAGATCCGCTTCCGGTAACAATATGGATATTCTTACTTCTTCTTATTTGTTCCAGCACCGAATGATCAGTAAGGTTAGGCATAAAATGCATCGGGCTGTTATAATATACATCATCATCATAATGGCCCTTGGTGTATTCAGTAAGATCATACACACCGCTCATAGCTATTACCCCATTAATGATATCAGGCCTCTTTAAAAACAGGTTCATACTGTGCAAAGCACCGAAAGATGCACCACAGGTAATAATTGGAGTATCATGGCTGGTATTATGACGAATAAAAGGCACCACCTCATTAAACACATAATCATTCCACTGCTGGTGACGGATAGATTTATGCCGGGGATCCATATGGTTGTTCAACCAGCTTTCGTTGTTGATACTGTCAATAGAAAAGACTTTTACCTTACCCTCATTTATAAATGGGGCAATATGGTGCATCAGCTGAAATCGCTCATATTCTAAATAATCAGCTGCTGCCGTTGGTACCAGCAGCAAGGCAAAACCATAGTCACCATACGTAGCGATCGGCATTTCTTTATTTAAGGAAGGGCTATACCAGGAATTCAGTTCTTTTTTCATCAGTAATACTTTACATTTTAAGTGAGAGTGATCAGAAACGGCAAAAGTGAAACTCTTTTTTGACATTCGTTTCAAAATCTGGGCAGATCTGCAACCTGCAGATCATTTTAGCAGTCAATGAGGCAATCGTAATTATACGATATAATTTTTCAGTAATATTACTTGGTATATTAACAAAGTAATATTACTTTTAATTTTCAGTATTTTTACTGTTTATATAAAATAATTGATTTACAAACATTTCAAATACAAACCTATACTGAATCCTCTGTACTTCCACTTCCTATTTGAACCTTTTATTCCTGATACTATGGACGACCTGTTTTTGTGTAAAATTCTTTATCTCAAAGCCGGGCATATAAGCCTAGATAAAGACGCAAATTAACTTGTCATTTATGAGTAATGAACCTATCCGTATCATGTTGGTTGATGATCACCAATTGGTCCGTGAATCCTGGAAAATGTTACTGGAAAATAATCCCCGGTTTCATGTTGTTGCAGATTGTGATAATGGAAATACAGCCTTAGAGCAGTTACAATTGCTCCGGCCTGATATTATGCTGATAGATATCAATATGTCCCCGATAAACGGATTTGATATCACCAGGCGTATAATAGAAACAATGCCACAGGCAAGGATCATTGGTCTTTCTGTACATAACCAGCCTAAATATGCTACCCGGATGATGGAACTAGGTGCCCGTGGCTTCCTGACCAAGACCTCACCGATGGAAGAAATCAATGAGGGTATACTGGCAGTGCACCGGGGTGAATATTATATCTGTGAGGAAATAAGGAGAAACTTACCCCCTTCTGAATAAGATACTATCCATGTACCTCCTTTTCATCGTTTCCATTTCTACTTAAAACCCGGTAAATTTGCGGCCTTACATGCACAGCGTAACCATTGGTACAGGTTACATCATCTAAAACTGTAAGCCGTAGTATGGAATTGAGCAAGAATTTTGATCACAGTGCTGCCGAACAGAAATGGTACCAGCATTGGCTGGATAAAAAATACTTTCATAGTGAACCGGATGGCCGTGAGCCTTATACCGTGGTAATACCACCTCCCAATGTAACAGGGGTGTTGCATATGGGCCATTGCCTCAATAATACCATACAGGATATTTTAGTACGTCGTGCAAGAATGGAGGGGAAAAATGCCTGTTGGGTTCCGGGTACCGATCATGCCTCCATTGCTACCGAAGCCAAAGTGGTACAGATGCTTCGTGAAAGAGGAATTGCAAAATCATCACTGAGCCGGGAAGACTTTTTGAAATATGCCTGGGAATGGAAAGAAAAATATGGTGGCATCATCCTGCAACAACTAAAAAAATTAGGCTGCAGCCTCGACTGGAACCGAACGTCCTTTACGATGGATGACAGTTATTATAATGCTGTAATTAAAACTTTTACTGACTTATATAACAAAGGGCTTATATACCGGGGCAAAAGAATGGTAAACTGGGACCCCGTAAGCCAGACGGCACTGAGCGACGAAGAAGTAATATTCAAAGAAGTTGATTCTAAACTTTATTTCGTAACCTATAAGCTAACCGACGGTAGTGGGGGAATCACGGTTGCTACAACCAGGCCCGAAACTATACTGGGTGATGTGGCGATTTTTGTAAACCCCGATGATGAGCGATACACTCATTTGGTGGGCAAAGAAGTAATCGTTCCTATCATCAACAGGAAAATTCCCATCATTGCTGATGACTATGTAACTACCGAATTTGGTACTGGTGCATTAAAGGTCACTCCGGCGCATGATAAGAATGATAATATGCTGGGAGCTAAACACCAGCTCAGGTCAATTGATACGTTAGACGCAACCGGAAAATTCAGTATAGAGGAGCTACTAGTGGACAATCCCTCTGAACAGGTTTTATCATATGTGGGTATTGATCGTTTTGCACTCCGCAAAATTTTGGCCGAAGATATCGCCACACTTGGGCAATTAGAAAAGACCGAAGATTATAAAGGACAAGTAGGCACCAGTGAACGTACGGGAGCAGTGATTGAAAATAAGCTTTCACTGCAGTGGTTTTTAAATATGAAAGAATTCCTGGAAAGAAATCCGGAAATTCTGGAAAATGTAATGAATGATACTATTGCATTTCATCCTGCAAAACTTAAAAACACTTACAGACACTGGTTGGAAAACATTAAAGACTGGTGCATAAGCCGCCAGCTTTGGTGGGGACAACGTATACCAGCCTGGTATGATGAAGAAGGAAATGTATATGTGGCAGAAAGCCTTGAAACATTACATAAACAACAACCGGCTACAAAAAATTTAACCCTGACGCAAGACGAAGATGTACTTGATACCTGGTTCAGCAGTTGGCTATGGCCGATGGAAGTATTTAAAGGCATCAGTGATCCTGGCAACAAAGAGGTAAACTACTATTACCCCTCTACTACATTGGTAACCGGGCAGGATATCATCTTCTTTTGGGTAGCAAGAATGATAATGGCCGGCTACGAATACAAAAAAGAAAAACCATTCAGGGATGTTTACTTCACCGGGATGGTTAGAGACAAGCAGGGAAGAAAAATGAGCAAGCAACTGGGTAACTCACCCGACCTGCTGGAAATGATCGATAAGGATGGAGCTGATGCAGTAAGATTTGGTATAATGATCTCTTCTCCGGCCGGTAATGACCTGATGTGGGATCCAGCTGGTAATGAGCAGGGCAAATTCTTTATTAATAAAATCTGGAATGCGCTGAAGCTGGTGAAGATGTGGGAAGGGAGACAGGCAGAAGGCGAAACGCCAAATGCAAAAGAGAACTTTGCGGTTAATTGGTTTGAAAACCGCCTTAATGAAGTTAAGATTGAATTAGAAATACAATTTAAAGAGTTCAGATTAAGCGAAGCATTAAAAACAATCTATTCACTGATCTGGGATGATTTCTGCAGTTGGTACCTGGAATGGGTAAAACCGGGTTTTGAACAACTAATTGATAAAACTATATATGAAAGAACAGTAGACTTCTTTGAAGAACTGATGCAGTTGCTGCATCCATTCATGCCTTTTATTACGGAGGATATTTATCACCAGTTGAAAGAGAGGAAGGAAAGTGACGATTTAACTTGTAGCCTATTTCCAAAAGTTTATAAATTCGAGCAGGATATATTGGAGAATGGTAAAATATTAAAGGCAGATATAACTGCAATTCGAGATACAAGAACTAAAAACAATATAAAAAATATTGAAAAAATAAAATTTATGGGGAATGGTGCAGCAGAAATATTCTATGCCCAAAAACCGTCTGCATTCAATTTACTACAAAAACAAACCAACCTGCAGTATTTCCCACATGCGACAGGAGAAGACATTGAGGAGCGTTCAAAAAAGGAAATTATAGCTACATCATCTGAGAGGTCTTTCTTTTTGCTCTTGGAAAATGAGATTGACAAATCAGCACAAAGGAAAGAATTACAAAAAGATCTTGACTACCTGAAAGGTTTCCTGGTATCAGTTGAAAAAAAACTGGGCAATGAACGTTTTGTGCAGAATGCCAAACCAGAAGTTATCGAAGTTGAAAGAAAGAAAAAGGCAGATGCAGAAGCAAAGATCAAAGTGATCGAGGAAAGCCTGGCTTCCCTGTAGTTCTCAACAGAAAGAGAGGGTAACAGGACTTATACAGAGATAATCACCAGGGAAAGTCAGTAAAATACATGACTGAATATTGATCTTATCTTGGTATAATACTCACTGGTAGTATGAATTCGAATACAGTTCCTTTAAATCCGTCAAACTGATCCTGGTCAAGTAACCTGCTTATTCTGAAACCAAAAGTCAGCTGATATTGATTCCACCATTTGGTATCAACAAAAAACTCCCCTCCTACACTTCGCTGATCCCTTGATTGTGTTTTATCTCTTGAATATACCCTGGTGAAATCATAAAAGGCATTAGCCCTGATGCGTTGTAAGTACAAAATATTACCAAACCCCCAATCAGGATAAATAAGGGGAAAATGATAATTAGCAGATAGCCTCCACATCCGGGAGAAATATCTTCCGGCATAACCTCTCGAATAAGAAAAACGGTTGGCAAAAGAAACTTGCGACAAAGTATCTCTCTCCTGCCATGAACCTGACAGCAACAGGTTATGCGTCGAAGATAACCCTGGAATATATAATGAGGCACTGCCATTAAATTGTGACCCTTCATAACTTGTTATAGCATGCCGGTAAGAAGAAGACAACGACCATGCAAACCTTGGATAAATATGCTGTACCGCTCTCTGTATCTGCTGGCTCCATGATATAGCATGCGATAAGTAACTGAAAGAAGTATTTCCCAAAGAATCTTTGAAAAATCCTTTATTAAACTCATTTCTCAAGACGTAAAAACTACTTACGTTAAAATTTTTAAAGGTTTTACCGCTGGCATAACTTAAAGGTATACTCAATCCAATGCGGCTATCCAACTGATTCCATACTCGCAGACGGTTACTTACAACATCTTCTCTGTTGAAGGTAAGCTCGGTCCCTAAATTCAGGTAGGGAAACAAAGCCCCGTATACTGTCCCAAAACCTATGGCACTGGTCTTTTCATTCTCGTTGTACAAATAATACAACTCTGTCTGAAGGGTATTCAGTACATTCTCTCCATATAGTGAGAAGGTAAAGATCGGGTCTTCATAGTATGGCCTCCAGCTGTGAAAGTTCAGCAACTTTGTTCCTTTTCTATAGTTACTTACAGCAAAATTCCTTTCCTGTACTGCTCCCAGTAATATATCTCCCTGGCTTGTAAGACCAGCCACCTGAAACTTTGGTTCTAGTCGTTCTGCACTTGCAGTTCCAATCTCATTCCATACAATATCCTTTTCTGCCACTTGTTGTAACTGGAAGCCTTCTGCAGTAAACGCAGACCAGGTAACTTTTCCATTTCCTGCATTCACATAGTAGTTGCCCAATGGTCCGCTGCTGATCTTAAATATCTTCTTATCACTCATCCGGATTGCAAAAACATCATCATTCCCTTCATAAGTAGCGGTAAAATAAATCATTCCATTATTCACACAAGGATACCCCGCTACATTAAATGACGGCGGAGTGAGCCTTACTGTATTACCTGTAGAGATCTCTGCTGTAGCCAATGCCATTCTGCCATCCTTTAGCCTGACAGCTGTAACAAGTGAATTGTCATCAATGAATTTAGGATCAGTAAATAAACTTATTTCTGTCGAATGGATCCTTTGTGATACCTCTCCACTTTTTACATCCAGGATATGTAATTCACTTTTCCCATCAATACTAACCTGTACTGCTGCTATTTTTGATCCGTCTGACGATATATCCGGAGTAAAGTATTTTGTTTTCTTTGTAAGTGTTTGTTGTTGGCCGGTCTTCACATCCAATAGTTTGATCACACTATAATCCTGCCAGCCCCACCGGGGATTATTTTCATAGGCTGAATAAACAATCCTCCCATTGCGGTAGGAAAATTGTTCATCAATTGAAATATCCCTGACGCCAAGCTTATGTTCACCATTTTTATCTTTTACATAAAATGCCGGCCGATGCCGGTAGGTTGCTTTCAGGTATATCAATGAATCAATACCTGCTGAATAAGCAAAGTAATAACTGGTTACATATTTTCTGTTCAGCTGCGTAACCATATCAAACTTATCTCTCCTGGTATAGCCTTCTGTATACTTTGCTTTTCTATTCTCCTCCGCCATAAGATGCAATTGATACTGCTGCTTATAAGATTCAAAAGCTTGCCGGAGAAATGTTTTATAATCAACCCCGCTATGCTTCTTCACCGCCGTTTGAAAAGGATAGAATAATCCTTTAAAGGCACTGGCATCCTTTGTTACGTTGGCCCAGAAGCCGGCGCCATATTTTTCGCTGCCGTAATTGACAAGCAGGTAACCGAGGTTATAATGATTAGGTACATAATCTTTCAGCGAACCATTCCGCAACTTCATCCAGGAATATTTTTTTCCTGCCTGCCACAACGATGGAAAAGAATTAAGAAAAAGAGGTATTCTTCCCCTGCCCTGTTTGCTAAGTACAGTTTCATTGTAAACAGCATCACCTTCATAAAACCAATCAGGAATAGAAGCATTAATCGCCAGTGCATAACCTTCTTCGCCAAATAAAACCTTCATAGCCTTACTAAGGCCATTATTAAAATTATTGAACTGCTGCACATGCCGGTATTCATGCAAAGCGAGTTGATCGGTCCAACTCACACTTCCCTGTCCAAAATTGTTCAGTTCGGGATTTAGAAAAAATTCACTGCGGTATGGCCCTAATTGAACATAGCCATTAGGGATTACTGTTTGATTTTGGAGTACTATATTAATTTTTTTCAACTGCTCCCCCAATGAAAGAGGTTTCTGCTTTGCCATATAATGAACAACAGAAGCTACCCGTTTAGCCTGGCTGTCAAGGCCTACAGGGAAAATGATCCTTGCAGTATCTGAATTGACCTGCTTCCATTTTACAGAAGGGGGATTACCTCCAAATAATTGTGAAAAAACAGCAGTAGAAACGAACAAAGAAGAAAACAGGAAAAACAGCTTTCGCATAGCGGTGGATATTTTATCATGGAAGTTACGCAGGAAAAAGTGATAATAGAAAGCCAGTGTTTATCCCTGGCAGAGGCTCACTCAAACACAGTAACCTTATCTTTGTCTAATGGCAGAAGATCTGCAAATTCAAACAGGTACAAAGGCAGAGCAATACCAGTCGCTTATTCCACAGATCAAAGGATTACTGGAAGGTGAAACTGACCTGGTAGCCAATATGGCCAATGTTGTTGCAGCATTGAAAGAACAGTTCGGTTGGTTGTGGGTAGGTTTTTATGTAGTAAAAAATGGTGAGCTGGTATTGGCCCCCTTCCAGGGACCGGTAGCCTGTACAAGAATAAAAAAAGGAAGAGGAGTATGTGGTGTTAGTTGGGCGCAGGCACAAACAGTAATTGTTCCTGATGTTGAGAAGTTCCCGGGACATATTGCCTGCAGCAGTTTATCAAGGTCTGAGATCGTAGTACCACTTATTCGACATAATGAAGTGATGGCCGTACTTGACGTTGACAGTATCAACCCTGATCAGTTTGATACGACCGACCAGCAATATCTTGAAGAGATCGTTGCATTAGTCAACTTTTAATCTCTATGCAAACAATCTCTATTACCATAAGCGGCAAAGTTCAGGGTGTTTTTTTCAGGCAAAACACAAAAGAAAAAGCTATCAGCCTGGGTATTACCGGACTGGTTAAAAATCTTCCCGGTGGTAACGTATATATCATTGCCAGCGGATCAACAGCACAATTAAAGGCATTGGTTGATTGGTGCAGGCAGGGGCCTCCAAGAGCAAATGTGACAAATATTGTAACACAGGAAATTGCTTTACAAGAATTCAATGATTTCAGCATAGAAAGACATTGAGGCAGCATTTGTTTCTAGTGAATTACATGCAGGTAGCTGATAAACAATACAGCCGCATGGCAGACAACCAGTAACAACTTTGTCATAAAAAGGCATTTGCGATAGTGCCTTCTTATTTTCTTCAACTTTCCTTTATGAAAATGATGAATATGGGCCAGTTCATCCCAAGTTGGTACATGGGCATGTGCCTTATCAATAGGATGATGGCCCTTGGCTGCCTGATGATTAGATGAAGCTTTGCCGGTCATATCATAAGAAGTTGCTGCTTTACTATCTCCTCTATGACCGGCCTTTTTTGAAGTTTGGGCTTCTTTTATACTCGCATAAACATGACTGCTGGCTGTAACGAAAGTTACCAGGAAAATAGCGGTGAGAATGAAATATCGTGTCATAACAATTGATTTATGACCCAAATTTTCATCCACCAATGCCCCTTAAACAAGGTAGGAAATGCGTAAAAAACAGATAAGGTAATTGAACTGGTAAAGTATCTTAACAATTGAGTAGGAATGCCTTATTCGGTATGATGCGTACAACTACGTATTATCAAAGAGTATCTACGCAATCTTGTCAAAAGGGCTTTGAAAGTTCAATGGAGCATCCTACTTTAGAGATAGATATCCCGCCTGCGAAAACTCCCTCCCGTTATTTCATAACCACCAAAAACCAACCAGTATGCAACGCAACAAATCAATCATCGGGCTATTCGCAATGCTGATTATTATCCTTTCGGTAGTTTCATGCGGCCCAAGTGGTCCTCCGGGTAAAATAAAATTTGCTTCCCTCCGGTACGATTCAACCGTGATAGCTAACTGGATGGCAGATGGCAAAAAAACCAAAAGATTCTTCTTCCAGTTCTATACACCGCAAGTTGAAAAGCCAAAAGAACCATTTCAACTTGTTTCATATGTATTAGATAGTGCAGGAGCCTACTCAAATGGAGCTTCACCAGATACTTTAGCAATTGTGACCGATAGTATACCAAAAATCTTTACTGATAAAGCTGTTTTAGGTAATAATGAGTTATCAAGACGAAAAATCGAATTACTTATAACCAACCCGGCAGGTACCCGGATCAGTTTTGATTACCTGCTATTTGTTCCCAAGTTATTAAAGTCTAACAACCATGTTGTCTATGATATCAAAATAATAAAAGACAAGAAGGTCATTCCGGCTGCTATGCCAGGCGCACAAAGTGGAGATGAGGAGACAAAACCGTCGCCACCGGCACCACCGGAGGATCTGTAAGTAATCATCAAGTTCAAAACACCAAAAAAAAATATTATGAATATTCCTGTCATTCAACTAAAGAAAAGAAACGTATCTATTTACAAGACCTTGTTATTTATTGGTATGCTTTTATTGGTTATTTCATGTAACAATGAAAAAAAAGAAGCAACAAAGCAAGCCGAGGTAAATATCAATGGTATATCACAAATGAACTGCATGATAATGACGCCTGAACAGCTGAAACTAATTCTGGAAAAAGGTGAAGGAGGCGAAGAAGAACATAAATACTCAAAATTAATTCTCAGGATATCATCCTCCGATCTTACAAGAACTGCTCCAGTGTTTGAATTGATCGGCTATAAAGTAAGACACCATGAGGAATTTGGCAGGGAAAATTCCGCGACTCCGGTTATTCTAAAAGCGCCGGAAATCTGTGCCAATTCTTTAAAGTTTCAGGCTAATACACAGTATATATTTGGGAATAACGAGATAGCAATTAAACACCTTAAGAGACTTGGCAAAAAATCTGGTACTGAGTATCATTATCTTTTATTTACCCCTATGCGAGATGCTTCCGGTCAAATATATTTTACCGTTGCAGCCTCAGATGCAAAAGGGAATAAGATAAGTATGGCTCAGACAAATGATGATGAAACAAAACCATCTCCTCCGGCACCCCCGGAACCTTAAAACAAATCGATTATCCCAGCAAGATTCAAATGAATTCGATTCTCAGAGAAATATTAGATTGGGCAGAGGTATGGCCCTTGCTTATACCTCTGCCCTTTATCATAAAGAACAAAAGCTTACCTAAATACTTAAACCCGATAAAAGCTTATGTTCTTATTGCTCTTATTATAAACCTTGGAACTACCGTTATATGGAAGTATAAAGAACCCTGGGGATTTAAGGAGGGAGATTTTTTATGGAGTAACAACTTTCTCTACAACATTCATTCAGTTATCCGGCTGCTATTGTTCAGCTATTTTTTCATTTTGCTTGGACAACGATTTATGCACAGAGTCAAAAAGGCCCTGCCATTTCTATTCTTATTACTGGCTGCTGTTAATTTCATTTTTTTCGAGAATTTTTTTGACCGGTGGATGTTCAGCAATCGCCTACTGGCAATGGAAGCCGCCATCCTCTTGTTCTATTGCCTTCAATATTATATTTACCTGACAATTGAAGACAGATCAACTGCATTAGTTAAACAGCCCGGTTTTTGGATAGTCACCGGTCTGAGTTTTTTTGTGGCCGCCAGTTTTTTTATATTTCTCTTTTACAGCTACCTTACTGCAGAAGATTTAAAATTTGCAGTTGACATTTGGGATGTGCATAATATTGCCTATGTATTGTTGTGCATTTGTATAGCGATCAATTTTAAAAAGCAAAATGACTAAAGATCTTACTTTCCTGGTTATTATGGGCATCGCCGTAATGCTGCTGATGATTGTAAGTATACTACTGGCTGTCATTTTTAACCAGCGAAAAAAGAGTCAGCATAGAACAGCGATGGAAAAGCTCCGGGAGCAGCAACAAAACCAGCTAATAGAAGCAGCCGTTCGGAGTGAGGAAACAGAACGGCACAGAATTGCAGAAACATTACATGACGAGGTTGGCGCCATATTATCTTCAGCTAAGCTTCATCTGCTTGGTATTAAATCAGAAGTACTGGATGAAAAAGATAAAAAGCTGCATGAGAAAGGCCGTGAATTATTAAATGAGGTCATTCAAAAGGTGAGAGGCATATCACATAACCTGCATTCTAATATTCTGAAAGAATTCGGTCTGAATGAAGCTATACGGCACTTTGTTAAAAAACTTACCCAGGAAACAATCATCAACGCTACTACCAACCTGGATGACACCTATAAAACAGCTAATGCTGATGATGATATCAGCCTGTACAGGATAGTACAGGAATTAATAAACAATATTCTCAAGTATGCCCATGCTTCAGAAATGCTTATCAGCTCATCTTTTCAAAACCAGACGCTGGATCTTGTTATCTTCCATAACGGAGACGGCCTAACTCAGGAGCAATTTGAAGAATTACGTTATCAGAAAGATGGCCTTGGTCTGAAAAATATCCAGAACAGGATTATACTACTTAAAGGAAATATTCTCTTCACCAGTGGTACTGAAGGTTATCGCATTAATATTCATGTACCGGTAAAAACAGCACAGCATGAGTAAAATAAGAATAGCCATTGCTGATGATTATAAGATATTCAGGGAAGGTTTAAAAGTAGGTTTGTCCGCTGATGATGGACTGCAGGTGTTACTGGAAGCTGACAATGGCGAAGATCTTCTTAAAGCATTGGAAACTGAACAACCGGATGTTATAATAATGGATCTCAAGATGCCCATAATGGATGGCATGGAAGCTACCAAAGTGGTTCGAAAAAAATATCCCTCTGTCAAAGTACTTGTGGTAAGCATGTATGAGGATGATAAGTTCATAATTCACCTTATGGAAAATGGAGCTAACGGGTATTTACTGAAGAATGCTGAGCCTGATGAGATACGCCGATCTATTTATGCCGTGCATGAAAATGGTTATTATTTCAATGACCTTGTAAACAAAGCCCTGTTGAAAAAACTGGTGTTGAAAAATAATCTCAAGCCTTCATTCAACCAGAATATTGACCTTACTGAGAGAGAACAAGAAGTACTCAAACTCATTTGTGAAGAAAAAACAGCTGCAGAAATAGGAAAGGAAATATTCCTCAGCCCCCGTTCAGTAGAAGGAATCCGTCAACGCTTAATTGAAAAGATTGGCGTTCGCAATACAGCCGGCCTGGTGATGTTTGCCGTAAAGAATGGGATTGTCGATTAGTTTATTACAGGTTATCAAACATATCTTTTGTCATCGCTGACAGATCATATTCTTCTTTCCAGCCCCAGTCATTTCTTGCCACTGTATCATCGATGCTTTGCGGCCAGCTGTCTGCAATTACCTGCCGGTAATCTGGTTTGTAGGAAATGGAAAAAACCGGAATATGTTTTTTAATTTCAGCTGCTATTTCTTTGGGAGAAAAACTCATTCCTGATACATTATATGATGTACGGATTTTAATTTTTTCAGCCGGGGCTTCCATTAACTCAATCGTCGCCCTGATAGCATCCGGCATATACATCATAGGCAGATAGGTATCTTCTTTCAGGAAGCATTCATACTTTTTTTCTTCCAGTGCTTCATGAAAAATCTCTACGGCATAATCAGTAGTGCCGCCACCCGGTGCCGATTTGTAAGATATTAACCCGGGATAACGAATACTTCTTACATCTACTCCAAATCGCTGGAAAAAATAATTACACCAGAACTCACCTGCATATTTACTGATGCCGTACACCGTGGTCGGTTCGATGATTGTTTGTTGCGGGCAATTTTGTTTAGGTGAAGTTGGCCCAAAGACAGCTATGGATGATGGCCAGTAAATTTTATGTAGTTTTTCCTCCCTTGCTATATCAAGTACATTCAGCAACCCCTGCATATTCAGGTTCCAGGCCAGACCAGGGTTCTTTTCGCCAGTCGCAGAAAGAATAGCAGCGAGCAGGTATATCTGGGTAATATTTTGCCGGATCACCTGTACATGCAGCATCTCTTTATTCATTACATCCAGCGACACATAAGGACCGGTACCTTCCAGCAATGGATTTTGTTCCCGCAGGTCTGATGCGATCACATTGGCATTTCCATATATCTTCCGAAGAGCTAATGTAAGCTCTACTCCTATCTGACCTGATGCACCTATTACCAATATTTTTTCTTTTACCATAGCAAGCTTTTATCAGCAAAGATTAAATAACAAATTTCAAATTCCAACTTAAAAACCAAAACTCGGAACTTACAACTATTTTTGCTGCATGGAAAAATTTTTAACCCAGTTGTTCGCTGGTCAGCATTACAATGAAAAAAATTTCTTTTTACTGGCCGGACCCTGCGTAGTGGAAAGTGAAGAATTGGTCATGGAAGTGGCAGAAAAAGTGGCAGGTATATGCAAAAAATTTGATATTCCTTATATTTTTAAAGCATCCTACAGAAAAGCCAATCGTACCAGTGCTTCATCATTTACTGGCCTGGGCGATCAAAAAGCTCTTGAAATATTACAAAAAGTAAAAGAAAAATATTCACTGCCCGTTGTTTCCGATATACATGCACATGATGAAGCAGCACTGGCCGCTGCATATGTAGACGTACTGCAAATACCTGCTTTCCTGTGCCGGCAGACAGACTTGTTGGTAGCCGCTGCACAAACAGGAAAAGTAGTAAATGTGAAAAAAGGACAATTTCTCAGCGGACCCGCTATGAAGTTTGCAGTAGAAAAAATAAAACAGGCCGGCAATAACAAAGTAATGTTAACCGAAAGAGGAACCACTTTTGGCTACCAGGACCTGGTTGTGGATTACAGAAATATTCCCTGGATGAAAGAACATGGCACCCCGGTAATAATGGATGTGACACATTCATTGCAGCAGCCTAATCAAACAAGTGGTGTAACAGGCGGTAACCCACAATTGATCAGCACGATTGCCAAAGCAGCTATTGCTACTGGGGCAGATGGATTATTCATAGAAACTCATCCTAATCCTGCTGTTGCAAAAAGTGACGGCGCCAATATGCTGAAACTGGATCTGCTGGAGAATTTACTCGAGCAATTAGTAAAAATCAGGAAAGCTGTAGCTGAATAGTTCATAAATAAAAAAGGATGCTGTAAACCAACATCCTTTTTTTAATTATCAAATAAGTTATTTATCTAAGATCTTCAACTGTTACCCCAGGATATTTGCTTTTATCAAAGACGAACTGGTTGTCCTGAACAGGTATATTTGTTTTCATTGAGTTTACAGTATACGAATACCTGTTACCTGCATTTTCTAAAACTTTTGTGCTGTAAATAGTTTTAGCCGCTTTGTCTATTTGCAGGTATACTGTATGGAAAGATTTACTTTTATCCACTGGCGTCATTTGTATTTCCTGTACTGTTTTAGAGCCTACTTTCTTTTCTCCATTCAGGGTATAAAAGAAATCTTTATCGTAGAAATTAGAGAATAATTTTTGAGGAGTGATCATGCCACTGGAAGCATCCAGGTTGTTAATAGTAACCTCATTAGCCGCTTTATCAAAGTTCCAGACAGTGGTACCATTACAAAATATCTCCTGTCCGCTGAAACTGAGACGGTATTTGGTTCCTTTCATTATAATAGTACCGGTTTTAGTTGAAAGGGCTTTCCCGGCAGCATTTTCTACTTTGTAAGTAAAAGAAGCTTGTACCGTGGAAAAAGTTTTGAACTTGGCGCTTACTGCATCGAGAATCTTCTTGGCTTCCGGGTCGTTTTTGGTCTGAGCGAAGGGAAAAGATGTAACCAGGGTACAGATTGTAATAAGAAAATATAACTTCTTCATTTTTTGGGGTTTGTGTGGCTGCCGTTAAAGGCGGCGCAAAGATAATTGAAATACAGGAATAGGATTGACAATGAATGTACCGGGTTGCATAACAGCCTTTTTCTTAACAAGCTGATAACTGTTTACTTAATCAGAATCAACCTATTGCATCTAGGTGTTGCTGTAACTCGATCTCGGTTTTAATGAGTACATCCCTCGCCTTGCTTCCCTGGCTGGGGCCAACGATACCCGCTGCCTCCAACTGATCCATAAGACGACCGGCCCGGTTGTAACCAAGCTTCATTCTTCGCTGTAACAAGGAGGTAGATCCTACCTGGTTTTGGACAATAAGCCGGGCTGCATCCTCAAACAAAGAATCTCTATCAGCAAGGTCAAAATCTTTGCCCTCCAGTTCTTTTTCATCTACATACTCCGGTAATAAAAAGGCCTGAGGGTACCCTCTCTGTTCGCTTATAAATTCAACTATCTGTTCAACTTCTGGTGTGTCTACAAAAGCACATTGCAGACGGATTAGTTCACCATTATGAGAAATCAGCATGTCTCCTTTTCCAATTAATTGCTCGGCTCCGCCGGTATCAAGAATGGTTCGGGAATCAATTTTGGAAGATACCTTAAACCCGATACGGGCAGGGAAATTCGCTTTAATAGTTCCGGTAATGATATTTACAGAAGGCCGTTGCGTGGCGATAATCAGGTGTATACCAATAGCCCTAGCCAGCTGTGCCAACCGGGCAATTGGCATTTCCACTTCCTTACCAGCGGTCATGATCAGATCGGCAAATTCATCAATGACCAATACAATGAATGGAAGATACTGATGGCCTTTCTGCGGGTTAAGTTTCCGCCTGATGAATTTCTCATTATACTCTTTAATATTCCTTGCGCCAGCCTCTTTTAAGAGGTCATACCGGTTATCCATTTCAATACATAATGCATTCAGTGTATGTACCACTTTTTTAGTATCCGTGATAATGGCATCTTCTTCTCCGGGCAACTTCGCAAGGAAATGTTTTTCAATATGACGGTAAATACTCAACTCCACTTTTTTAGGATCGATCAGTACAAATTTCATCTGCGAAGGATGCTTTTTGTACAATAAGGATACAAGGATTGCATTCAATCCTACTGATTTACCCTGGCCGGTAGCTCCTGCCATCAGTAAGTGTGGCATTGATGCCAGGTCTACGATATAGTTCTCGTTGTCGATCTTTTTACCAATTGCTATAGGCAAGCTAAAATTATTATGCTGAAATTTTTCAGACGACAATAATGTCTTCATGCTAACCACTGTCTTTTTCACATTGGGTACTTCAATACCAATTGTTCCTTTGCCCGGAATTGG
This sequence comes from Chitinophagaceae bacterium, assembly GCA_016786885.1. GTDB lineage: Bacteria > Bacteroidota > Bacteroidia > Chitinophagales > Chitinophagaceae > JJ008. The sequence goes on along the minus strand of JAEUVO010000065.1, from coordinate 75,805 downwards.
AGCAATGATACGAATACCTAATGCTGCAAGGCTCAGCGCTATATCATCCTCCAGGTTTTTGATCTTTGAAATACGAACACCGGCAGCAGGAACAATTTCATACAGCGTAACCGTTGGACCAACCGTGGCGCTTATTTTTTGTATTTCAATGGCATAGTTTCTAAGTGTACCTATGATCTGGTTCTTGTGATTCTCAAGCTCATTGGTATCCTGTACTATTTTTTCGCTGCCATGTGTTTCAAGCAGATTCAATGTAGGATACTTATAATCCCGCAGATCAAGAGTTGGCTCGTAAGGAGACAGATTTTCAAGAACAGAAGTTTGTTCTTCTTCCGCTTTTTCAGGCACTGCTTTAATCTCCAGTTCCAGATCCTCATCCGCCTTTGTAGCAAACGGTTTCTCCTTTACTGGCCTGATAATTTCTTCCACCTGTGGTACGGGAGGAATTTCCAGTTCATGAGAATGCATTATATCACTCACAATTTCTTTTTCAATAGTGGGCTGTCCTTCCTCAATCTTCTCGATAATGTCCTCAATTGGTTCCTCCTTCTCAATCACCTGGAATTCGTGAAGAGGTTTTTCATCAGGAAAATTGATAACAATACCGGCATCTGATTTTATCGTATTTATCTTTTGCTCTTTATTGCCATACAAATCATTAACTGTTTGCCCTGTTGCTGCTGTTGCAATAGTAACCCCGGTTTCTTCCTGCCCCGGCTCCCCTGCACTCTCATCCTGTTTTTTTCGGGGCAAATTAAATGCAGGGTTAAATTGCCAGATAAAATAGCCAATAGCGAGTAATAACAGAATTGCTCCTGTTCCAAAAGTTCCGACCGCACCATGCAATTGCCGGTTAAGCATATCCCCGACGCCACCGCCAAAAGGAAATTCATTTTTTGCAAAGACAAAGGAAAGTGAAACAGCGAGAACCATTAATCCGACGGTTACATATTTCAGGTTCCTCCAGATAGAAAATACTTTGCGGCGGACAAGAAGATTTACACCTACTACAAAAAAGAAAGTGCAAATGAGAAATGAAGCAACTCCAAAAGCCTTGAAAATGAAAAAATGTGATAATACAGCCCCCAGTCTTCCTAAAAGATTAGCCACCGGCTTATCATTATCAAGTAGTGCTGAAAGTCCCTGTTGCGCTACAGCCTGGTCTTCTTTCCAGGTAAAAAGATAAGATGCGAATGCTATAAAGAGGAAAATCGAAATCAGTAAGGAAACAGCGCCAACGATCTTCCAGGTCCGTTCATCCCGGGCCAATGATTTCCAGTCAACAGTTTCTTCCTTTTCAGCCTTAAATGCTTTCATATCAGGGCTGGCTGGTTTTTTCGCAGGAGTAGCTTTTGTTTTCTTTTTCAGCTTATTAGCCATAGCCGCAAAGATAATTAGTTTGCTGTTCAAGTCCTTTTCCGGGCAAAAGGAATATAGCTGTAAAATAAGAAGTACAAAATCATAAATACCGGAAAGTAGTACCCCGGTTATTGGCAAAAGCGAAAACGATATATTACATTTGAAACCGAACCGGCTTCATGAGAAAATTACCTGTTAAGCTATACCTACTTATATCAATAATCACTGCATGCACAGCAGCAAAAACCTTTGCCCAGGATAGTCTGAATCTCGCCGGAACTTACACGGACATCAGTAAAGTAGTGATTGAGGAAAGAATCCTGAATACTGTCAGCACTTCTTACACAACAAACAGAGCGGATCTGCCACTTATTTACAAGAACCTGGAATTCAAACCAGGGTTACAATACAAGGGACTTATTCCAATTAACCTGGTGACCAAACGAATAATCCTCAAATTCAACATCCGGAATACATCCGCTTTATCAAACTCTGTTTATTTCTGCCCCGGTTTTTATTACAGTAAAATAGATCTTTATAAAGAAGAGAAAAACGGCATAAGTTCAATACCAGCTGTTTTTCCAGACATATCCGGTGGTATTGGCTACCGACAAATAATCCTGAATGCAAATGATTCTGCAACAATAGTTGCAGAGCTTTCTCCTGTAAAAACGTATAACAATGGAATGAAACCCCGGCTGATCGGAAAGGATCATCTGTCTGCGTTTATCGCCAGACTTCATAGCGATTATAACCAGGGGACCCTGATCACTTATGTTTTTTGTGGTCTCTTGCTGATGATGATACTTTTTTCACTCACTAATTTTATACAGGGTGGGAACCAGGAATTCCTGTATTATTCCGGGTATGCAATTTTTCTTGGCGGTTTACTTTTTTCTCAAACGATCTTTCATTTACACCCAAGCCGTTTCAGTTATTTCTTTGAAGGCTATCTTGATTTCATCATGCAGGGAGTTGGCATTATTTTTTACATGTTGTTCATGAAGAAATTCCTGAATACAAAAAATAAACACCCTTTCCTGTTCAAATTGTATAATGCAGGTATTGCAATGTTGTATTGCTCAATTCTTGCTTTTTCTATACTCCATTACTTCAGCAATAACTACGTGGCAGAGTACATGGTCGAAAACCTCACAAAGATTTTGCTGCTTTCCATGATACTGGTATTTCTTGTTTATAGTATACGTCACTGGAACGACAAACTGCTGCGTTACCTGTTCTGGGGCAACTTATTTTTATTCATCTTCGCTCTTATCTCGCAACTGGCAATACTTCTGGTCAAGCAATTTCAGTCTCTACCGGGTGTTTTCAGGTCAGCAGTTATATATTACCAGATAGGCTTGTTCCTGGAATTGGGTTTCTTCCTGGCCGGGTTAAATTATAAGAACCGGCGTAATATTATTCTTCAAACAAGGGAGAGAGAAACCCTTAAAGCCCAAAATCTCCTGAAAGAATACGAAAAAGAAATAGCAGTGTACAAAGCACAGCAGGAAGAAAGGCAGCGGATATCTGCAGACATGCATGATGAACTTGGAGCCGGTATGACAGCGATACGACTGATGAGTGAAATTGCCCGGAATAAAATGAAAGAGAATACACCTGTAGAAATCGAAAAAATTTCTCACTCAGCCGATGATGTGCTGAATAAAATGAATGCTATCATCTGGAGTATGAACAGCGGTAATGATACTCTTGACAACCTCATCTCTTACATACGATCTTACTCTATTGAATATTTTGATAACACCCCCGTTCAATGCAAAGTGAATGTGCCTGCTGAAATTCCTGAAAAAGAACTCACTGGTGATAAACGCCGTAATGTATTCCTATGTGTTAAGGAAACGCTTAATAATGTTTTGAAACACTCAGGCGGGTCACTTGTAACAATTGACATAGAGGCAACCCATAGCCTTCATGTTATCATTACGGATAATGGCAAAGGAATTGACCTGGAAAAACTTCGCCAATTTGGAAACGGGCTGAAGAATATTACCCGCAGAATGGAAAGTATTGGGGGCTCATATAAGATCGAAAATACAAATGGTACAGTTACTACACTTGATCTCCCTCTTTAACTATTCTTTCTTGTCACTGCTATAAGCAACAACAGCCAGCCTGCAATAAAAAATAAACCGCCGGCTGGAGTAATGGGACCAACCCATTTTGTACTGACATCCTGGATTTTTAATACAGTCAGCAGATATAAGGAACCGGAGAATAAAATAATTCCCGTTATAAAACAATTAGCCACCCAGCGAAGCCATCGGGAAGAAAATTTTTCAAATAAAATGGCCACAGCCAGCAAACCAAGGGAATGATACATCTGGTATTGCACTCCTGTATTATAGCTATGGAGGATTGCTGCATCAGAAGTAATTTTTTGCAACCCATGTGCCCCGAAAGCGCCTAAAGCAACAGCCAGGCCTCCAAAGAAAGCTGCAATGGCCAGGTAATTTTTATGCATGAAATATCTTTTCTATCAGTTTGTCTAATTCAACTGTATCTTCATCCAGTATCACATTTGCCTGCTCATAATAGATCCGCCTGTCAGAGAATTTCTTAATGATAAATCCTCTCAGCTGTTCATCTGAAAGATCCTTGATCAAAGGTCTTTTATCTTTTTCCAGTAACAACCTGGAATGAAGTGTATCAATCGGTGTATTGATCCACACCGTTGTCCCTGCACTATTCATGTATTCAATATTATTGAAGTAACAAGGGGAGCCTCCGCCGCAAGCCATCACAAAACTATCCTGGCTTTCTGTAATGATATGCAGGGCATCTTTTTCCATCAACCTGAATTGCTCTTCCCCTTCTGTAGCAAAGATTTCGGGAATTGATTTTCCTGCATGTTCTGTTACCTGTTCATCAAGGTCGAAAAAACGGATACCCAGTTTCTTGCTCAGCAAACGGCCCCAGTATGTTTTACCGGAACCCATGAATCCTATGAGGAAAATTTTCATTGTATAGAATTGTCCGAAAGACTGAAAGTCGGGAAGGCCGAAAGAAATCCTCAATTATTTGAAACTATCTTTCCGACCTTCTGACTTTCCAACTTCTGACTTTATTTAAAGGCATTATAACCTGTCACATCCATCCCTGTTATCAACAGATGAATATCATGTGTGCCTTCGTATGTAATCACACTCTCCAGATTCATCATGTGTCGCATCACAGGATACTCACCGGTGATACCCATACCTCCCAGCATTTGTCTTGCATCACGGCAAATATTGGCAGCGATCTCGCAAGAATTTCTTTTGGCCATACTTACCTGCTGTGGCGTAGCCCTTCCTTCACTCATCAACACACCCAGGCGCCAATTCAATAACTGTGCTTTGGTGATCTCTGTAATCATTTCTGCCAGTTTCTTTTGCTGAAGCTGAAAGGCGCCTATCGGTTTACCAAACTGAATTCTTTCCTGCGAATAACGCAACGCAGTATCATAGCAATCCATTGCCGCACCAATAACACCCCATGCAATACCATAACGGGCCTTTGTCAAACAACCCAATGGTCCTTTTAGTCCTTTCACATTAGGTAAAATATTTTCTTTCGGCACTTTTACATTATCAAATACCAGCTCCCCGGTAGCTGAAGCTCTTAAACTCCATTTGCCGTGTGTGGTGGGTGTACTGAAACCTTCCATTCCTCTTTCTACAATTAAGCCCTGTATCTCTCCGGCTTCATTTCTTGCCCACACCACTGCTACCTGTGAGAAAGGTGCATTACTGATCCACATTTTGGCGCCATTCAGAATCACATGGTCACCGGCATCCCTGATATTAGTTAGCATGCTGCTTGGGTCGCTGCCATGATTGGGTTCCGTTAAACCAAAACAGCCGAGCCATTCACCACTGGCCAATTTGGGCAAATATTTTTTACGTTGCTCTTCACTGCCATATTGATAAATAGGAAACATAACCAATGATCCCTGCACTGATGCTGTAGAACGAACACCGCTATCTCCCCTCTCCAGTTCCTGCATCATCAGGCCATAGGAAATATAATCAAGTCCGCCGCCACCGTATTGTTCGGGTACTGTGGGACCAAAACAACCGAGTTCACCTAACTGCTTTACAATATGCTGGGGAAATTCTGCCTTTTGGGCATAATCTTCAATGATGGGAGAGATTTCTTTTTTAACATAACTACGAACTGACTCACGGATGAGCTTGTGTTCTTCGGTTAATAATTCATCTACTAAGAAATAATCCGGGCTGGTAAAAAGGTCTGTACGGGCTGCCATTTTGCAATCGAATTTTTAGTTGCAGCAAAGGTAACGGTTAAATGAAAAAGAGGGATATTTGGTTTATGGCTTATCCGGTAAATGAAATTTTGAAAAATTTCTTGTCAGTTGTGACAGGGATATTGCTGATGCTGTTCTTGCTTTTTTTAACCGGCCCTATTTTTTACTCTTTTAGCTATTCTTTTATGGACTTTAGTGAAGGCGCAAATCCTGCCCAAAAAAAGAATGACAGAATAATTGAAATACTATTCTATTCATGGCTTGTTATTCCTTCTTTTACAGGTACTCTGGTTACGACATTAATCTCAACAAGAAGAGATGTATTGCATGTTCTTCTTTGTGCAATAGTTATAATCGCAATTTCGATTATAACAGGATTCAATGAACTCTATCAAGATCTTTTTAGATATGGCTTTATAAAAGCAGTCCTTACCGTATTGCTTTTCTCCTTTATTGGATATTCTGCCGGGAAGAAGATTAAACGAATTTATGGGATAAAAAATGGCTCATCTCCTCCTGGTACTCCTTAGCCGCTTTCCTGGCCTTATCTGCAAAATCTTCTCCCAAAGAAGCGTATATGATAGCACGGCTTGCATTGACTAATATACCACAGTCTTTGGTCATTGCCTCTTCAGATACTTCTTTCAGGCTTCCGCCCTGTGCCCCTACACCCGGAACAAGGTAAAAGTGGTGCGGAGTTAATTTTCTTGCATTACGGAACTCACCACTTCTTGTAGCGCCGATCACAAACATCAAATTATCTTCTGTTCCCCAGGTAGCAACGGTTTCCAGCACTTTCTCATAGAAAAATTCACCACCAGTGTGCAGCAATTCAAAATCGTTGGCCCCTTTGTTTGAAGTTAAGCCTAGCACAATGGCCCATTTTCCTTTGTGCTGCAAAAAGGGTTTTACACTGTCTTCACCCATATAAGGCGCTACAGTGATTGCATCAAAAGGCAGGGTTTCAAAAAAAGCCTTAGCATACTGATCGGAAGTGTTTCCTATATCTCCTCTTTTGGCATCGGCGATTTTAAAATGCTCGTTACCGATGTAATGAACGGTCTTCTCCATCGCTTCCCAGCCTTTTACTCCCATCGCCTCATAAAAAGCAGTGTTGATCTTATAACTCACACACAAATCTTTTGTAGCATCAATTATCATCTTATTAAAAGTGAATACAGGGTCAGGTTCAGTCAAAAGATGCTTGGGAATTTTTGTAATATCAGTGTCCAAACCAACGCAGAGGTAAGATTGTTTCTTTCTGATCTGTTCAACAAGTTGATGCCGGGTCATGGCTGCGAAGTTAATAGGTTTACGGTTCAACAAGACGGTGTCTGAACATTTACCGGCGTCCTATCTTTTCCAGGATGAGTTTCTCGATCTCTTCACTGTCCCATTTTTCTTCAATACCGCTTTTTACCATCACCTGTTGCATGATCACTTCCTGGCGCAGTGAATTATTATATGCTTCTGAATAGCGTATATGCGGACTGAAAGTAACCTGTGAATAGGCGGGTATCCATTTGTCAGGATATTTTTCGTACAGTCTTGCTTCTATTTTCTTCTGCAGCAGGAATCTCGGGTCAGCAGTTTTATCCCGCATCTCTGTAAAATTGTTTATCGCCAGGTCAGCAATAGCATCTCCATCCGGTTTGCGTAATGCCTGGTATTCTTCCAAAATGGTTTTCCAGTCATCATCATATTGGTCAATTAGTTCATCAAGGATACGGCAGTCTTCAAAACCACAATTCATACCCTGCCCGAAGAAAGGAACGATAGCATGGGCGGCATCACCGATCAGGGCAAACCTGTCTTCCCGTATCCATGGAAAACATTTCACCGTAACCAGTGAAGACGTTGGATTGGTAAAAAATTCGTTGACATAATCCGGCATCAGCGGTACAGCATCCGGGAATGTCTTCTCAAAAAAATCTTTCACCTTTTCTGCTGTGGTCAGTTTTTCGAAAGATGCTTCCCCTTCAAAAGGAAAAAATAAAGTACAGGTGAATGTCTTATCAAGATTGGGTAATGCTATCAGCATATAATCCTTTCTCGGCCATATATGCAGGGCATTTACTTCCATAGCAAAATCACCTGCAGAAGTTGGCGGAATAGTCAATTCCTTATATCCACAATCGATATAAAACTGCTGGTAGTTAAACTTATCATGTTGCAACTGGTGTTGTAACCGGGCTGCAGAAAAGGCCCCGTCCGCACCAAAAATCAACTCCGAACTGTGAGAGATCAGCTTTGTTCCGGAATTTTGAAAACTAACAGTATTGGTTTTCCAGTCAATTGTATCGCATTGGTGGTTGACAAATATTTCCACGCCATGTTGTTCAGCCAGGTCCATCAGTTTCATGTTCAAAGTGCCTCTTGAAACAGAATTGATATATTGCCCCTCTTTACCATAAGGCTGAAAAGCAGTACTGCCATCCAGGTTATGAATATAACGGCCATGCATGGGAATAGAGATCTTTTTTATTTCATCTGCCAAACCCACTTTGTCCAATGCCAGCAAGCCCCGGTCGCTTAGTGCCAGGTTGATAGAACGACCGGCACTTATTTTTTCTTTCCGCATATCTCCCCTGCGTTCAAATACTTTTACTTTATATCCTCTTTTGGAGAGATAAATAGAAAGCAGTGAGCCTACTAAACCTGCACCGATTATTGTAATGTCTTTTTTCATAGCCTCCCCAAGACCCCCCAGGAGGGGTTTTAGAACCTAAATTTACCAAGGTCGTTTATTGCAAAATAGAATTAATAATTTCTCCAAACCTGTAAATATCTTCAAACGAATTATACAAAGGAACCGGGGCTATTCTTATCACATTTGGCTCCCGCCAATCAGCTATTACCCCCTGTTTTGTTAATTCATCAAAAATTTCTTTACCTCTTTTCAGCATCAGCATAGAAACCTGGCAGCCCCTTTCCTCTTCATTGGCCGGCGTTATTATTTCAATTACTTTTTCAGTCTGCCTGCTGTTTATATCATTCAGCACATAATATAAATATCCGGCTAATAGCTTTCTTTTTTCATGAAGTTTGTCAACTCCCGCCTCTTCAAAAATATCCAATGCAGCTTTGTGAGCCGCCATGCTCAGGATCGGGGCATTACTTAACTGCCAGCCTTCCGCAGTGGGTATTGCTTCAAAACCTTTTTCCATTTTGAAACGGGTTTCTTTTTTATATCCCCACCAGCCGGCAAATCTTGGCAGCTCTTTATTGGCTGCATGTTTTTCGTGTATATAAGCTCCCGCTACTCCACCCGGGCCACTGTTCAGGTATTTATAAGAACACCAGCAGGCAAAATCAACATCCCAGTCATGAAGTTTTAATTCTACATTGCCCGCTGCATGGGCCAGGTCAAAGCCGGCATAAGCACCCCCCGAGTGAGCCGCCTTATTGATTGCTTTTATATCAAACAACTGGCCGGTATAATAATTTACTCCTCCAAAGAGCACAACTGCTACTGAATCTCCATGCTGCTGAATCGTTGAAAGAATATCTTCTGTACGCAATGTATGCTCACCAGTTCTGGGAGAAACTTCAATCACCGCATCAGACGGGTCAAATCCGTGATACTTCGCCTGTGTCTCAAATGCATACTGATCTGAAGGGAATGCCTTGGCCTCGCAAATGATCTTATACCGTTGTTTGTCCGGACGATAAAATGTCACCATCAGTAAATGCAGATTCACTGTCAGTTGGTTCATTACCACCACTTCGTTTTCTTTACAACCAACGATCTTCGCTAGCTGCTTTGGAAAAATTTCATGATAAGGCATCCATGGGTTTTTCGCCTGAAAATGGCCTTCCACTCCCAGTTTCGCCCAGTCGTCTAATTCCTGCTGCACATACTTTGCAGTCGTTTTGGGCTGAAGCCCGAGAGAATTGCCAGTGAAGTAAACGCCATCTTTTCCCTCATGCTGGGGAATGAAAAATTTCTGACGAAAAGATTTTAATTCATCTTTTGTATCGAGATCCCTGGCAAATTCAAGATTATTTTCAAAATTCATTATTTACAATTTTGGGCTAAAGCCCATTCTTTCTCTTTTCCCCGGTCTAAAGACCGGGGAAATTAAGACCGTGACAATTAAGATTTTAGCCTGACATATCAATCAATCGTGGCAATCACTTTTAATTCAATAGCTATCGGAGTAGGCAGGCTTTTCACTTCCACTGTTGTACGGCATGCCTGAACCGAAGTAAAGTAGTCTGCATATATTTTATTATAAACAGGAAAATCCTTTTTCATATTGGTAAGAAATACTGTCACATCAATGATCTTATCCCAACTGCTACCGCTTGCTTCTAATACAGCTTTTACATTGGCAAATACAGAATGACATTCGGCCTCTATATCGTAGTTCACAATGTTTCCCTCCTTATCCAATTCTAACCCGGGAATAGAATTATCCTTAGGACTTCTCGGTCCGATACCTGATAAAAATAAAAGATTGCCTGCCCTTCTTGCATGGGGATAGGCGCCGAGCGGTGTTGATGCGTTATCTGTTTTGATTATTTCATTCATATCAATTTTTTCAATTACCCCGGTCTTAAGACCGGGGCTAATGAGCCACTTCTATAATTGTATACAAACATTTTTCGCCTCTGTAAAAAACCGCAAAGCTTCCCATCCACCTTCTCTTCCTACACCACTATTTTTCATTCCTCCAAACGGTGTCCGCAGGTCACGGAGCAACCAGCAGTTGATCCAGATGATACCGCTTTCCACTTTTGCCGCCATCCGGTTTGCTTTTGAAATATCCTGTGTCCATACCGTTGCTGCTAATCCATATTGTGTGGCATTGGCCAGTTGCAGGGCTTCCTCTTCGGTTTTGAAAGATTGTAATGTTACTACCGGGCCAAAAATTTCTTCCTGGTTGGTTTGGCAATTGGGGCCTAATCCTTCAATCACCGTAGGTTCAATAAAATAACCGTTCTCACATCTTCCTTCCAACTTCCCTATATGACCACCACATACAATCTTTCCTCCTTCCAGCCTGGCCGTATCAATACAGCGCAATATTTTTTCAAAATGTACTTTGCTAACAATAGCTCCCTGTTTTGATTCCGGTTCAAGTGGGTCACCCACTTTCAGTTTCTTTGTTCTTGCTATAAAATCTGCTCTGAATTTTTCATACACAGATTCTTCAATCAATATACGGCTTCCGCACAAACAAATTTCCCCCTGGTTAGAAAAAGAAGAACCGATAGTTTCTGTCATCATTTTTTCCCAGTCACAATCAGCAAAAATAATAGCCGGATTTTTGCCACCGAGCTCCAAAGAAAGCTTTTTGAATTTTGGTGCTGCAATAGATGCAATTCTTTCACCAGCCCTTGTACTTCCCGTAAAAGAAATAGCTTTTACTTCCGGGTGTGATACAATTGCCTCACCGGCTCCGGGGCCGGTACCATGCACAATATTCAAAACACCAGCCGGCAAACCAGCCTCTTTACAAATTTTTGATAACAGGAATGCAGTAACAGGTGTTACTTCAGATGGCTTTGCAATTACACAATTCCCTGCCGCCAGTGCAGGGGCAATTTTCCAGGTAAATAAATACAGTGGCAGGTTCCAGGGAGAGATACAACCAACAATTCCAACCGGCTGACGAAGAGTATAATTCACCGCTTTGTCTTCCATGTTGTGGCTTTCGGTAGCAAAATGCATAATACCGGTAGCAAAAAATCTGAAATTGGCAGAGGCTCTTGGTATATCCACTTTTGTACTTAACCACAAAGGCTTACCATTATCGTTTGTCTCAGCAAGAGCTAACTCCTCCAGGTTTTCATCGATCAGTTCAGCAATGCGGTTGAGGATTTTAAATCTTTCCTCAACTGCTGAGGTACTCCATTGAGGGAATGCTTTTTTGGCAGCAGCTACGGCAGCATCAACATCTTTTTTATGTGAATCAGGAATTTGACCGTACACCTGGCCAGTTGCCGGGTTGATATTATCAATAAAATTTCCACTTAAGGGCCCGATTAGATTACCCCCGATATAATTCTCTAAATGATATGGAATTTGTAAGTTCATGTTTGAAGTTTGATCTTCGATGTTTGAGGTTATAAGAGGTCGGGAAACTTCGAACCTCAAACCTCAAACTTCAAATACTCCCCGTCCTTCCCCCGTCTACCGGAATGCTGACACCATTTACATAAGATGCCGCCGGTGATGCTAAAAAGGCTGCCACCGCCGCAATTTCTGACGCATCGGCAAATCGTTTCATCGGCACCTCTTCCACCATATTCTTTTCCACTATATCTACAACAGTATTGCCTTTTTTAGCTATGTTGTCGATCAAAGTTGACAACCGTTGAGTGGAAGTGAATCCGGGTAATACATTATTCACTGTAATATTAAATTGTCCCAATTCATTGGCCATTGTTTTTGCCCAACTGGCCACCGCACCACGGATCGTATTTGAAACGCCAAGATTCTTCAATGGAATCTTCACTGATGTAGAGATAACATTGACGATTCTGCCATAGCCTTCTTTTTTCATAGAAGGAATCACTGCCTTGGTCAAAATATGATTACAGATCAAATGCTGGTTAAACGTATTCAGAAAAGCTTCTTCTGTGGCTTCCGTTATTGGCCCTGCCGCCGGGCCACCGGTATTATTGATCAAAATATGAACGGTGTTTTTTGTCGCATATGCGTCAATGATCTTTTTAAGTTCATCAGGCCTGCTGAAATCAGCGACAAGATATCCATGCTGCTGCCGTAATTGAGTGTCCAGCTTCTGCACAGCTTCCTTCAATCCTTCTTCATTCCGGGCTAATAGTGTACAACTGGCACCCAACAACGCCAGTTCCTCTGCTATTGCCAGGCCGATGCCCTGGGTACTTCCGCAAACAATCGCTTTTTTCCCTTCAAGTGATAGGTTCATATCTTCAAACCTACGCTAAAAGTTGTAATTTTCCTTAGTTCAATTCAACAGTTGGAGATGAAATTATTACTGTCTTTTTTAATAACCATTATACCCGCCATACCTGCAATCTGTCAGCAGGTAATTGAAAAATATTCGTCTCAAAAAGACAGTCTACGGATCGGTTATGGAAAGGATGATTATTTTCCCTATACGCCTAATGGCTATACTCTTATTAAACCTGCCGGCCCCGCAAAAGGAACAATCATAGCACTGGAAGATGAACCAATGAACCCCCGTGATACATCATCTGTAAATTCGTTTTATAAAACAGCCGAAAAAAAGGGGTTTGCTTACCTGCATATCACTACAGGCATCCCGGTTGAACTTTTTTTTAATGAAAAATCACTGCAGTTTGTTGAATCAACTATGAATAAAGTATTCAAAGAAAATAAACTGCCGGAGAAAAACATTTTCTTTTTGGGTGTGATGACAGCCGGGCACCGGGCATTAAAGTATGTGCAGTACAGTCAAAAAATTAAATCACCATTTCAAACAAAAATAACCGGTGTTATATTGTGTGAATCGGCGCTGGACTGGGTAAGACAATGGTATGAAGGGCAGAAACAAGTACGAGACAGCCTGACAGCAGTCGGGCATTTTGAAGGTAAAATGGTTACTTATCTTTTTGAAAAACATTTGAAATGTACTCCAGTATCAAATATGGGAAAAATAGTAGCCTTCTCCCCCTACAGTTATTTCGACAGGAAAATGAGCCAGGTTACAGCATACAAAAACCTTGCAATGAGGGCTTATACTTTTGCTGACACAGAATATTGGTTTTCTGCCCCAGGTAAAGGAGTGTATGATTCTAATTACCCGGATATGAGCGGCATCATTAATGAATTGAAACTGGATGGAAACAATAAAGCTGAACTGGTGGTTTTTCAAAAGGAAAATAAAACCGGAGGGCATACAAAACAAAGCAATACATGGAGTATGGTAGATAAAGATGAATTGATGGAATGGATTCTGAAAAATTCAAATTAACTTTCCCGAAATTTTTTGCTATGCCAGTCATCGCTCCCTTCAACCTTAAAAAATGGATAGACGAAAACCGTGACCTGCTGAAACCACCAGTAGGCAATCAATGTGTGTATAAGGACGCTGAGAACTTTATTGTAATGGTGGTAGGCGGACCCAATGCCCGTAAAGATTACCACTTCAATGAAACAGAAGAACTCTACTACCAGGTGGAAGGTGACATTGTGGTCAAAATAATAGATAATGGCGAATTCAAAGACGTTCCCATCAAAGAAGGTGAAATATTTTTATTGCCTCCAAAGACACCTCATTCGCCACAACGTGGGCCCGGCACTGTTGGCCTGGTGATCGAAAAGAAGAGAGAATCAGAAGATGATGGCTTTCTCTGGTTCTGCGAAAAATGCGGGAATAAATTATATGAAGAAACGCTGCATGTGGATGATATTGTAAAACAACTCCCTCCTGTTATGAACCGTTTCTGGGAAGATACAATGAAAAGAACCTGTAATAAATGCGGGGCTGTGATGGAACCGCCTGTGAGGAAAAGTTAATTCGTTAATTGGTTGATTAGTTATTGGGTTTTAAAATTGAAGAATCCCGCAACCGTAAACCCTAATTAGCCAATTAACTAATAAACTAATTAACCAACATGAAAATTGACATCCACACCCATATCATGCCGGAGCACATGCCAAACTGGACTCAAAAGTTTGGCTATGGAGAATTCATTCACCTGGAACACCGCAACTGCAAAGCCTGCATGATGAAAGGCGACAAACTATTTCGGGAAGTAGAAGATAACTGCTTCAAAGAAGATGCCCGGATAAAAGAAATGAATGAAACGGATGTAACGATACAGGTACTATCCACCATTCCTGTTTTGTTTAACTATTGGGCAAATGCAGAAGACGGACTCGAAACCTCCCGGTTTTTTAATGACCATATAGCTGAAACAGTAAGCAAAGAACCCAAACGATTTATCGGCCTGGGCACTGTACCATTACAGGATATTGATTTTGCCATAAAAGAAATGGAACGATGTGTAACAGTATTGAAAATGCCGGGACTGGAGATCGGCTCCAACATCAATGGAAGAAATTTATCCGAAAAAGATTTCTTTCCTTTTTATGAAGCGGCAGAAAAACTCGGCTGTGCCTTATTTATTCATCCCTGGGAAATGATGGGCGAAGACCAGATGCAGAAATACTGGCTTCCCTGGCTGGTAGGTATGCCTGCAGAAACGGCAAGGGCCATCTCCTCGATGATCTTTGGTGGCGTATTTGAACAATTTCCAAAACTAAGAGTAGCATTTGCACATGGAGGAGGTTCCTTTCCGTATACCATTGGTCGCATCAAACATGGATTTGATGTACGGCCTGACCTGGTAGCTGTTGACAATACTGTTTCTCCCGAAAATTACATTGGGAAATTCTGGGTAGATAGTTTGGTGCATGACAAAAAAGCAATGGAATTCCTGATCGATGCAGTGGGTGAAGACAAAATCTGCCTCGGCAGTGATTACCCTTTTCCCTTGGGAGAACATCACCCTGGTAAACTGATTGAGAAAATGAAACTGGGAAAAAAGACTCAGAAGAAATTATTGTACAGGAATGCAGAAGAATGGTTAGGAATGGTTAATAAGTTGACTAGTTAACAAGTTTGCAGACTGTTAGACTCCCCCCTGTTAACCTGTTGCCCTATATGCTTATCAACTTTTCTCAAAATAGATCTGGGTAATCAGTAATGATGCCATCCACTCCCATACTCTTTAATTTTTCAATTGTTGCTTTATCATTCACTGTCCAAGGAATAACTTTCATGTTTTGCTGATGACAGTTTTTAAGTAATTCTTCATTCACCAGTTTATAAGCAGGGCTGTAAATAGCCGGAACAAACCCCAGTGCTTTCAACTGCTCATCTAATGTCCGTTTATCATAATCTTCGATCAGCATCGCAGTTTTTATATGAGGATATTTCTTATGTAAATATTGCAGTGTCCTGAAATCAAAGGACTGAATGATAACATGGTCTTCGATGTCTTTCTCTTTAATAATTACCATCAGCAACTCCACAAACTCTTCCGGAACCGGATGATAGATATTATCTGTGGCCGGTTGGCATTTGGTTTCAATATTGAAATATGGGAAAGGCCTTCTCGCCATCATCATATACTGCTTCACACTATCCAGCATATCCGCCAGCAAAGGTTTTATCACTTTTATTTTCTCCTGCTTCGGAAAACGAGGATGTGGTTTCATTCCCACATCATACTTCATCACCTCCCCGTAATTCATCTGGTAAATATTCAATCCCCTCTCTTCTTTTTCCGTTACGTAACTGCCATCAGGTTTTGTTGTTATCTCATGATTAAAAAATGGTTCATGCGACAATACCACTTTCTTATCCTTTGTGATCACCACATCCATTTCAAGAGTAGTTACACTCATACCCAATGCATTCAGCATGGCGGTCACGGTATTTTCAGGGAAAAGTCCGCGGCAGCCACGATGTCCCTGCTTATCAAATTCAGTTTGCATATTGCCTTTTGTTTCCTGGGCTTTCTGGCTTACATGGCAGGCAGCAAAAAAACAAAAAGCCGCCAGTGAATAGTTGAGTAATCTTTTTTTGTTCATAGCCCAATGATAAAACAATGAATTATTGTTACTGATTATCAGCCTTTAAATAATTGTGATTTTCTTTCTCTCATTTTCTTTGCGATATACTTGCCGGCTTCATCCTGCTTTTCCAGTTCTATAATAATATTGTCGTAACTCTCCTCATCCCGATTCTGACTGAGTTTAAATACATGCTGCAGGTCATTAATCTCAATTTCAAATGGAACAATTCCCTTCATCATACTTTCCGTGTAGTCAGCAGGCAGGTTATCAAATACAGTTGATGATTGGGTATTTCCATTTTCATAATGAAGCGTAAGGCGCCGTAATACGGATACCAACTCCTCCTTATCTCCAAACCGTATGGTTCCATGTGCATGCACACTCATATAGTTCCAGGTACTGCCCACCGGTTTTGTATACCATGTAGCACTAACATATGTATGCGGCCCTGTAAATACAGCCAGCACATTTTTATTTTGCTCAAATGCTTTATGATGATCCGTCTGTCGCATGATATGTCCTGAAAGAAAAAGTTTGCCATCCTTTTCATCTATAAAAACAGGCACTTGAGTAGCTACCGGTCTATTAGCAAGATCAGAGCCAGTCAAAAAAATAAATGGATGCTCTCTCATAAATTGCAGCACTTCTTCAGCATCCTGCTCTTTAAAATATGGAAGGTTATACATAACCGTTTAAAGTTGAAGGTTTAAAGTTTAAGGTTAGGTCCTCCTAACCAATAAAGCTCCGAAACAAAACTAGAGTTCCAATCTAAGGCAACATTAGACCTTAAACCAGTAACTCACACTGTCTCAGCAATTTTCTCCGCACTCATATTTGCATTTCTCATCGCAATACTCCTTACCACATAAGATGCAAATCCTTCAAATGCTTTCTTTGTCACCAGGTCATCGCTCATCATGATAGGTACTCCCTGGTCACCACCTTCCCTAATACTTTGCACCAATGGTATCTGGCCAAGGAAAGGCAGATCATACTCATCCGCCAATCGTTTCCCACCTTCTTTACCAAAAATGTAATATTTGTTATCCGGTAATTCTGCCGGAACGAAATAGCTCATGTTCTCCACCAGCCCGATCACCGGCACATTCATCTGTGCCTGGCCAAACATGGCAATTCCTTTTTTTGCATCAGCCAGTGCCACATCTTGCGGCGTAGTTACGATCACGGCGCCTGTTACCGGCACAGTTTGCATCAATGTAAGATGTATATCTCCTGTGCCCGGCGGCATATCAACAACTAAATAATCAAGCTCATCCCAATACACATCCGTTACAAATTGTTTGATGGCGCTGCTGGCCATCGGCCCTCTCCAAACCACCGCATTCTTTTCATCCACCAATAAACCAATACTCATTAGCTTGATACCAAATTTTTCCAGCGGAATGATCATTCCTTTGCCTTCAATATCCATCATCATTGGCCGTTCTCCCCGAACGCCAAACATAATAGGAACACTGGGACCATAGATATCTGCATCCATCAACCCTACTTTAGCCCCGCCTTCTGATAAAGCAAGGGCCAGGTTGGCGGCCACGGTCGATTTACCTACACCACCTTTACCACTTACAACAGCAATGATATTTTTTACTTTTGGCAACACCGCCCCTTCATCTGTTCTTTTCGTTGTAGTATTTGAAGTGAATTTTACATTCACCGTCGCTTCTTTATTCACCAGCAGCTTTATAGCATTGATACATGCATTTTTTATCATATCCTTCATCGGGCAGGCCGGTGTGGTAAGCACTACAGTAAACGATACATAGTTTCCTTCAATCTCAATATCCTTTACCATATTTAATGTCACCAGGTCTTTTCCCAGGTCGGGTTCCTGCACATTACTTAAAGCTTCCAGTACTTTTTCTTTAGTCATTTTCCAAGTATTTGTTAAAAGTCAATACGAAGGGCAAAGTTAACCAATACAGGGTGCAATTTGTTTTACGAAATCAGCAACTTGTCTTTATTTTTGGCGCAGTGAAGAAAATTATACTTTATACTGGTTTACTGTTCTTTCTTATGCCCCAAAAGGCCAAAGCCCAGTTTGAAACCTCCCGTGATTCTGTTGTTCAGTTATTTGGTGTTATCATGACAGCTGACAGCCTGGTAGGTATTCCCGCCGTAAGTATCATGGTAAAAGGACAAAACCGCGGAACCATCTCTAACAACCAGGGAGTTTTTTCCATTGTAGTACTAAAAGGTGATGAAGTGGAATTCACCCACGTCTCTTATAAATCTAAAGTTGTAAGAATACCCAAAAACCTGGAAGGCAATCAATACAGCGTGGTGCAACTGATGGTGGCTGATACCATTTATTTACCCGCCACTATTTTAAAACCCCGGCCCACACCAGAGCAGTTTGCCAGGGATTTTGTGAATACCAAAGTACCCGATGACGAATACGAGATTGCCCGCAAAAATACCAGCGCCGCCAAGCGAAGGATATTAATGCGAACCACTCCCGGTGATGGCGGTGAAGCTACCCGCATGCAATTAAATAAAGTAGCCAACCGTGCCGTTTACCAGGGCCAGACCCCTCCGCAAAACATTTTCAATCCTGCTGCATGGGCCGAATTTATACAGGCATGGAAACGGGGAGACTTCAAAAATAAAAATTGAAAATGGGAAGTTGAAAATCGAAAATTCCCGTCTACTTCCTCTTAAGCTTATCCTTTGCTGTTTTACCTGATGTTGATAGTATAGCTGTTATTTCCTGCGCTTCTTTCAATAAAGGTTCAAGCCTGTCTTTAGCGAACACTCCAATCTCAATCATTATTTCCAGCCAATAACAGGTTTCATCTGCCTCTTCTTCAGCAACCGTAATTTTTGAAATAAAGTCGGGGCTGCTTCTGGCTCTTAAAGCAGAGCGATAATTGGTGCCTACAGATGTTGCTGACCGCACTATCTGTCTGATTAAAATATCTTCTACTTTATTCCCCTTAATTTCTTTAACCATTTTGATCACCCTGATACCTAAGGCTTTCGTTCTGTCTTTTAATTGCTGGCTCATATTGACTTCTTTTTGGGGGTTTGTAAAATACTTTCGATTTTCGCTTTTCAACTTTCGATTTGATCTAAATTTACGTCAATGAAAAATATCTCAGTAATAGGCGCCGGCACTATGGGCAACGGCATTGCACATGTATTTGCACAACGTGGATTTAAAGTAACACTGATCGATATCTCACAGGAACAGTTGGATAAAGCAGTAACTACTATTGGTAAAAACCTTGACCGGATGGTAGCCAAAGAAATTATCCGCAAAGAACTGAAACAGGGAACACTGGATAATATAAAAACCTGCACTTCCATTGCTGAAGGAGTAAAAGATGCTGAACTGGTAGTGGAAGCTGCCACGGAAAATATGGACCTCAAACTAAAAATATTTCAGCAGATGGATGAGGCAGCCCCGGTCGGTTGTATACTGGCCACCAATACTTCTTCTATCTCCATTACCAAAATTGCCGCCATCACCAAAAGACCTGAACTCGTAATAGGTATGCATTTTATGAACCCTGTTCCGGTAATGAAGCTGGTAGAGATCATCAGCAACCCCGCCAATAAAAAAGAAACAACCGACACGATTGTTGAATTAAGTAAAACACTGGGCAAAGTGCCCTGCGTGGTAAATGATTTTCCTGGTTTTATCTCCAACCGCATATTGATGCCCATGATCAATGAAGCCATCTACAGCCTGCATGAAGGAGTGGCCGGTGTGGAGGAAATTGATACGATAATGAAACTGGGTATGGCCCACCCGATGGGGCCGCTGCAACTGGCCGACCTGATCGGTCTTGATGTTTGTCTCTCTATCATGAACGTATTATACGATGGTTTTGGCAATGCCAAATACACACCCTGCCCCTTACTGGTGGAAATGGTAAAGGAAGGTAAACTGGGTGTAAAAACCGGCGAAGGGTTTTATGTACATGCAGCGGGCAGTAAGGAGTTGGTGGTGAGTGAAAGATTTAGATAACTTGTACAATTTACTGTTGATTACCAATAGGAAATCGTTCAAGCGATTACGTATATTACAGAGTTGCCTGCAATAAAAATGGACATTCCACTTATTTAACGGGTTGACAAAACCATTATAATTTGAGAAAGTATTTTTTCTTCTTTGCTTTATTTTCAGTTTTAGCTTGTAACAATTCTAAAGACAAAGCTTCAACAGGTCTAAACAAAAGCACAGTTACAATAAATTTACCTTTTGAATCTTCAAACTATGAAGACACAAAAAATTTTACTCTTTATGACAGTTTAGGCAAAGTGTGTGTTGCAGAGTTGGACACAATAACTAAAGGCGGCGGAACAATTATCTACAAAGATTTGCCAAACGGGACGTATACCTATTTAATAAAAACAATCTTTGGTGAGGATATCAAAAAGTCTGTAAAAATAGACAGCAATATTTATATAGATTTTTACGACAATTGTTATGACGTTAAGCATGTAATAGAATTAGACTCAATAAGAACAGCTAATAAAATAGATATCCTTATTGAGACAATGAAAGATTTTGACACAAGTAAAGTTGATGCCTTTAAGTTAGAAAAAAATGGAAATCAATATTTTCTAAAGTACAATCTTAATAACAGTAAAGGTTGGAGCCAGCCTTCTCTTGTAGACAGTGTTAAATTAATTAACGCCTTGACAGAATTTGAAACGAGTATTATCGGACTGCGGGAAATGGGAATTAAAGAAAAAGATTTTGGGTATATGGGCGCAAATTCAGTGTATTTAAAATGCGACAATCAATTTTTGCAAGTTTGGAATCTTAAAGAAAGTTATCTTAATTCAGCAGTTAGAAGATTGAAAGAAGCATTAATTAGGAACTAAGGCATTTTTGACTTTACTGCAGGCAACATTGGGTTTTATGCAAGTTGGGCATGACCAGCAAACATCAACTAATTGCAAATCCAAGCTGTAGTTCGGGTTGGACAAACAACTTTCAACTTTAGTTCTTAAATTCAACGTTATATTTTCAATCAGCAGCGGTTGTGGGCAGACGGAATTCTAATTCCCAACCGGCATAAAGCCCTGCTCGTCGTATAGGGCATTTTAAGACAGCAACACAATGGACAAATACAAAGAAACATTTGCCACTTGGAACAACATTGCTTCTATATACCAAGACAAGTTTATGAAAATGGATTTGTATGATGAAACTTACGACCAAATTTGTAACTCCATTGACAAACCCAAAGCAAAACTGTTAGAAATTGGTTGCGGACCTGGTAACATTACGAAATATCTATTGTCAAAACGACCCGACTTTGATATTTTCGGAATTGACATTGCACCAAATATGATTGAACTTGCGAAATTAAACAATCCGACTGCACAATTTGCGGTTATGGATTGTCGGCAAATTAAAAACCTTGATAAAAAATTTGACGGAATTATTGGTGGGTTTTGTTTGCCGTATTTATCACAGACTGAATGTGACGAACTAATTTCCGCCTCTTACGACTTATTAAACGACAATGGCTTGATATATTTGAGTTTAATAGAAGGCGACCCAGGCAAATCTGATTTTAAAGTTGGAAGCGGTGGACGAGTATATTTTTATTACCATAAATTGGACCACATTAAATCACAACTGAATAGTTTTAAATTTGGGGAAATAAAAAAATTTAAAGTAAAGTATAAAATTTCTGAAACAGAATTTGACATACATACAATATTGACAGCAAAGAAGAAAAACACGCTATAACATCGTATTGGCAATAGTGGGGCTGACAGTAACAGTATTAAGTAACAGTAACAATTAAAAAAACTCTTTTATCAAACAAAATTCAACAATATTTCTTCAGGGAGTCATTGTGCTTGTTGCGATTGTGGCACTAGTCCTCATGATTCGGTTTCCCTCGACTGAGGGGAGAGCCGAAAACTTAGATGTGTTCAGCATTTACACTGATCCTTTCATCTTGTATGGATACGCTGCGTCTATCCCATTTTTTATTGCGCTTTATAAGGCGTTCAAATTACTCGGATATATCGGACAAAATAAAGCATTCTCACTAAACTCGGTGAGAGCTTTAAGTAGTATAAAATATTGCGCAATCATACTAAGCATCTTTATTGTATTGGCAGGACTATATTTAAAGATATTTCATAATAAAAATGACGACCCAGCGGGTTTTCTTGCTGTGTGTGTTGTAGCTACTTTTATTTCTCTCGTAGTTGCTACTGCCGCGACAGTGTTTGAAAAAATCTTACAAAATGGGATGGACATAAAATCAGAGAACGAACAATTACATGAGCAGTCAAAGAAATAATTTGACTTATAACATGACACTGGTTAATCGCTTTGGAAAAAGTTTTTTGCGAACTTCTGACTTCACAACTTTGCGGACAAAATGCGGCAAAACATTTTTCTCAACACACTAACCTTCTAAAAACTTATTTTATGACTGTATTGCATATTGAACACCCGGTTCCAAATTATGAAGGCTGGAAAAAAGCTTTTGATTCAGACCCAATGAACAGAAAAAATTCAGGTGTAAAAAAGTATCGTGTATACCGGTCAACAAAGGAGCCAAACCTCGTTGCAATTGATTTAGAATTTGATGACCTTGCAAGTGCTGAAAAAATGCTTGCCGGATTGAAAATAATGTGGCAAAAGGTAGAAGGCTCAGTTATGACAAGCCCCAAAGCCTGTCTTTTCGAAGTAATGGAGACTATTGAATTTTAAAAATATACCAGCAGCAATTATGAACTGGTAATTCCCAATAACTATCACTGCTTGCTGAGATCCTTTAAATGAATCATTCCACCTAATGAAAGAAACAGGTAAAGAAAATAGTAAAAAAGAAACTTTTTTATCTGATAAGGAATTATTCCTCCTGAGAAGAAAAAGGGATAACCAGTTGTTTCTTTATGTTATATGCTATATTATTATTACAGGTTTTTGCATTCATGCCTGGGTTCAAAGCAAACAATCATTCGACATGGAAGGAAAAATGCGCTGGGTTCATTCAAGTGAAATAGAAAAAAACAACTATAAAGATATGGCACCCTATATCTGCGCTGCCGCTATCGCAGGAGTTACCCTGATCTTTATAAACTTAATAATTAAGCAGATACTGCCATTAAACAAAGTACTCAAACATAACAGACCATCCGACTCTTCGGACAAGTAATCTTCTGCAACTTCTGTTTTATATCTTTTCTACCTCCACTCCTCTCAGCTCCTTTAACCGAAATAATACTTCTTCCAGTCTGCTTTTTGGCACACCCAATTCTATCGAGCAAAAAAGCTGTGTTTCCTGTTTCAGTACCGCACAGTCAAACTGCTTTACCACTTTCATCACTTCATTCATCTGTGTATAATCAAACTGTACCCGGTAGTTAATAAGAACAGGTCTGGCTACTACCGGCGTTACCTGCAAGGCCAGTGCTGCCGCTGATTTATATGCATTGATAAGACCGGGCACTCCCAGTAAAGTGCCGCCAAAATAACGAACCACCACGATCAGCACATTTGTCAACTGCCTGGAATCTATTTGTCCCAATATTGGTTTACCGGCTGTGCCGGAAGGTTCACCATCATCACTTACCCGGTAATTGTTTCCGTCTAGCCCGAGGCGATAAGCAAAACAATGATGCACCGCTTTGGGGTGTTCTTTTTTTAAGGCCGCCAGCTTTTCTTTAAAATCATTTACATCTTTCAGAGGGTAAGCATAAGCGATGAAGCGGCTGCCCCTGTCTTTAAATTCAGCTACGGATGTTTTTTCGATGCTGTTATAATATAAATCGTTAGTCATTAGTTGTAGTCAGTAGCCCGGATGTTTGAATATTGATATACTGTCTGCCAAAAAGGTCATCTCCTCCACTTTTACTGTACCGGGCCTGCTAATCCATTATCTCCCGGTAGCAATGTCGCCTGCGAAGTAGAACGCCAATCCTCAAATTTCGGGAATTCACAGAAGTCCTACCCATCTCTGGGTTTCAATAATAAGTAATACTTAAATTACATCCCGCAGATGTCAGCAACGAGTCCCTTTGCCGGTTATTTCAGTTATTAAAAGGCGTTTCATATCATGGAATATTACGAATGTATTTGACCATTGCAATTCTGTTAAACTGACCCCATGTTCGAATTAAGCGAGGAACATCTCATAATGTCTTCAGATGATCATAAGTTAAAACTTACGACACACAGAGTCATTTTCGATAACACCAAAAAAAAAGAGCAAATAATGCTCGAAGATTATCAAGGATATGAATTTGTTACTGCGCATGTCGGAACTTATAAAGGGCTTGCAATTCTTACTAACGGCATCAGCATTCTTGTATTATATCTCATATGGTCCACTCAGGATTTTTCTTTTATTGAACTGGGAAAAAGCATGTTCATGATCCCATTTGTATTACTTTCAGGACTTACATTCCTTTTATATCGTTTATCAAGAAGATATTTCATCCGAATTATAGGGAAATATAATGTAATCGAAGTGAGAATAGAAAATCCAAAACACAAGTCAATTAAGAGATTTTTACAAAGGATCAAAGAAGAAAGTGACCTACAAAAGATGAAATATTCTGTTGAACAGAAAAATGTTTAAATCTTCTCCACTTCCACCCCTCGCAGGTCTTTAAATTTCAACAGTGCTTCATTCAACCATGTTTTGGGAATGCTGTTCTCAAATGGCTGAACTATTGTATTTTTTGATATGACAGCTACCTTAAAAGCATGGTTGACCTGGTAAATAAATACACTTCAATTCTTCTTGTATTTGTAGTATATCTTTATATCTCCCCACATTAATTCCACTCTTATTTCTATTTCAGAACTGGAAGTATTGGGTTTAACCAAAAAGCTTCTGGAAGCGTTGGCGGGTCCGCTGGGCGGGGTGGCATAGGCGCTTTTATCCGGGCTGTCTGTTGTAAAACCATAGCCGCCAACATCGATCAAGGCGGCCAGTCTGCTGTTGGGCGCCGGTTTACTCTGCACATTTACAGACATGGTAAAGCCATTACTGTTGAATTGCTGAGGCGGCGCTGTCCATTGAAAATCGCCTTTATCACCGTTGCCGACATCCATATGAGCCGTACCCCCTCTTGCGTTCAGGTTCCAGGCTTTTCCGGGGTTTTCCGGAGATGTAGTAACCGATACCAGGGTCCAGGTGCCGGCAACCGGGTTAATGTTGATTGCATCTACACAGGCGGTTCGAGTACTGTTCCAAATTTTTCCGGTCGGGCACCAGCATTCAACACTTTGTGTCTGCTCGTTCCAGGCAGGATAGCTTCCCGGGTAACCGGAACAATTTGTATTCTTTACAAGATCCTTCGGATCCACACAGCCTGTTTTTGTGCTGTTCCATACGAGACCCGGGTTACAGAAACATTCTACACGCCTTGTCTGCGAATTATACGCTGCATAACTGCCCGGCCAGCATTTTACTGTTGATACAATATCCACACATGCCGTTTTCGTGCTGTTCCAGGTTTTTCCCTCAAGGCAATAACATTCCACGGTTTGTTTCTTATCATTCCAGGCAGCATAACTGCCGAGGTATGCGGAACAATCAGAATTCTTCACCAGGTCTTTCGGATCAACACAGGCCGTTTTTGTGCTGTTCCATACCAATCCCGGATTGCAATAACACTCCACTCGTTGTGCCCGAGGATTCCACGCAGCATAGCTGCCCGGCCAGCATTTTACAGCTGATACATTATCAATACAGGCAGTGCGGGTGCTGTTCCAGGTTTTTCCTTCGGGACAAAAGCATTCCATTCTTTGAGTCTGTGCATTCCATGCTGCATAGCTTCCGGGATATCCTGAGCAATCTGCTTTTGGCTCTATACAGGCTGTTTTGGTGCTGTTCCATACCAGGCCGGGATTACAATAACATTCTACCTTCTTTGCCTGCTCATTCCATGCCGCATAACTTCCCGGCCAGCATTTTGTATTCTTTACAATTGTATGCTGATCGGTTGCCCCGCTGCATGCCCCGGGCACTCTGGCTAAAACTTCTGCCTCTTCACAGCACAAATCTCCCTTTACAAACCGCCAGTCGATGCCGGCTGTTCCAAATTTACCCACTACAACTGACCTTTTGCCGGTAAGGACATTTTCCCAAACGGAATAATCCCGGCAGCAATATTTAAAGAATTCGCTAGAACTGCGAAGTGTCGCAGCTGCAGCGGTTGCTTCAGCAAAAGTGCAACCAAAATTAGTGCACACAGTTCCGGGGAAAATAAAATTCGCCAGGTAATAGAAATTGCCTCCTCCCGTTGGGTTTTCCTTTGCCACACTGATCCAATCGAACCGCCCGGAACATGGCGATGTTTTTACCCACACTTTCCATTCCCCGGTTTGGCCGGCGGCAGAAAAGGAAAAAAACCAGGCAGTTAAAAATACCAGGCACCCATTGATTAATTGGCGATAAAACAAGTTTCTCATACTTCAACTATTAAAATGAACGAATAGGGAATAGTTAACACGTCCTGTTTAGTATGTAGTTAGCGTAGTGCCGGAGTTGCTGCTAAGACTTGCGGGGAATCCCTGCCTATTTTTTGCTGTATTAAATGTAATTTTTATTTCAATGCAACAAAAGTTTTTATAAATGCAGGGTTTTAGCTCATCGCTAAGAGGGTGTAGCAGGGGATTTGCAGATCGTAATGATATCTGATAATAATTTCATCTCGCTAATCTTTATTGCAGCTTCCATAACTGGTGCCGGAAGGCCGCCTCCTGTAATCAACTTTTCGTTTTCGATTTTTCTCACTTCGTCCCATGCCCCTTCATCAATAAAAGATTGCAGGAGTGTTGCACCACCTTCTACCAGCACACTTTGTATGTTTAATTTATACAACGTTTCCAGCAGTTGCGGAATAAATTTTTTGTTCCTCTCAAGCTTATAAAACAGGAGGTTCTCTTTTTCTTCCTGCTTCACTGCATTGAAGACAATTGTTTTAATGCTGCCATCAAAAAGCTTCAGCGAAGCAGGAAGCCGCAGGTTCATATCAACTACAAGTCTTACCGGCGAATTACCCGGCCATAACCTGGTAGTCAGCTCCGGGTCATCTACCAACGCCGTATTAGTTCCTACCAGAATGGCTGCTTCTTCACTTCTCCATTTATGCACCAAACGATTCGAATACTTATTACTAATAAACAATCTTTGCATGCCAGAGTCCCGGATCCCCCCTACGGGGGGCGGGGGGGCTATAAAACCATCGGCAGTTTGTGCCCATTTCAGTATTACATAGGGTCGTTGCTTTGTATGAAAAGTAAAAAACCGTTTATTGAGTTCCTTACAATCTTCCTCTAGTATCCCCAATTCTACTTTTATCCCGGCAGCTTTTAATCTTTCAATGCCTCTTCCGTCTATTTCCTTGAAAGGGTCACGGCAACCGATTACTACATGTGGTATTTGATAACGAATGATCAGGTCAGTGCAGGGTGGTGTTTTACCAAAATGAGCACAGGGCTCCAGCGACACATACATAACTGATTCAGCGATCAGTTTTTTATCAGCCTCTTTTACTGAAGCGATACAATTTACTTCTGCATGTGCCTGCCCATATTGCTGATGCCAGCCTTCACCAATAATACGGTTATTATACACCAATACTGCTCCCACCATCGGGTTAGGCGCCACTGAACCGGCTCCCTGACTGGCAAGCTCAATACAACGTTCCATATATTGTTGGTGAATGTTCATTATCCGTCTGCAAATATAAGCGAGGCTTTCCCCGCTTTCCATTTTCCACTTCCATTCTCCCTACCCTTCGTAAGTTTGCCGCTATGACAGTGCAGGAAGCGACTTATTTTTTGTTGAACCAGCTAAGAACCGTTTATAGTGATGGAGAAGCCAGCCAGGTGACCGATTGGATAATAGAACACCTGACCGGATCTAAAAAGGCGGAACGTATGCTGTATAAAAATGCTGCCATAACTGAGAAGGAAGAAAACTTGCTGCAGCAATACACAAAAAGATTACTGGTACATGAACCGGTACAATATGTATTGAATGAGTCATGGTTTTGCGGATTGAAATTCTTTGTTGATAAAAATGTACTGATACCAAGGCCTGAAACAGAAGAACTGGTGGAGTGGATCATCAGCAACTGCAAGTTCCCCGTAAATGAATTAAAAATACTGGATATTGGTACGGGCAGCGGCTGCATACCCATTGCCTTAAAAAGAAGAATAAGAAAAGCAGAAGTATGGAGCTGCGATGTAAGTGAAGCGGCTTTATCGGTTGCAAAGAAAAATGCTATTACACTTGGAGCTGAAGTCAATTTTTTGTCACTTGATTTCCTGGATAAAAATACATGGTCACAACTTCCCGTTTTTGATATCATCGTCAGCAACCCGCCTTATGTACCAGTAAAAGATAAGGAAACCATGCAGCCGAATGTATTGAATTATGAACCGCACACAGCATTATTTGTTCCTGATAATGATGCATTGATCTTTTACAAAGCCATTGCTGAATTTGGCAGAGACCATCTTAACAAGGAAGGAACGATCTACCTGGAAATACATGAAGATCTTGGGGGAGCTACTTCCGCATTATTCGAAGAAGCAGGATTTAAAACAGAATTAAAAAAGGATATACAAGGAAAAGACAGGATATTAAAAGCAGATAGAAATTACTGAGCTCTTTTGTATTTTACCCTCATCATCAATTCACTATTGTACATATAATCAATAATTATATACTCCTCTGCAAGCAACGAAATCTTATGAAGTGAAGAATTAGCCGAGCCTGAAGGCATCAGTCTCAAATCTTTTGTTGAGGGGTTGTAGTTATATGTACCGCCTCCTGCCGGAACATCATTAAAGGCATAGTACTGACCATTCCCGGTAAAAGTTATATGCAAAGGAAATCTTGCAGCCGGTTGCCATGTGAACTGACCTGACTGATCCATAGAATAGTTTGCCTCCTCTATCCACGATCCGATAATACTTTCACTTTTCTCCTTTTTGCAGGAAAAGAATATTATTAAAGTGAAAAATAAAATGACTGATCTTTTCATTGACTGGATATTCATTCAAAAATAGTTTCATCTATATTTGATCCCTAAGTAATTCTACGAAGCGCTTATACTAATTTTTATATACATAGATGTACAACAAAAAGACCGGCTTTTACAAGCCGGTCTGTAATATTTTATTCAGAAAGAGATTAATCTATCCTTGCCACCACTTTCGCTGTATCTTTCTTTGCCAGTCGCATAATGCGGTATACTTCTCCATAAAAAGCCGTTGTATCGGCATTGATAACAACTGTGGGTGTATCTACAAAGGCTTTATATCTTCTTATTTCGCTTGAAAGCACAGAATCGAACTGTGACGCTTCAATTTTTTTAGCTCCGAGGAAGAATTGTTGGTTCTTGTCAATAGACACCATGATGTTCTGTTTTGCCTTGGTATCTTTTGTACCTCTTGGCAAGCCTACTTTCACCACATTGGGGTTAGCCAGTGTAGCCACAATCAGGAAGAACATCAGCAAGATGAACAAGATATCATTCAGCGAATCGGTAAATACTTCTGATTCCTCTCTATGTTTTTTTCTAAACTTCATTCGTATGGTTTATCGGGTAGGTTCTTGTAAAATATCCAGGAAATCGGCAGAAGCTGCTTCCATTTTATTAGAGGTCTTATCGATCTGTGTATTCAGGTAACTATATCCAAGGTAAGCGATCAAACCAATTACTAGTCCGGTAATAGAAGTGATCAGCTTGGTGTAGATACCACCGGCGATCGTACTTACTTCAAACTCATTGGAGGTTGTAATACCGGAAAACATCTGCATCAAACCCACCAGTGTACCCACAAAACCGAAAATGGGTGCTGCTTTTGAGATCACAGATAAAACACCCAGGTTTTTTTCCAGCTTATACATTTCCAGCACCCCTACATTATCCATACTCTTTTCAATACTGTCAATAGGTTTCCCAATGCGCTGGATACCTTTATCAATAATACGGGCCACCGGATTATTGGTATTCTTGGCAAAGTTCCTCGCCGCTGTTACATTCCCGCTTACGATATTATCCCTGATGATGTTCATGAAATTACCATCAATCCTTGCCGCATTGCGGATAGCGATGGAACGTTCGGCAAAAACATATACCACAGCAAGTAGCATAACAGCCAGGGGCAGCATGATCCAGCCACCGGTGGTGAGTAATTCCCAAAAACTTAAATATCCATCATTGTTACTGTCACCGGCTACTTTTTTGGCAACATTGGTCAAAGTGTCTGTAATCTGTAGAAGGTCGATCATATGTATTGTTCTTTAGGTGTAAAAGTAGGGCTTGCCCCCTGAATTTATTTTTATTCGTTTTCAACAACTCTTAATAACGTTTCCATGAACGAGAAAAATAATGCCACGTTGTATGAAGCAGGGAAGTTTTAGAGTACTTTAACAGGAAGGGTGATAAGTTGATTGGCTAATTAGTTGATCAGGGGCATAAAAAAATGGTGCTGCCTTTTCCCAGGCTGCACCATTTAACCAATTAACTAATCAACCAGTTACTATTTCGTTCCTGCCTGCTTTATCATCAGCGCCTGGATCTGCTTCATTGTTCCCTCCATACCATCAGGGCTTCCATCAAGGAAGATTACGTTGCCCTTTCCATATTCTGCAAAGTTTTTAATCGCTTCAGTCCACATACTGAAAAGGATCACATTGGTATCCAGGTTAGCCTGCTTCATCTGCTCGGCTGCTTCCGTCATACCTGAAGCCACTTCCATACGGAAAAGTGCCACTCCCTGACCACGAAGACGGGCTGCTTCTTTTTCCGCTTCTGCTGCTATCTTGATTGCATTACCATCAGCTTCGGCTTGTTTTGTTTTAGTGATAAGCAACGCTTGTCCCTCATTCTCTGCAGCAGCTTTCAGGTTATTTGATGCTACTACCTTACTCATAGAATCAAGGATCACTTTGTCGAAAGTAATATCGTTGATCTGCAGATCCTGCAGGTGGTATCCCCATGTTTCCAGTGTATGATCGATCTCTGCTTTTACATACTCCACGATCTCTTTACGCAAACCCAGTATCTCAGCCTGCTTCTTCGTAGCAACAAAAGAACGGATATTTCCTTCAATAGTTCTTATCAGCGCCTGCATCAGGTCTTTATCTGCAAAGAATTTAAAAGCTACTTTCTTTATGGTTTCCTCTTCTGCATTTTGTACAGAATACAGCAACATGCTTTTAAAATAAACATTCGCCTGGTCAGCTGTTACTGCCTGGAATTCCAGCTCTACCGAACGGTTTTGAATTGACACTTTACGATAAACAGTTTCCAGTATAGGTATTTTGATATTCAATCCCGGCCTTGCTACCCTGCGGTACTTGCCAAATAATGTGATAACACCAATATATCCCTGGTTGATAGTAAATAAGGAACCAAAAAATATGATCACGGCTGCTATGATCCACCAATTATGCGAAAGCCAGTTTCCAATATCCATAATTTAAAATTTATGATGCAAGTTACTATTAACTTTTCTCTTCACAGATGCAGGCCAGGTGAACCATTGTTTCCACAGCTTTATTCATATCCTCCACACTGATAAATTCAAGTTTGGAGTGAATAGCCTGCTCTCCAGCAAAAAGATTGGGACAGGGCAACCCCATAAATGACAACCGGCTGCCATCAGTACCACCACGGATACTTTCCATTTTCAGTTCTAATCCTGCTCTGCCAATTGCTTCTTTAGCAAAGTCAATTACATTAGTATTGACATCCAGTATTTCTTTCATATTGCGGTACTGCTCAGTAACGGTGAATTCAAAAGAAGCTTTTGGATAAGTACGCATTCTTTCTTCGATCTGTGTCCGCAGGTAATCTTCTTTCTTCTTTAAACCCTCAGTTTCAAAATCACGGATGATAAAATCAATAGTGCATTTTTCAGCAATACCTTCCACTCTTACCGGGTGAATAAACCCTCTTTTACCGTCAGTTGATTCAGGAGAAAGTCTGTCCTTTGGTAAAAAGGCCAATATTTCTCCGGCTATTTTCATTGCATTCACCATCTTATCTTTTGCATAGCCGGGATGTGCAATGACTCCGTGAATAATGACCTGCACCCCATCCGCACTGAAGGTTTCATCTTCCAGTGAACCGGCGTCACCACCATCAAGTGTGTAGCCAAAATCGGCACCCAGTTTCTTTAAGTCAACTTTCGCTGTACCTTTTCCTACTTCCTCATCAGGTGTAAACAGTATTTTTATTTCTCCGTGCTTAATGTTTTTGTTGGTCATTAAAAAATTGGCCAGGTCCATTATTTCTGCCACACCTGCTTTATCGTCTGAACCAAGTAAAGTAGTTCCTGAAGCAGTGATGATATCATGACCGGTCAATTTTTGTAAATAGGGATAGTCACTTATTCTCAGTACCTGTGTTTTATCATCCGGCAACACGATATCCTGTCCCTGGTAATTCTTATGCAGTATCGGTTTCACATTTGTACCACTGCAATCAGGCGCTGTATCCACATGGGCACAAAAACAGATCACCGGCACTTTCTTAGTGGTTGTAGATGGGATTGTAGCATATACATAACCCCACTCATCCATATGGGCACCCGTGATTCCCATTTGTTTTAATTCGTCTGCCAAAATCCTGCTCAGATCTTTTTGCTTTTCTGTGGTAGGATAAGAAGAAGATTGCGGATCACTCTGTGTATCAATTTGTACATACCGCAAAAATCTCTCTGCTGCGGTAAACTTGTAATGCTGAAACATATGAACATTTAAGGGCATCGAATATACGACTAAAAGGGAGGAAGGGGAAAACACTTGACAAAAAGCCGGAATATGTCTACCTTTTATACTTAAACTAAAACCAACAAACATGAAAAAATGGTTAATCGGCTCCCTTGTCGGAGCTATTCTCGTTTTTGCATGGCAATTTTTGTCATGGACGGTACTCCATCTTCACAATGCTGAAGCAAAGTACACACCCGGACAAGACAGTGTATTAACTTATTTAAGTTCCGCATTAAAAGAGGATGGTATCTACATGCTTCCTACTGTTCCACCGGGTACTCCTGAAAAAGAAGCAATGGAGTTGGGTAAAACAATGGATGGCAAGCCATGGGCAACAGTTATGTACAAAACAGCATACAGTCATAATATGGCCCGCCCTATGATCCGCGGCTTCCTCGTTGATCTGTTCCTTGTATTTTGCCTGATATATATATTAACAAGGGCTGGCACACCTACGGCTATCAGGATACTTGCCGGCTCGGTAGCATTGGGATTGGTCACTTTTCTCTGGGGGCCTTATACTGCTCACAACTGGTTTCAAACTCCCACTGAAACACTCACGGGTCATTTAATCGATTCGCTGGCAGCCTGGGGTTTGGCCGGATTGTGGCTTGGCTGGTGGCTGAACAGGAAATAAGATAATTGTCCTTTATAAAGGAAAAAAGGTTCAGGATTGCAAAACAACCTGAACCTTTTTTTATTGAATAAGTTTTTACAAACCGGATCACGGCATAATGATCAGCGGACTTCCTCCAACAATCTCCACCAGTTCCAGGTCAAAGATCAGGTCTTGCCCTGCCAGCGGATGATTAGCATCCAGCATCACTACTTCATCTTTAATTTCAACAATGGTCACCTGGAATTGCTGTCCCTGTCCATCACTCATCGAAAGCGGCATTCCTACCTCTATTTCGAGGTCTTGTGGAAATCTGTCTTTCGGCATTTCAATTACCATTTCAGGATTTCTTGGACCATATGCTTCGTCAAACGGAATATTAATGGTTTTCTTCTCGCCAACGGCCATTCCTGTCACTCCATCATCAAATCCCTTTATTACCATTCCACTACCCACTTCAAATTCCAGCGGGGCACGGCCGGCGGAGGAATCAAATGTTTCACCAGAGGTCAACTTACCATGATAATGTACTTTTACTTTATCACCACTTTTTACTTGAGACATGCTTATTATTTTAAATGATAGGTTTATTACCAAAACCGGGGTGCAAGTTAGGCCAAATTGGCCAATGCAACCGTTTAAATATCCACGGCAGTCTGTATAATAATTTGAAGTATTTTACTCCAGATTTTCCGATAAATTAATATGTCATGAAAAAATGGGCCACTATTACATTGCTTTTGCTTCTGTATATCAACAGCACAGCACAGAAAACTGAACAAAAAATCTTAGCCGGCGCTGAGAGGATCAATGTATACTTACCGCTCATCAAAGGACATGCTGTAGGCATTTTTGCAAACCAGACATCGATGGTTGGTAATACCCATCTTGTTGATACATTGAGAAAACTGGGTATTGATATCAAAGTAATATTTGGACCTGAACATGGCTTCCGGGGTACTGCTGACGCTGGTGAAAAAGTGGGCAACTACACTGATGAAAAAACAGGCATTCCTGTGGTCTCATTATACGGCAGCAAAAGAAGACCATCAGCAGAAGATCTTAAAGATGTTGACCTGCTGATATTTGATATACAGGATGTGGGAGTAAGGTTTTACACTTTTATTTCTTCTTTGGAAGAATTCATGGAAGCCGCATTTGAATCAGGCAAACCATTAATGATCCTTGACCGGCCTAATCCTAACGGACATTATGTAGATGGCCCTGTACTGGATAAAAAATATAAATCATTCGTTGGTATGCAACCAGTACCAGTTGTTTATGGAATGACAGTAGCCGAATATGCATTTATGATAGCAGGTGAAAGGTGGCTGAGTGAGAAAGCAAATGCCCGGCATGATTATTACAAAACAGCAGAAAACTCTGTTGATACTCCTTTTCATTTCCAGGTAATAAAATGCAAAGGCTATGATCATAAAACAAAATATGAATTGCCAATAAAACCGTCTCCAAACCTTCCCAATATTCAATCCATCTACCTTTATCCCTCCACCTGTTTTTTTGAAGGCACCGTATTAAGTGAAGGAAGAGGTACTAACAAACAATTTCAGGTGTTCGGACATCCGTCTCTGCCGAAAAATCTTTATTCTTTTACTCCCAACCCCAACGAAGGGGCTAAAAAGTCAAAATTGTACGGGCAGCTTTGCTATGGCTGGGATCTTAGTGGCACACCGGAGGAGGTATTGATGAAAGTTGATAACAAGGTTCAGTTGAAATGGCTGATGGAGGCCTACAAATTATTTCCGCAGAAAGACAGTTTCTTCATTATGCCAAAATCTGGCAATATGGAACAATCTTTTTTCACCAAACTGGCTGGCAATAATGAGTTGTGGCAGCAAATAAAAACCGGCAAAAGTGAAGAAGAAATCAGAAAAAGTTGGGAACCTGAATTAAGTGAGTTCAAAAAGATCCGGAAGAAATATCTTTTATACGAAGATTTTGAATGATTGCTTCAAAGATGGCATTCTTTCAATACAGATAATTTCAAAAAAAATTACATCATCTTACATATACTTACCACGGTATTTAATTCTACTGATTGTCCAGTGAGATCAGTTTATGATAAAATGCAAGTTTTACCAGCTCGGCTGTATTCTTTGCTGACATTTTTGCTAACAGGTTTTTTCGGTGTGTGTCAACAGTACTGGCACTTATAAAGATTTTTTCAGCGATCTCGTTATTTGTCATCCCTTCTGCAATGAGTTCCAGTACTTCCTTTTCCCTCCTTGTTAATACAGGTGCTACATCATCTTCATTCCTTCGCAGTGAACGGGATACCTCATCACTCAGGTATGTTTTTCCTTTTATTACAATCTCAATGGCTTCCATTAACTCCTGCTGGGTAGCATTCTTGAGTACATACCCGGATGCTCCGTTATCCATCATTTTCTGGATGAAGCTTTGCTGGTTGAAAGTACTGAGACCGATAATAAATATCTGCGGATACGTCTGCTTCACTTCTTTGCACAGATCAATACCACTTTTGTCGGGCAGGTTGATATCCATTAATATAATGTCCGGTTGCTGCTGCCGGAGAAAAGCCAGACAGGAGTCTGCATTCATCGCATGACCTGTCCATTCAATACTTTTTTCATTTTGCAGTAATGAACGAATTCCTTCGATCACCATGTAATGATCATCCACTATGAAAACTTTGATCGCCATTTATGCCTGTAATTCTATGTGAACAGATGTTCCCTTACCCGGTTGTGAATCCACATCGAGTGTTCCTTTAAGAAATTCTACCCTGTTCTTTATGTTATCCCAGCCTATTCCCTTTACCTGGTTCAGCACAGCCGTATCAAAGCCCTTACCATCATCCTCCACCGTCACCGACAGAATGCCATTTGTTCTGCTTACCTGTACAATTGCATTTTTAGCAGCGGCATGCTTCATCGTATTATTAATAAGTTCCTGCACAATACGGTAAACGGTGATAGCGGTGGTTTGTTCAATAACGATAGCCTCCATTCCAATGGATTGGTAACTTACATTCAATGCTCCTGACTGGTTAATGTCATTACAAAAATCCTTCAATGCCGTATCCAGTCCAAATTTTACCAGTGCTTCCGGCATCATATTATGGGCCACCCGGCGCATCTCCCGGATGGAACTGTCCAGCATATCCATGCTTCGTTCAAAAGCCTGCTGGTTTTCAGGTGT
Organism: Chitinophagaceae bacterium; assembly: GCA_016786885.1. GTDB lineage: Bacteria > Bacteroidota > Bacteroidia > Chitinophagales > Chitinophagaceae > JJ008. The sequence continues at coordinate 39,083 of JAEUVO010000065.1, read as the reverse complement.
CATGATAAGGTTTCCTTTCATAGTCTGAAATGAGTATTTAATGCCTGACAACATTCCTCCTAATCCATCATGCAGGTCTTTTGCCAGGCGGGTTCGTTCCTGCTCTTCTCCTTTCAATACTGCTTCTGTAGCGGCCAGTTTTTTTTCTGTTTCCAGTTCGTAGATCCGTTGTTGCTGCAATTTTTGTTTTTGCCGGTAGTTTCTGTATGATAAAAAAGAAACCATCAATAATGCAACAGCTCCTCCGATAAGGATGTAGTTTAAGGTACTCTTCCGTTTTATTTCAGCTTTCTGAAGCTTTATCTGGTTATCCTTTTTCTCTGTTTCGTATTTTTTTTCAAGATCGGCTGTGCTTTTTAATACTTTTTCGTTTAAAGAAGCATCTGCAATAGAATCTGCCTTTTGCTTTGCTGAAATGGATGTAACATAGTCGCCATCCCTGGCAGCTATATAAGAAAGCACCGTATAACAATTCTTAAGTTCATCACCCAGGCTGTCTGCAACGGCAATAGCCAGCGCTTCATTAATATTCTTATAAGCTTCTTTATTATTGCTAGTAAGAAACTGGGCATATGCTGTATTATAAAGCGAACTGGCCATCATCTGCCTGCTTTGAAGTTCTTTTGACAAGGACAATGACTTCTCTGCAGCGTTCAGCATATCAGCAAAACGGTTCATACCTGCATACAAATTGCACATGTAACCGTAGATGCTCCCTTCTGCATATTTATCGCCTAACCGAACAGATTCCTTTATGGCAATAGTATAAAAGTGTAAGGCGCTGTCTGCCATACGGAGACCATCATAAGCCTGGGCCAGTGTGGCATAAGCCCGGTTTATATACATGCTTTTCTCACTGGAAATAGTATTTGCATATACTGAATAATTTGCTGCTTCCACCGCTTTTCGATATTGTCTCAGGTTATAATAACAGTTAGCAAGGTTATGATAAGTACCAGATAACATTGAAGAATCCTTTACAGTTTCCACTGCATCCTTAACCTGTAATGCATAGTCTAATTGTTCTTTAAAATTTCCCATGTAAGCACTGATAACCCCAAGGTTGTTCAGCATTGTTATCACCTTTATAGTATCCTTCAGCTTTCTGGCCATTTCAAGCCCCTTATTCGACTCTTCCAGTGCTTTTGTATAATTACCTTTAGTATAGGAAAGAACAGTCCCTTGCTGATAATAGTAGTAAATGCCTTTATCAAATTTTAATGCCTCTGACAAGGCTTTGCCTTTTTGCAGGTAGTATTCGGCAGAATCCTGGTTATTGGTTTCATAGAGGCTGGCCAGTGTAAGAAGGACCATTGCCTTACTTGTATCTTCTTTCGAGACTGAAAGCACTTTTAACAAACTATCCAATACCCTTTCCAGGCGGGTAGGCTGTGCATTTGCTGTAAACCCATAACTGATGGCGATAAATATAATAAGTACTTTTCTCATTGTAGTAAGATAAATCATTAGCCTGGCTTTACAAATAAACAAACTACTTCAGAAGGTCTTCTCCCCTTTTTCCATGATTTTCCGGTCCTATCAAAATATCCTGTTTTTCAGGGATGACTTTGTTCCCGGTCAATCCCCATATTTGGTAAAATTTTTATTCCATATCTTAAATGGATATATAAATAAACAATATGAAAAAAATACTTTTCTTCTTGTTTATCATTCCTGCCACTGCAACATTTGCCCAGCCGGCAGAGAGTTTCGACCTTTTTTCTTTTTCGGCCCCGGCAGGCTGGAAAAAAGAAAGTAATGAATCAGGTGTTTCATATACTGCTGAAAATGCAAAGACAGGAGCATTCTGCGCTATTGCACTTTACAAATCATTACCCGGCAGTTCAGATAGTAAAAAGAATTTTGACGCTTCCTGGGAAACTGTCGTAAAGGAAATGGTAAAAGTAACCTCCGCCCCCGCCATGCAACCCATAGCAAAAGAAGGCGAATGGGAAGTACAGTCGGGTTATGCCCCGTTTGAAAGCAATGAGGCCAAAGGTGTGGCGCTGCTGGTTACGACCACAGGTTATGAAAAAATGTGCAATATTCTCATACTTTTCAATTCAGAAGAATACCAAACAGCAATAGAGAGCTTTCTGGCATCAGTTGAAATGAAAAAGCCGGCTGTTCAAAACAATCCTGCAAACAAACAACCCGGTAATCCAACAACACCAGCAGGCAACAGTGGTATTGTAAAAAGTACAACCACTTTTAATGACGGCTGGACAGCAAAGGCCATGGAAGACTATGTGTTCGTTACGAAAGAAAACACCAAATTCTATATTCATTATGGTACAGAAGCGCCGGCAAACCTGCAGCGTACTGGTGAAAGTGACATTACACAATACTTCTGGGAAAAATTTATTTTTCCCCGCTATACTGTAACCAACCTTTGGCTTAACCCGGATGTACAAAGTATTCCGACTTTTAATTACTATGCTGAAGGAACAGGGATTGAGAAAAGTACAGGCAATAGTGTTTTTATCGGCTTCAGGGTTATTATTGATAATGGTGTGTATTATTGCTCAGAGGCTGCAGCATCTGGAAAAGAAGAATACCTCAGACATTTCCCAAACCTGAATATGCTGAAAGATATGAGGGGCAGTAACCGGTTTGCCGTAACCAAACAGGATGTTATCGGGGACTGGAGCAGTTCCGGTTCTTCCGTACTCCAGTATTATAATGTTTACACCGGAGCAAATGCAGGAATGGCTTTTTCTTCAGGCGGGCAGGATTTTTTCTTTAAGCCTGCAGGCACCTACAATGCCCGCATAGCCGGTAATATGGGTACTATGGGCGGTTCACAGGTAGTGTTTGACAATAAGTATAATGGACAATTTACGGTTAGCGACTGGGAGATCACTCTCACAAAATATTCAGGCACTACTACTGTCTTTACCTGTTATTATGAAGCGGTAAAAGGAGGAAGAATATTGCATGTTGCTAAAAAACTGGCACCAGGTGTTCATTATGCCCTGGTGAAAGTGAAATAAACCCTGTTTTTAGGGGATGAGATAACCCTGAAAACTTATTCATATTTACGCTGAATTAAAACGGATAAAATGAAAAGGATACTACACACTTTGTTTTTCATTTGCATTTTAAGTAACACGGATGCTCAACAGGGCAATCAGGCAGCTAACAGCTCCGGTGAATATAGAATTGGTGTAGGCTGGAGTTCAAGTTTATTCTCTAACATAGAAAAATTTGAGTTCTCAAATGGAAGTGAAAAAATTGAGTTGAATGCTACTAACCGGGTGGTGTATTTTACTCAAAAATTAAAAACAGGTCAAACTTACAGGATAACACAACTTTCCGGGCCAAGAGCTTGTAATTTTTGGGGCCAGAGCGAGGGAACGATTACAAACCAGGACGTTCTAATATCAGCTGATTGTGGTAGCCCGCCACTAACTATTTATAAGGCGAACTTCAGAGGCATTGAAACAGGTGAAACCTTTGCATTTGCTGACGGCCATGGCAGATCATTAACGATTCCATTTTCTGCCCTTAACAGAAATTTAGGAGGATACCCAGTTGGAGATTCATTTACTTATAAACAAACAGGTGGCCCCCGACCATGTATTATTACACCTAACACAAGTATTGTTACTGCGACTTCAATTACAGTTGATTGTGATTGCCGGAAAAAACCTACAAACGGACCACCACCTGCTCCCCCTAAAAATACTTACGACTTAGTAACCCGCAGCAGCGATGATAAAGTGCTGAACACTTATTATGAAAGCTGGACACCCGTTATTGGCGGCAAGAGCGAAGATGAGGGAAGGTATATTGCTTTTGCTATGTATGGAAAAGGTATTGATGGTTCAACCGGCAATTACAGGCAGATATTCTGGAGAGACAGAAAAAGCGGTGTTACAAAACTGGTAAGCAAAGCTGCGGATGGCAAAGAAGGAGATGGTAACAGTCTTGTACCTGCAATATCCGCCGATGGTAAATCGGTAGCCTTTGAATCGTATGCAAAGAATCTTTGTGATGGTGATATGAACGGAGGCCGTGATGTATTTGTATGGAATGTAACAACTGATAAAGTAACACTGGTAAGTAAAGGTATGAATGGGGGTACTGCCAATGCAGAAAGTACGGAGCCGGTTATCTCCGGCGATGGCAGTGTTGTTGCTTATACTTCAAATGCCAGCAATATTGTACAGTTGGAGCCGGTGTTCTCCACTCCAAATGTATATGTGCATGATGTTAACAGCAGCAGCTCCGTCTTTATTACTAAAGACTACGAAACCGGTAAAGCTGCCGGAGGCTACTCTCCTACAATCTCTGATGATGGAACAAAGGTTGCTTTTTGCGCATTCACATCCCGTCTGACTGAAAATGACAAGAATAACCTGTGGGATATATTTCTCTGGCAAAGGGGTAACCCCGGATTGAAGAGAATAAGCATGACAGCAGCAGGCGGTGAAAGAAACCAGGGCTATGAAAGTTCAAGCCGGGTTGTTTTCCCAGCTCTGTCCGGTAATGGTGAATACATTGCGTTTGTTACTACATCATCCGATATCGTACCCGATGACAATAATCAGTTGCAGGATGTTTTCCTTTATAATACCACCACCTCTGCCATAAAAAGAGTAAGCCGGTTAAACAATACCATAGAAGGTGATGGCGACAGCCCGATCTCCCAAGGCGAAAAAGTGGGCATCAGTTATGATGGCACCTGGATAACTTACAATACCAATGCTACAAACCTGGGTGTACCAAAAGGAAATATTGTGTTGCAAAACACAGAGTCGGGCAAGATCATTCCGATAACCCAGATAACCCATGGCAGTACAGCAAGGCCTATGCTATCAAGATATGGCAACTATGTAGTGGCTGGCTGCAGTGAACCGTATGATAAACGTTTTTCATCCTCAGGAATCTTTGCGATTTATACAAACATAGGTGCTTGTAATACTTGTATTGAATAAAAACTATTTTATGACAAAGAAAAAACTATCCGTTTCCGTCCTTGCCATTGGGCTACTCTTTTCAGCTTTCAAAATGGTGGACGATATCATCACCCGGCTTGGTATGCAACAGGAGAATGCACAATGGCATATCATCCGAAACTTCATTGGCCGCTTTGATACCGGGCCGATGGAACCGGGAGTGGAAGATGGACCAGCAAACAGTGTGTACAAACAACTACAGTCTTTTCGCATACCAACAGCTAAACTTTTGCCCTCTGTTATTAGCGGAGATAAAGCTGCTGCTGCAAAGGAATTATGTGAGTATGTAAAAAAATATGTGAACAGCGTTGAGTTCGCAACAGAGTATGTCAAACTTCGGGAAGGTGCCATCCCGCTTACAGACAGAGGAATGAGTCTGTCTGATTTAAAAAGAAATAGCGAAGTACATCGCCTTAATATCAAGAACTACCCTAACGATACCAAGTATGTAGCCGAACAACAAAAGCTACTTGATGAAAGCGAAAAGAAAATAGCTGTTATGCTTGATGCTGCTAAAAAACCTTTCCCGGGGAGAGAAGCCTGGGAGAAACTATATCCTGTCGATCCGGCAGTAATAATAAAGGCCCGCTTGCAGGAATACTTACAGGTGGCAGCAACAGTAGACTTCACTGCAAAACTTACAGAACCTGACAAGTACAAAATAAAAAAATTTGTAAACCCTGTGTATGAGAAAAAAAGCCTGAAATGGAAAGCCATTTACCGGGCTGGAAAGGAAGTAAATGATGCGGTAACTGCTTTCGTAAAAGAATGGCTGAAAGGAGAAATCATTGCAAAAGAAAAGACAACCATGGCTGTTACCACACCTGCGGCCACTACTCCGCCGCCAACTACGGCAACTAAACCTGCTTCGCAAAGCGAATCTATAGCCAACAGCAGCCCCGGTACAACAAACCCAGAACCTGCCCCTGCAGAAAAGAAACCAAGCGGTAGTAAGCTAAAGGACAAGTTGAAATCAATTATCAGAAACTAAACGAAACTTATCGCAAGCAAATACAAAAGCAGATAGATATGAGATCATTAATTATCATAATATCGCTTTTCTGCAGTGTTAACCTGATTGCCCAGCAGCAGAAATTTGATTTAGTCACTTATACTCCGCCCCAAGGCTGGAAAAAGCAAGCAACGGAGCAAACGGTACAATGGCAGCACGAAGATGCAACGAAAGGTGCATTCTGTATTATCATGCTTTTCAAATCCATTCCCAGTACAGCGGGCAGTAAAGAAAATTTTGATGCAGCCTGGGAAACTGTAGTAAAAGAAGCGGTAACTATAAAAACAGCACCCGAAATGCAACCGACAGCCACCGAAGATGGTTGGGAAGTAGAAAGCGGTTATGCTCCGTTTGAAAGTGAAGGGCAAAATGGTATTGCTATACTAGCTACATCAACCGGGTATTCAAAGATGGTGAATGTACTGATGCTTACCAATTCAGATGTATATGAAAAGCAGATAGCAGATTTCCTGGAATCAGTAAGTATTGCCAAACCAGCAGGTGAAGATATAAAAGCTCCTGCAGCAGTTGAAAAGAAACCAGCCCTGCCACCACCAGTTGCTGATGGTTTCAGTTTTCATACTACCAATTTTGATGATGGCTGGGTTAGCTCAATAAAAGAAGATTGGGTAGAAGTAGCTAAAGGCAATATAAAGGTTCTTTTGTTTTATGCTCTACCCTACAACGCAAGTGATTTTTCCGGCACTGGCCTGGTAGCAAGGGATTATTACTGGGATAACCATCTTTCAAAATATTTTTCTATCCAAACAAAACAATACCAGGACGATGGAGAATATATCGGTTCGCTCAAACCTGGTTATGTGGAAGGATGGGCAAAGAATAAGCAAACCGGCGAAAAGGTTTTTATCGCCATGAGACTAAGTATCGCCCCCAATGCCGCTTATATCACCATTGCTGCCGCCCCCGACGAGGCTACTATTCGCAAGCAATTTCCAAAAGCCAATGACAAGTATAGCTCCGACCTTGCTGCGATGAGTAGTTACAACAAATTTGCAATTGGCAAAAATGATTTAACAGGCACATGGGTTAATGGTGGCAATGGAGCCATGCTTACATGGTACTCAACCACCACAGGAAACAATGTAGGCTCAACAGCAGTGGCTAAAAGTGATGTATTCCGTTTTAATACTGGCAATAGTTATTCCAGCACCCATAATGGTGCGACAGGCTGGGTGGGCTCTATGAATACTTATCAGCAAGAGTATAAAGGAACATATACTGTTACTGATTGGACAGTAACGGCTACGAAGCGCTGGGATGGGAAAACAGAGAAATTCGATGCATGGTTTGAAGTGGTTCGTGGCGGAAGGGTGTTGCATTTAAATACACCGGGAATAACCTACACGTTATTTAAAGAAAAATAAGATGAGAAAATTATTATCGATCTCCCTTGTATTACCTGTGTATTGCTTTGCTCAGCAGCAAACATTTGACATTACTACTTATTCTGTTTCTAAAGCCTGGAAATCGCAGTCCTCAGAAAGTACGATCCAGTTTTCTACAGAAGATGAAGCAAAAGGAAGTTATTGCCTGATCATGTTGTTTAAATCTATGCCCGGCACCGCAGATCCAAAAGCAAATTTCGATGCCGCCTGGGAAACAGTGGTAAAAGAAGCAGTTACAGTTTCCTCTCCACCCGAAATGCAGCCTGCAGCAAAGGAAAATGGCTGGGAAGCCATAACCGGGTATGCACCGTTTGAAAGTAATGGCAGTAAAGGAGTAGTCATGCTGCTGACTTCCACTGGTTATGAGAAAATGATAAATATTCTTATTCTCACTAATAGTGATATATATGAAAAAGACATAAGCGATTTTTTAGGATCATTAAGTTTTAAGCAACTCTCTGCTCCTTCAAATAAACCTGCTCCTGATCCATCAAAAATAGCTGCCCCCAATACAGGCACAAAAAAAGATGGATTTGCTTTTAACACTACCAACTTTGATGATGGATGGACAAGTACTGTACAGGAAGACTGGGTAGAAGTAAAAAAGGGGAATATAAAAGTGCTGTTGCATTATCCCAATAAAAAAGCAGATGTTTATAATTCTGTATTGAAAGAAGGAGATTACAATGCATGGAACACTTTAGTAGCGCCCCGCTATAGTAATATGAAGAACTTTGAATGGAGAACCATCCAGAGTTATGAATCCATCAGTTTTGTAGAGGCTGATGCCACAGAAATCAGAAGTGGCAAAACTGTGCATATTGTTTTGTTTAAAAAACATTACAGCAATGGCAATGGTCGTTATCTTGAATTTGTAACTGACAGCAAGGCTGCCTATGAGTATGAATTTGGTGCTTATCATAGCACCTCATATGACTGGGACAAAACAGCCAACATGCAATTCCGGAATAAATTCTCTGTTGCAGCCAATGATCTGATTGGCACCTGGACCACCAGCGATTATGCATCTGTCAGTTATTATTATGTAAACAGTGGTGGCCTCGCTGGTACCAGCACCACTTCTACCGCTGATGAATTTACTTTTTCACCAGGTAATAATTATCAAAGCCAACACTCGGGAGCTTCGGGAGAAGTGGGCAATATAAAATTCTCTAACCAGGTGTATAAAGGCAAATCAAGCGTTTCCAACTGGGCCATTATATTAACCAACCGGTTCCGGGGAGCTACAGAAAATTATGATTGTTATTTTGAAGCCATTAAAGGCGGAAGGATTCTATTAATGACTGATCGGTTAAAAACTACCCGGGCACTGGTAAAAAAATGAACTACCTGAATATTATCATTGCTTTTACACTAACAGTCCGGGAATTTGATAATACCCTCTTCGGAATAAAAATCATGCTTTTCGGGGATATACAAAACATTTATTAACTCAATCTTTATGGAATGAAAAAAATACTCCTTTTACCAGGCTGCCTTTTCTCATTAACCGTAATGTTGAGCTCATTCAAAACAAGTGCTCAATCAGAAACATTTGATATAACTAATTATTCTGCCCCTAAGGCCTGGAAATCGCAGTCCTCAGAAAGTACGATCCAGTTTTCTATAGAAGATGAAGCAAAAGGAAGTTATTGCCTGATCATGTTGTTTAAATCTATGCCCGGTATGGCAGACTCCAAAGCAAATTTCGATGCCGCCTGGGAAACGGTGGTGAAAGAAGCAGTTACAGTTTCCTCTCCACCCGAAATGCAGCCTGCAGCAAAGGAAAATGGCTGGGAAGCCCAAACCGGGTATGCACCATTCGAGAGTAACGGTAGTAAAGGAATCGTCATGCTCGTAACCTCAACTGGTTTTGAGAAAATGGTAAACATTCTTATTCTCACTAACAGTGATACATATGAAAAAGACATAAGCGATTTTTTAGGGTCATTAAGTTTTAAGCAACTCTCTTCTCCTTCAAATAGACCTGCTCCTGATCCATCAAAAAAAACTTCCCCCAATACAATCACAAAAAAAGATGGATTTGCTTTTAACACTACCAACTTTGATGATGGATGGAACAGTACTGTACAGGAAGACTGGGTAGAAGTAACCAAAAGCAATATGAAAGTGCTTATCCACTATCCAAAAGAAGGTACCATTTTTCCTGCTGACCCCGAACCTTTGACTAATGCTGCCTGGAATATTCTTGTTGCGCCTCGCTACAAGGATCTTAAAAATTATAAAACCGCATACATCAGCACTTATAACAGACCCTACCTAGGTATGGGCTATGCTACTGAAAATGCAACAGGCAAAGAAGTGTTTATTGTTTTCTTCCGGCAGGGCGAAACTGGTTGGCTGGAGTTTATTACTCCCGATAAGAAAACTTTTATCCAGGAATACAAATTTGACCCGGAAATAATAAGATGGGACAGTGAAACGGATCTCTTGATCCCTTTAGCTAATATGGCTGGTCGAAATAAGTTTGCTGTTGCCGTATCTGATTTTAAAGGAAAATGGACCAGCGATTTTACGGGCATACAACAATTGTATAATGTGTACACGGGTAATTATGCAGGTATGAACGTACATCAGTCCAACCAGGAATTTATTTTTAGTGCCGGCAATTCATACAGCTGGAAATTGCTTGCCGTAAATGGAATGGTTGGTAACATGAAATTCGACCAGGTGAAATCATCCGGCACTTTTACTGTTTTAAATAACTGGCAGATTAAGTTTTCAAAAATTGAAAGTAAAGCCAAAACCTATCATGCCTTCTGGTCCTGCATAAAGGGGGCAAGAATTTTAAACCTGCTTGATGCAGAATACCCTGGATCAGGCATCTACACAAAATTTGGGTTAGCCAAATAAATCATTCACTTAAAAAACAAAAATATGCGTACAATTATTTTAGCGTTGCTGTTTATTCCGTTTACCACTTTGGCACAAAAAGGCCAGGAAGTTTATTTAAAGCTGACGGATGCATCCGGTCAGCAAATCAAAGGAGATGCTGTTGCCAGAGGCCATGAAAGAAGTATTGGTGTTTTGTCATTTGCCACAGCAGGGAAAAATAATTCCCAGCTTTCTTTCAGCATGAACATAACTGGCGCTTCCGCTGATTTGAAAAGAGCAATGGGTAATGGCAGTTTATTACTCAACGGTCAGGTATCAGTAATGCAATCTGGAGTCAGCGGCATGCCGGCGACGCTTTATACTATTAAAATGGAAAACATACGGGTAAATAATTGCGCCGAATCGATGGGATGCAATGGCATAACGACAACCAGCGCTGTTCTTACAGCCACCCGTATCGGCTGGACCTATTATCAAACAGATGGAAGTGGCAAGCAAACTGTATCCCGCAAGTACGGTTTTGATAGTGACACAGGCAGAGAATGGACAAATTTTTAACCTCTAAACAAAGGAATATGAAAAAAACACTCACCCTATTCAGTTCATTACTGATCTTCGCCGGAGTAAAAGCACAGACTACACCCACTGTAAAAAAAGAGACAGTTAAACCAGTAGTTACTATTCCGGCCACAACAGATACGGCTAAAGTCGTTAAGCCGGGCACCAAGATCAAGCAAACAAGTAAAGCAATTAAGTTTGATCATATTAAAAAGACAAATACTGTGCAGATGAAGGAGAACGTTCCAACTGTAACAAAGCCCCATAAAGACTAATGTTTAACCCTTTTAAGCAAAAGGAAATACTTCAGCCTGACGGCATAGAGATAAGGCAAAGCCTTATTGATGATCGTGGGGTATTCACTACCAGGATCTTCAAACCCGGAGCTGTTATAGAAACAGCTCCGGTAATATTATTAGACCGGCAGGAAAGAGAACTATTGCAAACCACCTTTCTCTTCAACTACTATTTCCTCCTGGCAAATGAAACAACCCCCGTTGCACTTGGCCTGGGATATAGTTCTCTATACAATCATTCCTACAACGCAAATGCTGTTTACACTATTTCATTAAACAACAGGTCCCTTATCGTAAATGCAAACAAAATGATTCATCCTGGCGATGAAATTACATTTAACTATAACGGAAAAGCAGATGATGACACTCCGGTTTATTTTCAACCCGGCATAACTGAATGAATGCATTCTTATATATAAAACAAGTAAAAGGGAAAGGCCGTGGGGTATTTTGCAAACAACACATCAGAAAAGACCATGTGTTTGAAACAGCTGCTGTAATAATACTTCCTGCCCGGGATTATGAAGCAGTTACTTCATCTCATCTTGCAGATTATTTTTTCAATTTTGACAAAGATGCAGGCACCCTTGCATTAGTACTTGGTTTTGGTTCCTTATATAATCATGCTGTATATTCAAATGCGGCGTACAGCCTCAATAAGGAGACAAGAACCATGTCCTACTATGCGTTGGAAGACATCCCTCCCGGCACAGAGATATGTATCAACTATGCCGGTGAACAGGGGAGAGAGTTCAAAGAATGGTTTGAGGCCCGGGACATTGATTATAAAGACAGTTAAAGCTTCTTCAAATATTTCCCCTTTTCAGGGGATTGTGCTCTGTACATTCTCCCTGTATTTTTAGTTTCAAAATGAAAATTATGAGGCATATCATTCCGGTCTGTGTTCTGGGAGGCTTAGTATTTTTTGCAGCATGTAAAACGGTTCCTGTTACCGGTCGTAAACAATTGAATCTTGTTCCCAATAGCATTATAACAACAATGTCTTTCTCTGCATACGATTCCGTTGTAAAAGCTAGTCCAACTCTTTCCCCATATGACCACAGAGCACAAATGGTAACGAAGGCTGGAACAAGAATTCAAAAGGCAGTTGAGGTATATATGCAACAAAATAATATGAGTAAAGACCTCAAGAATTTTAAATGGGAGTTTAATACCATCGATGAAAATACAGTGAATGCCTGGTGTATGCCCGGAGGCAAAGTAGTTGTATACACAGGCCTGTTGCCCATATCACAAACTGAAGAAGGGCTGGCAGTAGTAATGGGACATGAAATAGCTCATGCTATAGCAAGGCACGGCAACGAAAGAATGAGCCAGGGGCTTTTAGTAGGCCTGGGCGGAATGGTACTTGAAGAAGCATTAAAAGAAAAGAAACAGGAAACACAATTAGTTTTTCTTGGTTTATATATGATCGGCTCCAACCTGGCATTCTCCCTGCCAAACAGCCGGATGCAGGAAAGTGAAGCAGATAAACTTGGATTAATATTTATGAGTATGGCAGGCTATAACCCGGAAGAGGCTATTCCTTTCTGGCAGCGGATGGCCGCCAATAATGATGGAGTCAGTCTTCCTGAATTTTTATCTACTCACCCAAGTGATGAAACAAGGATTAAAAACCTGTCTGTTTTGATTCCTGAAATAAAGCAAAAATATTACAAGCCCTGAGTAAATTATTCACTTGCGTATCTTCGCAACGATTATGAAAGATTATAAATCGCTGCGGATTGTTTTTATGGGTACACCTGAATTTGCCGTTGCCTCATTGGATGCATTGATAAAAGCCGGTTGTAATATTGTGGGGGTGATCACTGCTCCTGATAAACCTGCAGGAAGGGGAATGCAACTACAGCAAAGTGCAGTAAAAAAATATGCAGCCGAGCATGGTTTAAATACCTTACAACCGGAAAAATTAAAACACCCTGAATTTTTAATCGCATTAAAATCATTACATGCTGACTTACAGATTGTGGTCGCCTTCAGAATGTTACCAGAAATAGTCTGGAATATGCCACCAATGGGTACAGTGAACTTGCATGGCTCATTACTACCTCAATATCGTGGTGCTGCTCCCATCAACTGGGCTGTGATTAACGGCGAAACGGAAACCGGTGTAACTACTTTTAAATTGAAACATGAAATTGACACTGGTGATATATTACTCCAGGAATCATTCCCAATTGACGAGGATGAGACAGCCGGAGAAGTACATGATAAAATGAAAGTGATTGGTGCCGGACTACTCGTCAGGACTGTGAAAGGTTTGGCTGATGGAAGCTTACAGGAAAAACCACAGGAATTATTGATCTCAACCTTAGGGATGGCTATTGATAATACCAGGGTGGTGCATCAGGATAAATCAATTCCCATGCATAAAACTTCCCTGAAACATGCTCCCAAAATACATACTGATACCTGTCGTATCAACTGGAGCCTGACAGTAGAAGAAGTATACAACATGATAAGGGGCCTCAGTCCCTACCCCGCTGCTTTTACTATCATGAATGAAAAAATGCTCAAAATATTTCGCTCAAAAAAAGAAATAGTATTCCCAAGTAGTACCGAAGGGGATTATGAAACAGATGGGAAAACTTTTTTGAAATTTGCTTGTAGCAATGGATACATCCACCTGCTGGAAATTCAACTGGAAGGAAAAAAGAAAATGGAGATCACTGAGTTTCTTCGGGGCTACCGCTTCAATGGCAATTAATAGTTCACTTTCACAATGAACTTATCCTGCTCGGTTATCTGCAATACAGTCGCAGCGGCATTACTGATGCGAATATTATATCCTTCATTCTGCCGGATTCCGCTCATTTCACCCAATACTTTGGCATAAACAATTTTACTATTAGCAGGATTCACTATTCTCACAATAGTACCCGGAGATACGGCATCAATCAGTATATAATACTTTTCATCCTGCCAGCCACTTGTAGTCTTAAATATTCCTGCTGTCACTGTCTCATCCTTAGTAACAGGTGATTTTCTTACCTGCTGATCAAAATGAGGTTTAAAGAACCCCTGCCCACCAGTAACCGTTTTCTCCTCTGTTTTCACAACTGGCTTTTCTTCTACTTTTACCACAGGCTTTTCCTCTGGCTTTTCTACTGGCTTCTCCTCAGCCTTTTCAACCGGTTTTTCTTCTACCTTAGGTTCTGTCACTACAGGTTTCTCTTCTTTCTTAACAACCGGCTCGCTGGCTTTTGGCTTGATCGTAATTGATGGCATTTCTTTGCTGAGCAAAAAACCAATTATAAGTTTCGTATCCTTTTTAGCATTATCGGCTGAAAAGTTGTTCCATCCTTTAAGACTTGCAACAGCCACATTGTTATTCTCCCTACTTATATCTTCCAGGCTTATATTTTTGCTTGCTTTATAATAAACAGGTGTGCCACTGTTACCCTTTTGAGTAAAATTTGTATCCGTAAGAGGAATACTAAGCTTCTGATCTATCAGCAATCCTTTTGCCATATCAAGTTTATTATAAGAAGCTATGTGTTTGGGATGAACATTATAGAGCCTTCCAACGGAAAAGAAACTTTCTTTAGCAGCCACTTTATGCTCCAGGTAAAGACCCTTATCTCCGTTTTTCACCACCAGGTCAGCCTTTTGAGCTGTAACAGAAACAGAATACAGGATCAGTGCAAGAAAAGAAAAAAAGAATTGCTTCATACCGACAAGATTAGGTATGCAAAGATGTGGATTTTTTACGTTTTCCCGCTTGCTAAATGTCCTTCAAAATCCGGAGCTCTTTAGGATAATAATTATTAGCCCTGTTAGGCAGAATATTTAACCAGCCAAGAGGATGACCGTCATACTCAGCGAGGCTCCATCCCTTTCCAGGGGTGTTAAGTTGAATATCTTTTCGTTGCAAATATTTAATTGCGTCCTCTCCCGAAAGGGGCACCCTGCTCACGGAATCAGCAAAAATATTGCTCATCGCAAGAGAATGACCAGGAACTAATTTCTCTCTCATCAATTCGCCAACCAATACACCTGAGTAAACAATGCGGAGCTGCTCCAGTAAAAAACAGAAATCAGAGAAATTCACTTCCGGCCAGGCATACACGGTGTTCTGATACCGGATAAAGTTTTTCCCCTGCAGCTTTACCCATTTCTCAACAACCTCAATTTCCTTTTTAGAAAGCAGTTCAGGTTTTTTCCTGGTTCTGACAGTTGTTTCTGTTTCTCCTTCCTTTTTTTGAAAACAGGCAAGAAAGAAACCTTCTCCTCGCAATTTATCGGGCCAAAAACGATAACCGCCTTCCGATTCAACGATACCCCAGGAAGGATCAACCTGCAATGTGCGATTGACGACCTGGAATTCACTTAACAGCCATTTTACAATGTCCTCATCCTCCTCTTTTGAATAAGAACAGGTAGAGTACACTAATATTCCATCCCTTTTCAAGGCAGGCCAAACATCTGCTATTATTCGTTGTTGCCTTTGTGAACAGAGTTGTACATTATTTTCGCTCCACTCTTCTATTGCCTCAGGGTCACGGCGGAATAAACCGCTGCCGCTGCAAGGTGCATCCACAACAATCACATCAAAGTAATTTTTCAGTTTCGCAAAATCCCTGGGATCATTGTTCGTTACTACCACATTCTCACAACCCCATTTGATTATATTATCTTTTAAAATATTGGCCCTTGAACGGATTACCTCATTACTAACAAGCAAACTGTTTTCAGAAAGAAGTGTTTGAATATGTGTTGACTTACCTCCCGGTGCAGCACACAGATCAAGGACTTTAAGATGTTTTGACAAATCAACTTTTTGCTTCAAAGCCTGCTCCAAAAACATACTGCTGGCTTCCTGCACATAATAACAACCCGCATGAAACAGGGGGTCAAAAGTAAAAGACGGACGGGATTCAAGATAGTAGCCGCATTGTGTCCAGGGAATTCTTTTTCTATGATTATTTGGAAAATTTATTACTCCTGTTTCTTGTTTGAAAGGATTGATACGAATGGAAGTTATTTGTTCACCAGAGCTATGCACTTTTTCAAAGGCGTCTTTGGCAAAGCCATTGGCATTTTCAATTGAACTTAAAAATGAAGCAGGAAGTTGCACAGGCCAAAACTACAAAGCACAAACTATAAACTACAAATTTTTAATCTCCCCAATCAAATCCTGCAATACTTTCTTTGCATCACCAAATAACATAGAAGTTTTGGGCTGAAAGAACAGATCGTTCTCAATACCTGCATAACCAGGCTTCATACTTCGTTTATTAACAATGACATTTTTGGCCAGTTCTACGTCTAATATAGGCATACCAAAAATCGGGGAAGAAGGGTCATTTTTGGCAGCAGGGTTTACTACATCATTAGCGCCTAATATTAATACAACATCAGTAGTCGGAAATTCCTCGTTGGCCTGTTCCATCTCCAAAAGTTTCTCATAAGGAACATCTGCCTCAGCCAGTAATACATTCATATGACCTGGCATACGGCCTGCTACAGGATGAATAGCATACTTCACTTCCACTCCTTTACTTTCCAATATTTTTTCCAGCTCATGACAGGCATGCTGTGCCTGGGCTACTGCCAGGCCATAGCCCGGAACAATAAATACTTTATGGGCATAACTCATCACTACTGCTGTGTCACTGAGAGATATTTCCTTATAAGCACCCTGTTGCCTGGCAGCTCCCGTACCAGTTTTTGCATTACTCCCAAAAGATCCGATCAATACATTTGCCAATGAACGATTCATAGCTTTGCACATCAGTATAGTGAGTAATGTACCTGCAGCCCCAACCAGAATACCTCCTGTAAGCATTGCTTTGTTATCATATAGGAATCCACCACAGGCAGCTGCCACACCAGTAAAAGAATTCAACAAGGAGATCACCACTGGCATATCAGCCCCTCCAATCGGCATTACGAAGAGTATACCATACACAAAAGCAAATAACCCAATCAGCATAAAAGGGATGAATATGCTGCCTATGCTGGATTGATAAGCCACAACAGAAAAAACAATTACCAGTGCAAGCACAATCATATTCACAATATGCTGGCCCCGGAATGAAAAGTCTTTTACCCGGCCATTTAATTTACCCCATGCAATAATACTGCCGGTGTAAGAAATAGTTCCGATGATAGCTCCTGCCACAATAGTGATATAATATCCTACAGGTACCAAATCAGAAAATGGAGTAGTACCTGCCCCCTCATGAGCCTTATAGATATGATAAAACTCTGCAGCTGATATCAATGCTGCACATGCCCCTCCCATTCCATTAAATAAACTCACCATCTCAGGCATTGCCGTCATCTTTACTTTTTTGGCAGCCAGTGTACCAACAACAGCTCCAATTAAAATACCACCGAATATCCAGATATAATTATGTAGTTTGTTTCCTTCCTGGTCTCTGTACAAAAAGATTGTTCCTAAAATAGCAATCGTCATACCTGCGGCAGCCACAAGGTTCCCCTTTCTTGCGGTAGCAGGGTTTGACAACATTTTCAGACCCAGTATAAATGTTACTGAAGCTATCAAATAACAAAGAGTAAGTATATTGAGTTCCATAAAGTTTATTCGTATTACTTTTTCTTCTTCTTAAACATTTCCAGCATCCTGTCTGTTACTACAAATCCTCCTACCACATTCAGTGTTCCCAATATCACTGCCAGGAAACCAAGTACCAGGGCAAAATAATTATCACTTTCCGCCTTCCCCATAACAATGATGGCACCGATAATAACCACCCCATGAATAGCATTTGCTCCGCTCATCAGCGGTGTATGCAATACGCTGGGCACACGGCCAATTACTTCTATACCTACAAAAACCATCAGGATAACTATGTATATGATCTGTTGATTAATTGTTATCCAGTTTAAAACTGACTCCATATAATTATTTTAAACGTTCCTGGGTTATTTCACCGTTATGGGATATACAACTTCCCTTCACAAGGTCATCATCCCAATTAAGATTTAGTTGCCCGTCCTTTGTAACGATGAGTTGCAAAAAATTAAGCACATTTTTCCCATACACTTTACTTGCATCAGAAGGCATAGTTGATTGCAAAGATGAATTGCCAACAATCCTCACCCCGTTATAATTTATGGTCTCGTTATTCTTTGTGAAGGGTGTATTACCGCCTGTTGCTGCGGCAAGATCGATAATGACAGATCCATTCCGCATTGCTTTCAGCATATCTTCCGTAATAAGTAACGGCGCTTTTTTCCCGGGTATCTGTGCGGTAGTAATGACAATATCTGCCTTTGCAATACTTTCGGCAATCTTTGCTTTTTGCCTGTTAAGAAAATCTTCACTTTGCTCCACCGCATAGCCGCCTGCTTTGCTCGCATCTGCCGCACCCTCTACTTCAACGAACTTTGCGCCAAGGCTCATTACTTCTTCTTTTACAGCTGGCCGGGTATCGAAAACTTCTACCACTGCACCTAATCTTCTTGCAGTAGCGATAGCTTGCAAGCCTGCCACGCCGGCACCCAGTATCAGCACCTTTGCAGGTGCAATACTTCCAGCTGCAGTCATAAACATGGGAAAATATCTTCCATATGAGTTTGCCGCAGTTAACACAGCCTTATAACCGGCAATATTTGCCTGCGAACTTAAAACATCCATTGCCTGGGCCCTGGTGGTTCGGGGCAACATATCCAATGAAAAAACAGTAATACCTGTAATAGCCCATTGCTTCATCAGATCAGCATGAAATAATGGTTGATACACACCAATCAGGATTTTAGATTTCAGGTTTTGAATATCAGATAACTCAGGCTGGTGAATGGCTAATACAATATCAGAAGAAGCTACAACCTCATTGCGGCTTCTGACCTGTGCACCGGCTTTTTCAAAATCTGCATTACTGCAAAAAGCCTTCTCTCCGGCTTCTTCTTCTACAATAATGGTGATTCCTTTTTTAGTGAGGGAGGCTACGGCTTCAGCCAGCAGCGATACTCTTGTTTCATGGGCGGGTTCCTTTAAAACACCAATGGTCATAATGAATCTGGATTATAGAGAGAAAATTGAATTTTCTGTTAGGCGTGAAGATATTGATTTTTTGGTGAGTGGCGCTGTCTGAAAGATTGATTTTCTTCAGGTAACAGCCTGTTATTTATCAACTACTAAAAACGAATACTGAAATGTTGTTTTCCCTTGAATTCATCCCTGAAAAATACAATGCCGATAAAGAAAAGATCGACAGTACAGCGTACTGAAGGATGGTCTTTAATGGTCTTCCAAACCTGCTCCATTTCCCTGCTCCAGTGAATGTCATCAAAAACAAGGATAGATTCATTATGCATTTTGGCCAGCAGTTGATTAAAATATCGCTCTGTTGGTTCCTGACGGTGATTCCCATCAATGAATGCAAAATCAATAACAGGAGTTCTTTCAAGCAGGCCGGGCAACATCAGGTCAAAATTTCCTTCTATCAATTCTATATTTTTTATTGACAATTTGTCAAAATTTTGTCTGGCCACTGATGCGATCTCCCTGGCCCCTTCCATAGTAATCAACTTTGCATCTGGTTTTGCCAGCGAAAGATAGGATGTCGTTATCCCCAGCGATGTTCCCAATTCTAAAATAGTTTTTGGCTGGTAATACTTTACTATTCTGTACAACAACTGGCCATACTTTTTTGATTTGGCTGCATTTCGTGCTATCGATTTAATACTCCGTTGATGTTTGCGCAAAAAAGCCGATCCTGCGCCAAAATCTTCTACCACAAACATCCTTGAATCTTTCAATAACTGCCGGCGCAGGTTTTCAACAGTTTCATAAGAATCATACTTCTTCTGATCATTGAGTATCTTAATAATAAATTGAAAAATAAAAGGGGAATGCATACCATGTCCTTTACCATTGAAGGCTGTACAATAGTGCCGGAGATATTTTATGGCTAAATGCGGAGCAGAGTACATTGCTGAAATAAAATTCTTTGATTACCCAATTCTCTCCCACACCTGGAAAGAATAATTATAAGCATTCTTTTCATCCGCCTCATGATTTCGCTGACTAACGAGGTACCAGTGTTGAGGATCTAATGAAGGGAAAAAAGTATCCGCATCCGGCTCTGCCTCCACACGGGTCAGGTATATTCTTTTGGCTTTATCGAAAAGTGCCCTGTAGATTTCACCGCCACCGATCACCATTACTTCTTTTGCGTCTGTTTCTTTGGCAACAAACAAAGCATCATCAATACTTTTTACTGGTACTGTTGATGCCGCTTTCCAATCAACCTGTCGTGTAATGACAATATTTTTTCGCCCGGGTAATGCTTTACCCAAAGATGCA
Source organism: Chitinophagaceae bacterium (assembly GCA_016786885.1). Classification (GTDB taxonomy): domain Bacteria; phylum Bacteroidota; class Bacteroidia; order Chitinophagales; family Chitinophagaceae; genus JJ008. The sequence continues at coordinate 18,696 of JAEUVO010000065.1, read as the reverse complement.
AATGTTTTCCTCCCCATTATCACCGGCATGCCCCATGTCACATTTTTAAAGTGCTTCATGTCATTAGGCAAATGCCAGGGCATCGTTCCATCTTTCCCTATTGCATTATTAGTAGCTGCGGCCACAACAAGAGAAATAGTCATTAGTCAGGGAGCTTTAGTCAGGAGTAAAGATACCAATAGTTCTATACTGCCACAGGGGCTTTTATTGCCGGGTGACATTGATAATTTTCCAATGTGAAATCTTCAAAATTGAAAGCAAAAATATCCTTAACAGCCGGGGTCAGTTTCATTGCCGGAAGTGGAAAAGGCTCACGGCTTAATTGCAGTTTAACCTGCTCCACATGGTTGCTGTAAATATGCACATCGCCGAACGTATGCACAAACTCGCCGGGTTCCAGGTCACAAACCTGTGCAATCATCATGGTCAATAATGCATATGATGCAATGTTGAAGGGAACACCCAAAAAAACATCTGCACTTCTTTGATATAGCTGGCAACTTAGTTTTCCATTAGCTACATAAAACTGGAACATATTATGGCAAGGCATCAGTGCCATATCCGGCAAATCAGCCACATTCCATGCACTGACGATCAGCCGGCGGCTATCGGGGTTCTTTTTTATCTGGGTAATCAGATCTGATATCTGGTCAACTATTTTTCCATCCTTCCCTTCCCAACTCCGCCATTGCTTACCATACACAGGTCCAAGTTCACCATTCTCATCAGCCCATTCATCCCAGATCTTTACCCCATGTTCTTTCAGGTAGGCTATATTAGTTTCGCCCTTTAAAAACCATAATAACTCATAAATAATGCTTTTCAGGTGTACCTTTTTTGTGGTTACCAAAGGGAATCCTTTTTGCAGATCAAATCGCATCTGGTAGCCAAAAACACTCTGCGTACCGGTTCCTGTACGGTCTGTTTTACGAGCTCCCGTATCTAAAATATGCCTGAGGAGATCAAGGTATTGTTGCATGCCTGCAAGGTACAACTTAAGCCAGCAGCTATATTCATTAAACTGCTGCATGTGGGGAAACTGTGGATTGAAAAATGAAAGTCACTCAGGATTTTCCACATCAATATCCCCAAGCAACAGTCTATCTTTAACTCTGAGGAAAGCAAATCGTACAATTTTCCGGCCACAGTTCAACGGTTGGACAATCCAGTAGCCTTCTGATTCTTTTTCGGCACTGATCTTATCAAAACTGAAATCCCTGCAATCATTCATTACGAGTTTTACCTTTTGCATAAGGTCAGCCGTCATCTTATTTTCAGCAGCATCATTCAAATTCACCGGAGATTTCCAATTCCGCACCTTGTCCTCACCATGATAAACTATATTAAGGCTGAATGCAGGGAGGTTGTCACTGTTAGCCATGGCCACCATCTCCTTTATCTGGTTTTGGAGATTTTGTCCAAATGCTGGTTTTACCAAATCCAATGCGACTTTTGCCTGCGAGCTGTTTGCCAGTGATGTGTCTTTCATTTCAAATGCACTCAATGGATTAGGTATTTCCAACAAATATTCGTTGTCGTTTTGCCTTTTCACAATCAGTGTCAGGTCATCATACAATTTTCCATTATACTCATAGATAATTATCATAGCCTGCATAATACTCTGAGAGTATGGATTGTAAACGACTGATTCTTCTATGGATATTTTATCGGGATCAATTGCATTGTTCTTTATCCCATCACTGATCTTGTTCCAGTTGTCGACAAGCTTTCTTTTACTGTTGTTTAGAAAAGAGTCGATCTCCGTATCAGTCCTGTCCGGAACATCCTTCCCTAATGATTTGTAAAACTCATTCGTAGGCAAATACTTTTCAAGGATGGTAAATTCTCCTTCTTGGAAAGATCGCAGGAAAGCCTTGTCCAATGTTACAGGTACATCCTTGCTCTTACAAGATGCAAAAAGCAGTAACAGAAATACCAGGATTCGTTGAAATCTTCGCATAAAATACCCTTTGCCGCAAAATAAGCCACATGGGTCTGCTTTTTATACCCGGTGCAGGGTATTTATGAGATTGTCCGTTTAGGTTTAAAAACAAGCAATGCAACGATTCAAGCTTTGCCTGTATCTTTGACTAGTATTAAAATTATGCCATGAAATTGACAGTAACCCTATTTTTAGTCACACTGGTTTCTCTCACCTTTCAACCTGTTTTTTCGCAAAACAGTATTTCGGACACTACAAAACTTGAAAAAAAGATCTCAATATTAAATGAAAAAATATTTGCCAACTTTCCTGCCACAGCAGTTGTAAGCCCAAGAGTGGCAGATATAATGGCTGCAGATCCAAACGAAAACAAAGAAACAAGAATCATTTATGACATTGGTAATATGAAGCTTGTTCTATTTGCTCAAGAACTCTTCTCCTTCACCGGTAATAACTTATTTGAAGAGATTTCAAAATATGAAGAACCCGATTTTAATTTTCAAAGAAAGGAGCTTACTAATGCCGATTCAATTATTACCGTGCTGTCCACTCCAACTCTTTTCGATACATCTGCCAGCGCTATCCTGGTAAATAGCCTCATGGTAAAAGCTCCCGATAATACTGTTTGCCGTATTGATGCATATATCAATCCTCCGGCTTTAAACAGTAAGGATGAATACATCAGGCTTACAGAAAATATATTTAAAACAATCTCAAAAGGTAACAGAAGGATATCACTCGAAGCAAGAGAGGAGACCTTTAAGATTCCCGGTACTACCGGAACATTTAGCTTCAAACTACCTAAGAATTATTTTGTAACTATTGATGAAAAATATGATTTTTCGGTCTTTAAAATAAACCAGTTCAAACATATTTCCGACACCACCTACACCAGTTTAACCATCTATACCGGTCGCTACCCTACTCACTTTTATAAAGAGTATGGGCTAACAGAAGACAAGTCAGAAAAAACTAAAGGTATTTTCCTTGAAAAGAATATTGACTGGCTATATTTTAAAGATGACAGTCATAGTTTTTTTCTTAAAGAACAGATCCTTCCCGCTGAAGAGTTGAGCCCCGGCCTTGTAATGCATATAGCTTTATTGAGCAATAAAAAAAGTGTCATTGATGAATTATCTGAAATTGCAAAAACGATAAAAATGACCCGGCAGTAGTTTTTAAGCCAGCTTTCTCCTTTATAACCGGTAATCAGGCAGCATTCAGCATATTTTATTTGACAAACAACATCGGAAAAGTTGATTTACGTCAGCTGATATGTTGATCTGTCATACTTACTTTTAAGTATGCTAAACACTAAAAGATTATACAAAGAATTGGGTAACCTCTTTTATTCGATAGCAGCAGCCGATAAAAGGATCAGGCCAGAAGAAAGGGAAGTGCTGCATAATGAAATTCAATATGCATGGAAACATCATGATCACAGCACAGACCGTTTTGGTACAGACAGGGCATTCCTTATTGAGTTCGAATTTGAAACGATGGAAGATGAGTTTGAAACTGCCGAAAATGCTTTTACTTCCTTTGAAAATTTCTTTACAGAAAACGAAAATGAAATTGACAAGGCGAGCAGGATCAAAATATTTAACAGCGCCAGGCATATTGCAGAAAGCGTAAGGAAAATTAATCACGAAGAACTAGGCTATCTTATCAGGCTAAAAAAGCTTTTGGCACTTTAAGCTTATCCTTTCCTTCTGCCAACTTCCTTTTTAATCAGTGACAACTCTCTGCCGGTTTGCCCCTTTACAGAAGTATTTTCCTGCGCCCTCCTCATAAGGTATTTGATCACATCTTTAATAGGACCGAACGGAAGATATTTGCTAACGCTGCAACCAGCATGTGCCAGGTTAAAAGTAATGTTGTCACTCATCCCATACAACTGGCTCCAATGAACATGAGGATGATTCAGCGGCAGGCCTTTTTCCTGCAGTAGTTGTGCTGCATACATATTACTATACTCATTATGGGAAGCCACCATCAGGGCTATACGGTCAATATGATCGATACAGAACTTTACACTTTCGTTATAGTCTCTGTCAGTACTTTCTTTGTCAGGCATGATAGGTGAAGGGTATCCTCTTTCTGCGGCCCTTTTTCTTTCTTTTTCCATATATGCACCTCTTACCAGCTTGGCACCCAGAATGAAATTTCTTTCTACAGCCGCTTCATAAGAGTCCTTTAAGAACTGCTGCCTGTCGGTACGGTAATGCTGGGTAGTATTATAAACGACTGCTCTCTCTTTGTTAAACGTATCCATCATCAGAATAGTCAAGGCATCAAGAGGCTCGGTAATCCATGTTTCTTCTGCATCTATAGATACACCAACACCATTAAGGGCAGCAGCTCCGCAAACTCTCATCACCCGGTGGCGAACCCGGTGCCACTCTTCTCTTTCTTCTGCAGATAATTTATCCAGCATAGCAAGGTATCTCTTCATCAATGTACCCTGTTCCCGGTGCATCATTTCATCCATTCTTTCCAGTAAAGCAAACCGGGCAAAACCAGTAACCTTTACACTCATGAAGGGAATATTCGGTTGCGTGGCTGCATAATTGATCACATTAATAAAGACTTCAGTAGCATTATCAAAGTTCTCCTCTCCTTCTTTTCCCTCTACTCCGTAATCAAGGATGATTTTTACATTATATTTAGCCAGCATCCTGGCCACCGGATCAATTTGTTCCAGTGTTTCGCCTCCAACAAATTGCGAAAAGATTGTCTTCCTGATAATCCCTTTAATCGGTAATCCAACTTTCAAAGCCCATGGGGCCATTTTAGCCCCAATCTTAACCAGCCAGGATCTGGACATCATCGAGAAAAGAAAATGAGCCTTTTTTAATTCTTTATCTGCCTTGTATTGAAATGCAAATTCAGTATTGTCAAAGGAAATGACTGTCGGTGTTTTGTTACTCATACGGCAATTATTAATCCATTTCGGGATTCATTGTCCCAATATGCCACAAAAATAGCTGAAAGTAGCTTCAAAAAAAGGGACTATCATCATATTATCAGGTGATTAAAAGCCTGCAATACCATTTTATTTTAGATACTGCCAATGGGATACTGGTAAACATCTATATAACCTTAGCCGCTTATCTTTGCGCAAATTCAAATTATGGATGCAAAAAGATCTGTTGAAAGCTTAACGGTAATGACAGAGATCGTGTTGCCAAACGATACGAATGTATTTGGTAATCTTATGGGTGGGAGGTTGATGTACTGGATGGATATTGCAGCTGCCATCGCTGCACAAAAACACTGTAATGCCCCAGTTGTTACTGCATCTGTCGACAATATTTCTTTTGAAAACCCTGTAAAACTGGGGAATGTGGTTCATATCGAAGCTAAGGTGACACGGTCATTCAATACATCCATGGAAATTCATATGAAAGTATGGGGTGAAGATCTGACACAACAATTTAAGTACAAGAGTAATGAAGCCTACTACACATTTGTAGCTCTTGATCCCAATCGTAAACCCCGCCCTGTTCCTCAATTAGTTGTTGAAACGGAAGAAGAAAAAAAACTGTTTGATGGCGCACTGAGGAGAAGACAACTAAGACTAATACTCGGAGGAAAGATGAAACCAGATGATGCAGTGGAGCTTAAGGCCCTTTTTGTCAAGGACTGATATGATAGTTATTTATTTGTTGTTTGGAAATGATGTTTGCCCATCATCATGTACTTTTTACTTTGTTCTATTGAGTCCATAAGTTGGGCCAATATAATGTCTGTTGAGGCTGTATAATCAATTTGAAGCGGCTCCTTAAATGTTACAGACAAAAGAGTTCCTTTTTTCTTAAACTTCAGCCCTTTTTTATTGAAAGCCCGCCAGAAACCGCCGATAACAACGGGTATAACTATTGGCTGCACTTGTTTAATGATCAGGGCTGTTCCCTTTCTACCCGGAGCAAAAGGTTTCGTGGTTCCCTGCGGAAAAGTAATCACCCAGTTTTTTTCCAATGCTCTTGTAATTTTTCTTGTATCTGATGGATCCAGGCCACGTCTTACCTCCGTTCCCTCTGCCCGCCAGGTTCTTTTAACTGTTAAGCCGCCGGCCAGCAAAAAAAGCCGGCTTATAAAACTACCCCGCATAGTCTCTTCGGCCGCCACATAGTTTACCCGGGTAAAAGGATTAAGCAAATAATAGGGTACCCCTAACCTGTTCTCCTTCCCCCATTTTATAGCACAGAAAATATGGAGAAATGTGATAACATCAGCAAAGTATGTTTGATGATTACTTACAAAAAGGACCTTCTCCCTCGGCAGATTTTTCAGATTCTCTGTTCCTGATATTTTAAGCTTGTTAATAATAGCCAGTCCAGGATATGAGATAGCCCCTACAATGAAATATACAAGCTTTCTGATCAGGTTAAAATGTTTAAGTCGTTCTATAAACGAAGCCATGTGTTAGTTTTGACAAACGAATCAGCATACAAATTAAGAAATGTAATGGATTAAAGTGTCATTTTGTAAAAGACATACCACTGTAAAAAACATCACTTACCAAAAGTAATACAATAAAAAGCCCCTTCTCTGAAGGGGCTTTCACTAATCTATCGGCAAAACTATTTAGTAAGTTTTTGGATATATGTTTCACTGGAATTCTTATCTGTGATCCTGATAAAGTAAATACCAGGTGCTAGTCCATCAAGATTATTTACAGACAGTTGATTGAGACCCTGGCTCACACTATAATTACCTTGCTTAATCACTTTGCCCACACTGTTAACGATAACCACATCAATTTTTGAGTTTGCAGAAGCATTATATGTAATATTAACGTTGTCTCTGAATGGGCTAGGCCAAACCTGCACCCCTGCCTTCTTACTTAACCTAACAATAGAAATGTTTGAATAAGTAAAACGGCCATCAATATCTGTAGCACGAAGTCTGTAGTATACAATACTAGCTGACAACACGGCCTGAATATTATCTGAAGACTGGTACTCTGTAATGGTGTTTGTTTGCCCGCTTGCAGCCTTTGAGCCAACAGCAGTGAAATTAATACCATCTGTACTTCTTTCAATTATGAACTGGCTTGTGTTCATTTCATTTTCAGCAGTCCATTTCAAACCGACATTAGTCCCCTGTAAGAAAGCAGCTAAACTAAGATTGTGCAATGGAAGTGTACCACAATTCAAACACTGACGAAAACAAATATCATCTAATGAATAATTATTTAGTCCTCCTGCCCTGCTATCACCAATACTGATCACAACATCGCCATTGGAAGCAGAATTATACTGCCCTGAAATGCGGATCCAGCTACCTATGGGCTGAACTGACAGATCAGATGTCTGAACTGTAACTCCGTTAACTTTAAGTGTAACTATCGGATCACTATCATCAAGCCTTGCAGCAAAAACACTAAACACATATTTAGTACCGGCAGCTACAGCTACTATTTTATACCAGGCTCTGTCATTAATATTGGCTGATCCTTGAATAACCATCTGAAAATTACCTGTATGCGGTGGGAAATTTCTTGGAAAATCAATAGAAACAGGAAATGGATTATTAATATCCTGATAACGACCGGCTCCTGTACCAAAAATAAAATCGGAAGAAGCTATCCCTGCACCAAAGTTATTGTTGGTATATGTATTGGTTCCGGTATTATAAACCTTATTTTCAAAACCTCCATAGTAACCTTGGGCATTAAATAGCATGTTATCATCACACAAATAGGCGTTCGGAGGGCATATTGCCGCATTACCATATACATGAAGACGCAGATACTTTGTTTCAAAAATACCCATATCGTCTCCTCCATATGTGGTTCCTGCAGGGGCGTTACATGGCGAAGCTCCTGGCCTCATTAATACTCTCACTTGTACATTCTCCAATGCTGCGGTAACACTATTAATAGTGAGCAATGGAGCATCATCTTCTACATTTTGAGAAGTGGCACCTGACACTGTAAAATTTACTCCATTAATAGAATTAACTCCATTTACAAAACATTGCCATACTCCGGAATTGTCCCTGTACTGCCATTGATACCAGGTATCGGGCCCGGCAAAAACAACTATCGCATCAATCTGAAGATTTTGCCCAGGAGAAACACAGTTGTAAGTAAATGTTTCGACGTGGTGTGCATAACCCTTAAATGCAATGGTCAGCGCAAAAACGCCAATAAATACTGATTTGTGAATTTTTCTCAATAGACCAGACAATGCTGCCTGAGAAAGTAAAGCTTTCCTTTTCATGCTCAAAATTTTTAAAATAAAAAATTGTTTTCAGGGGTTTGAAATAATTTTCAAAACCTTTCCTTGCAGCTTGTACAACAATTGCCGGCAACTGCTAATTGGGTTCAAAGGGGATTTTCAAGCAGGAAATTCTTAGGAGATGGGACAAGCTTTGAGGGCTAAAGAAATGCCCTGTACGTAAGGATTATGCAAATTTATAAAATTAATTTGATAACAAGAAGCTCTTTTCTTTTTATATAATATTTTTTTAGTTTCCTAATAAAAGCATCATCAGCGTTTTCAATACAGTATTTCCTATCTGATTCTTACCGGATTCGGGCACTTTTATTTACACTATTTTATATTTCTGGTCGTTGAATATTCCTTTAAAAAATTACTTTAAGACCTTTTGAACAAAGATCTCGTTTGTATTTCTGTCTGAGATTCTTACAATATAAAAACCAGATGGCAACCCAGTAACACCGGACAGGGAAACCTGGTTCATCCCTTTATTTACGTTGAAAATGGTCTGTATATGAGTTTTCCCGAAATTGTCGGCTATATTGATATCCAATATTGAATTGCCGGAAGCATTATAAGAAATTTTCAGATCACTTGTAATTGGAACAGGCCACAAACGAATACCAGATATTTTAGATAACCTGACAGGTACAATATTTGAGTAAGCAAACTTATTAGTGTTATCCTCTGCCTTAATCCGGTAATAGGCTATACTATAAGGAAAATTCAGCACATCATCCGTTGCAAGATATTCTGTTAGAATATTTAATGGCCCGGCAGGGTTCTTATAACCGATATCCTGGTAATTAGCTCCGTCAGAACTTCTTTGAATTACAAATCGCTGAGTATTCATTTCATTCTCAGCTAACCATTTCAGGTATACAGAATTTTCTTTGAGAGAAACTGTAAGTGAAAAATTATGTAATGGCAATGTAGTCCCCCCTGTATCTAACTTCATTTCATTTTCAAGAAAATGGGGTTTACTTGCTGCAGTAATAGCTGCATTTGCAGAATAATAACTCAGGAAAATTATGGATAAAAAAAGAATTTTTCTTTTCAAACCCCTTGACAGGATATCCATAACATAGATTCGCAGCATGTCTTAGATTTTAGGTACGTAATTTCTGCTCTTCCGGATAATGGACAATAAAACTGTTAGCTGTAAGCAGTTAAAATATTCTCATTGATTATTCAATCTTTCTGTAATTAAACCCCTTATTAGCAACTGGTATTATTCAAAAGGATGGAAACACAAAGAAAATATTCTGCTTTAGCATATGCAAGCTTCCTGACAAAAAACTTCTATAGTATTTCTACGAAAACTTTGCTTTTTATCAAAAAAAGACGGTTTTATACGTAAAAAAGGCTGCCCAATGAATGGACAGCCTCTAAAACACATAAAATATACTTATTCAGCTTTCGCTTCTTCTGAACTTCCCTCTTCTGCCCCACCTTCCATTTTCTTTTTCAGATCAGCCAAAACACCCAAATCTCCTAAAGTAGCTTTCTCCACTTTGCTCTGGATATTTTTCACAGCTTTCTTTGTTTTGTCTGCTTCTACTCTTGCTTCTTTCTTAGCAGTTTCAGCTTCCTCTACCTTGCCCTGCTCCCAGATACGGGTATGAGATATCACGATACGTTTCTCGTTCCGGTCAAACTCAATAACCATAAATTGAGCTGTTTCATCAGCGCCAATACTCTTACCATCTTCTTTCGTCAGGTGACGGTTAGGAGCGAATCCCTCCAGGCCATATGGCAGCTGAACAGTAGCACCTTTATCATCTCTGCGTATCACTGTACCTTCGTGCAGACTTCCAATTGCGAAAGTATCCTGCAATGTATTCCAGGGATCTTCTTCCAGTTGCTTGTGTCCTAGCTGGAGTTTGCGGTTTTCTTTATCAATACCAAGTATTGCCACATCAATGTTAGATCCTACTTTAGTATACTCAGTCGGATGATTAAAACGCTTCAACCAGCTAAGGTCACTGATATGGATCATACCTCCAATACCAGGAGCAAGTTCAACAAACACCCCATAATTAGTGATATTCTTCACTAAACCGGTATGACGGCTTCCTTCAGCAAATTTTGTTTCGATATCATTCCACGGATCAGCAGAAAGTTGTTTGATAGACAAACTCATCTTGCGGCTTTCTTTATCCAATGTAACGATCTTGGCTTCATGTTCATCACCCAGCTTGAAGAATTCTTTCGCATTGATTGGTGTATTAGCCCAGGTAATTTCTGAGACGTGTACAAGACCCTCAACACCAGGTTGAATTTCAAGAAATGCACCGTAATCTTCAATGTTAACTACTTTACCTTTTACTACATTACCTTCTACAATATTTTCTCCCAATACATCCCATGGATGAGGCGTTAGTTGCTTCAGGCCAAGGCTGATACGTTTTTTCTCATCATCAAAATCAAGCACCACCACATTGATCTTCTGATCAAGTTTAAGCACTTCTGAAGGATGAGATATACGACCCCAGGAAATATCTGTGATATACAACAGACCATCGAGTCCGCCCAGGTCCATGAAAGCACCGAAATCTGTGATATTTTTCACAGTACCTTCCAGCACCTGGCCTTTTTCGAGTTTGCTCATAATTTCAGCTCTCTGCGCTTCGATATCGCTTTCGATAAGAGCCTTATGAGAAACAACAGCATTCTTAATAGTTTCGTTGATCTTAACTACTTTAAACTCCATTGTTTTCCCTACAAACTGATCGTAATCTGTTACAGGTTTAACATCGATCTGTGAACCTGGTAAGAAGGTTTCCATACCAAATACATCCACGATCAAACCACCTTTCGTTTTTGAAGTAACAGTACCTGTAATAACTTCACCGGTCTTGTGAACTTCAACAATTCTCTCCCATGCACGGGTAATGCGGGCTTGACGGCGGCTCAGATTCAGGTGTCCTTCCCTGTCCTCTTTTTCTACCACCATAACTTCCACTTCATCTCCAACTGCAAGAGCAGGGATATCACGGAATTCATTCAGTGATATCAAACCATCACTTTTGAAACCGATGTTCAAAACAACATCAGTTTTCGTAAGACCAACAACAGTCCCTTTCATTAATTCACCATCATTCAGCTGAACAAAAGTGTTTTCATACACTTTGTCATACTTTGCTTTTTCCTCTTTTGTGTAAGAAGTTACATTGCGTTTATCAACGCTCCAGTCAAAATCATCATGAGCAGTAGCTACTGCCTCCACAGGTGCAGTTGTTGTCGCTGTAGCTGTTGCTGAAACTTCAGCACCAGACTCCTGTGCATCAGCGTTTAATTGTTTTTTAATAATGTTTTCAAACATGATAGAATAGTCCCGAAGGGTTTTATTTTCGGGGCAGCAAAGATAGGCTAAAAAAACTGCCAAATTGTGTTTCCGGGATGAAGAATTTTCGCTATGTTGCTGATTATAAATCCTTGATTTTGTGTCTATTGCGACAGGCTATTAAGGATTCAATTCTTTACCAGAAAAAACAACATATTTCAGTTATTAAAACTAAACATTGCTATATCACTTCCTCAAAATAATAACCAGGTTCGGCATACGAATCTTCTGCAGGAAAATCATCCTTAATAAGGCTGAAATGCTGAAGGAAAAAGGCCCATTATTATTGGCTTGCAATCATCCCAATTCATTTTTAGACTCCATTATCCTTAATACAATATTTGAGAACCCTGTCTGGTCACTAGCAAGAGGAGATGTTTTTAAAAAGCCCTTATATAGTAAGCTATTAAGTTCACTGAAAATTTTACCGGTATACCGGACCAGCGAAGGAGTCGAAAATCTTTCAGAGAATTATAAGACATTCGATGCCTGCATCTATATATTCAAAGCAAATGGCATTGTTACTATTTACAGCGAAGGGAAATGTATCAATGAATGGCATCTCCGACCCTTAAAAAAGGGTACTGCCAGGCTGGCTATAAAAGCCTGGGAAGAAAATATTCCTCTCCGTGTGTTACCGGTTGGAATCAATTATAATTCGTTCCGGTTATTTGGTAAGAACGTTTTCGTCAACTTCGGCGAGGTAATAACCACGGAAATTATTGAACAAAGCGAAGCAGATGGACTACGACATCAATCTTTTAACAGCAGGCTGCAAAAACAACTTGAACAACTTGTTTTTGAAATCCCAAAGCAAGATTATCAACAACAAAAGAAACATCTTACCGTCAATATTTCATTGGTAAAAAGAATCCTTCTGTTCATTCCGGCAATCCTGGGATTATTAATAAATGCCCCTCTGTACTTACCAATAAAGAGATTTTCTTTACACAGAACAAAAGGAACAGATCATTTTGATTCTGTGATGGCCGGTATCTTATTACTTACTTATCCATTATACCTGCTGCTACTTACAATTCTTTTGTTGGTATTTACCAAAAGTTATTGGTCGCTGATCCTTATATTACTTGTCCCATTTACTGCATGGTGTTATGTGCAGATAAAAAAACAAACAGACAGCTAAAGTATTATACTGACCGGGCTGCAATAGATTTCGCCGCGATAAAACCGCTGGTCCATGCATGTTGAAAATTAAACCCTCCGGTTACACCATCTACATCCATTACCTCACCTGCAAAGAAAAGGTTAGGAATCTTTTTACTCATCATTGTATTGGGATCGATTTCTGTCAATTTTATTCCTCCTGCGGTAACAAATTCTTCTTTAAATGTTGTTTTCCCTTTTATTTCAAACTCGCAATTACAAAGATTTCGTACCAGTTTGTTCTGTTCCTTGGCAGTCAGGTCAGCCCATCTCTTTTCTTTTGAAACCAGAGAGAGATCAAGTAAGAACTCCCAAAGTCGCTGTGGGATACCCAATGGATTCTTATTGCACATCTTTTGCGAAGCAAGATCAAAACGAAAACGCTGAAATTCTATCGTCAAAGCTTGTTCATTATCTTCAGGTAGCCAATTTATTGAAATCCCGAAATCATATTTCCTATCTGAAAGTTCTCTGGCTCCGCGGGCACTAAGCTTTAATATAGCCGGTCCGCTTAAACCCCAATGAGTAATAAGCACTGGCCCTGTTTCTTCCAGTTTTGTTCCAATAAGTTTAACTCTTGCAGCATTCACACTAACTCCCATCAATTTGGTTACAGGATGATCCGGTATATTAAAAGTGAATAATGAGGGAACAGGTTGTTCAATTGAATGTCCCAAACCTTTCACCCAATCAAACATAGATGATTTAGAATAGCCCCCTGAAGCAATACAAACAAAATCGGCAGTAAGACAACGCCGGTCAGACAGTTCAAGTTTAAATATTTCATTTTCCTTTCTAAGAATCTTGACTTCTGCATTCATCAAAATATCGACAGAATATTTATTGACTTCCCTTAAGAGACAATCAATAATCGTTTGTGATGAATCCGTTACCGGGAACATTCTTCCATCCGGTTCTGTCTTAAGGCTAATTCCTCGCTCTTTGAACCATTCAATTGTATCTGTTGTAAAAAAATGATGAAATGCCTTTCTCACAAATTTTCCTCCTCTTGGATATTTTGTACTCATTTCATCAATATCGAAACAGGCATGCGTAGCGTTGCACCTCCCGCCTCCGCTTATTTTGACTTTCGACAGCAGTTTTTTTGTCTTTTCAAGAATGACCACTTTGAGTGAAGAATTCATTCTTGCTGCATTTACAGCACAGAAAAAACCCGCTGCACCACCACCGATAACAATAAGCTTTCCAGACACAATTTTTTACTTTTCGCAAAGAACGCTGAATTTTCCATAAGTTCGTTCAACGACAATACTCATTTCATGGCAAAATCACTTACAAAGAAGGAACTCAAAGAAATTCCGGTAATGCCCTATGAGAAAGTCAGGGACTTCCTGGAAACAGGTCATATATTCTTCAGCTCCGGCAGTTATACTTTCTCTGGCATTATTCAACGTCTCACAAAAAGTGTCTGGAGTCATGTAGCAATTGTCTATAAAGATGCGCAACTTGGACGTATACTAGTATTAGAGGCTGAACCATATGTCGGCATTCGTTTAATTCCTCTCTCTAACTATCTGCGAAATTATAAAGGGAAGAAACGGCCCTACAAAGGTCAGGTTGTAGTGGCTAAACTTAATTTCAACCTTGAAGATGAGAAACTAAAAAAAGCAATCAGTTTTGGATTAGATGAATTGACAAGACCTTATGATAATTGGGAAATAATCCGCATTATGACAAGGATTCTTTTCAAGGTCGGCAGAAAAGAAAAGAACAAAAGCTATATATGCTCAGAACTGGTCAGAGATGCCTTTGCAAAAGCAGGTGTGATTTTTAAAATGAATGATACTTATGTCAGTCCACAGGAGATTTGGACCGATCAGCGGATAGAGCTAAAATATCGCTTATTGTAAAACTGCTGTTTGTTCTGTATGCAAGTTGGGGTTTGATTCCTCAGCTGCTTCAATCGGGCGGTAATCAGATAAGATATCAGCTCTGTTCTTTCTGACGCACACATCATGCTCAAAATGCACAGAAGGCTTCCCATCTTTTGTTCTTACAGTCCATCCGTCATCTTCAGTATAGATATCTTTTACTCCAAGGTTGATCATTGGTTCGATCGCTAGAACAAGCCCTTCTTTCAGTTTGGGCCCACTGCCTCTTTTGCCATAATTTGGCACTTGCGGATCTTCATGCAGGCTCTTACCTAATCCATGCCCGACCAATTCTCTTACTACTCCATATCCATGTTTCTTTTCAGTATGCTCCTGAATTGCAAATGCAATATCACCTATCCTGTTACCCACTATTGCTTTTTCAATTCCTTTGTATAAAGACTCCTTTGTAACCCTGATCAATTGCATCACTTCTTCACCAGGGTCACCAATGGCAAATGTATATGCATGGTCACCATGCCATCCATTTAATATCACCCCTATATCAACAGAGACAATATCACCCCCCTTTATTTCATTTTTATTCGGGAATCCATGTACAACAACGTCATTTACAGAAATGCAGGAATTAAAAGGGTAACCATGATAATTCAGAAAAGAAGGCACTGCTTTATTGTCCCGGATAGTCTCTCCTATTAATTTATCAATTGCCAGGGTTGTCAAGCCCGGTTTCAGCATCTTTGCCACTTCACTAAGCGTTTGACTCACCAGCAAAGCGCTTTTCCGCATCAGCTCTACCTGTTCATCAGTTTTATAAATTATCATTCAGCAAATATCTTATAAAAAAATAACCCGGCAAGCAGGCTTGCCGGGTTAAAGTATTTTTAGTACCTATTTACATTTGAACAGCAGAAGTTGTTTGTCTGCCCTGGATACGGCCGCTTTTCATAAGACCATCGTACTGACGCATCAGCAATTGTGTCTCAATTTGCTGTAAAGTATCCAATATTACACCTACCATGATCAGCAACGAAGTACCTCCAAAGAAAGTAGAGAATTGCTGTGTTACACCAAGGCGCTGGGCAATACCGGGCAGTATACCAACAAAAGCGAGCATCAAAGCACCCGGAAATGTTATTTTGTCCATGATTGCACCTATATAATCGGCAGTTGGCTGTCCCGGCTTAACACCCGGAATGAACCCATTATTTTGCTTTAAATTATCTGCGATCTGTTTCGGATTAAATATAAGCGCTGTGTAAAGGAAAGTAAAGCCAATAACAACAATCGAATAAATAAGCATATACCAGATATTACTGTGATCTGTAATTGCTCTTAAGAATCCGCTTGCTTGTGTATTGTAATTAGCAAAAATCGTCGGGATAAAAATGATTGCCTGTGCAAAAATGATTGGCATTACACCTGCACTATTCACTTTTAATGGTAAAAATTGTCTTGCTCCGCCAAACTGCCTGTTACCAACAATTTGTTTAGCATAATTTACAGGAACTTTCCGTACACCCTGAATCAACAGGATACATCCCATGATAATGGCAATAAGGATAGCTATTTCAACAATGAAAACAAGTATCTGTCCATTCCTTACCGACTTAGCACTTAATTCCTGAAGAAAATTTTGAGGGAGCCTGGCCACGATACCTATCATGATGATCAATGAAGTTCCATTTCCAAGTCCCTTATCAGTGATTTTCTCCCCCATCCACATAACAAACAGGGTACCTGCTGTTAGTACCACTACTGTAGATAACCAGAAATAACTGGCATAACCTGGCATAATACCACCAGTTTGCTGAGTCATTCCTTGTAAGTATGTAACATAAGCAGATGCCTGAAGAATAGTTACTATTACAGTCAGATAACGGGTGTATTGATTAATCTTCTTTCTGCCGCTTTCACCCTCTTTTTGCATTTTTTGAAAGCGAGGAACCAGTACCGTCATCAGCTGCATGAAAATTGATGCAGAAATGTATGGCATGATCCCTAATGCAAAAATAGATGCCTGATTAAAAGCACCGCCTGAGAAAGCATCAATTAATCCAAGGATACCAGTGCTGCTTTCAGCGCCAGCTTCCATCTGGTTAGGATCGATACCGGGTAATACTATATGTGCACCCACCCTATAAATTGCTATCATCATCAGGGTGAACAATATCTTACCACGCAGCTCTTCTATGCTCCAGATATTCTTTAGTGTCTGTATTAATTTCTTCACGGGGATTAAAAAAGTTTAAAGCTCTTAAAACGTAAAAGACGCATTAAATGCGTCGTTGCAATTTAGCGAAATTTACTTTACTATCTCCACCGAACCGCCCGCAGCTTCTATGGCCGACTTGGCTTTATCACTTACCGCATTCACTTTAAAGGTGAATTTTCCTTTTAACTCACCGTTACCCAATATTTTTACTCTGTCAGTTTGGTTTATTAAACCATTGATATAAAGATTCTCAAGGCTAAATTCGGTGATGCTATATTTTTCAGCGAGTTGCTCTATCTGTCCCAGGTTTAATACTTTGTATTCAACACGATGTGGGTTTTTGAATCCACGCTTTGGTATTCGACGTTGAATTGGCATCTGTCCACCTTCGTGAGACATTTTATTTTTGAAACCGGTGCGGCTCTGTGCACCTTTTGTTCCTTTTGTCGATGTTCCACCATGTCCGGAACCATCACCACGGCCAATACGTTTTACTTTGTGAGTTGCACCTTTCGCAGGTCTTAATTCGTGTAGTTTCATTGCTTTTATTTTTTACTCATCGCCCCAAAAGCGTCGGGGCTCGCATTTATTATTTATCCTGATCGAGGAGTCTGTCTCCTCAATTACTTTGCTTCTTCCACTTTTACCAGATGGGTTACTTTGCGAACCATACCAAGTACTTGTGGT
This sequence comes from Chitinophagaceae bacterium, assembly GCA_016786885.1. Classification (GTDB taxonomy): domain Bacteria; phylum Bacteroidota; class Bacteroidia; order Chitinophagales; family Chitinophagaceae; genus JJ008. Next base: position 1,259 of record JAEUVO010000065.1, on the reverse strand, counting down.
GTAGCTTCTACTTCCTTTGATGCATTGGTTTTGTTCAAACCAAGAGCCTGCAGAGTCAATTTCTGACGTTCAGGTCTGTCGATAGGACTTTTTACCAATGTTATTTTTATCTTTTTCATAATTCAATACGTTTGTAGTCGGGGTTAACCGTTAAATACTTTCTTTAAACCGAGTGTCCGGGTTTTAGCGACATTGATAGGTTCACGCAGCAAAGCAAGTGCTTTAAACGTTGCTTTTACCACATTGTGAGGGTTCGCAGAGCCCAAAGATTTAGCCAAAACGTCTGTTACACCCGCAGCCTCTAATACGGCACGCATAGAACCTCCGGCTATCACACCAGTACCATGAGCTGCCGGCTTGATAAGCACCTTGGCGGCACCTTCTTTTGCCCATTGATCATGAGGAATTGTTCCTTTCATTATCGGAACTTTAATGAGGTTCTTTTTAGCATCCTCAATTCCTTTGGTAATTGCTTCCTGCACCTCTTTGGCTTTACCTAAGCCATGACCTACTACACCATTTTCGTTACCCACCACAACAAGTGCAGAGAAACTGAAGGCACGGCCACCTTTTGTAGTTTTTACAACACGGTTGATGGCTACAACCTTATCTTTCAGTTCCAGGTCCCCGGCTTTCACCCTGTTTACGTTAAGCTTTGACATTTATACTTGTAATTAAAAGTTTGAATGTATTTTTTAGAATTGCAGACCGCCCTCTCTTGCTCCGTCAGCTACTGATTTCACACGGCCATGATAGAGGTATCCGCCACGATCAAATGTTACATCTTTAATACCCAACTCTACAGCTTTGCGGGCAATAGCAACTCCTACTAATTTGCTCTTTTCACTTTTAGTAACTTTTTGTGCAGCAATATCCTTGTCTCTCGATGACGCAGCAGCTAAAGTTTGTCCTTTTGTATCATCGATAAGCTGAGCATAAATATCAGCGTTACTTCTGAATATAGATAACCGCGGCTTTACAGTTGACCCGCTGATCTTCCTGCGTATCCTGTAACGGATATTCTGTCTTCTTTGTGATTTTACTTTTGGGTTCATCTCTTTTTATTTACAATCCTTCCCGATAGCTATCGGGATGCCAGGATTCAATTTTTAAAATTATTTACCAGCAGCTTTACCAGCTTTCTTACGTACCACTTCACCAACATAGCGTACACCTTTTCCTTTGTACGGCTCAGGCTTACGAAGACTGCGCAGTTTAGCAGCTACCTGGCCAATCAATTGCTTGTCGATACCTTCCAG
>JAEUVO010000029.1 GCA_016786885.1 Chitinophagaceae bacterium | reverse complement strand
GCCCAGGGTACCTGGAATGGCCCGGCTGGTACAATGTTTACAGATGCTGGCGCCACTACACCTTATACAGGTACACCGGCTACAACTATCTATGTGAAGCCGACGGCTACAACTAACAACTACACAGTAAGCTTTACAACGCCTATACCATGTACATCAGCAACAACAACTGTACCTGTGAACGTAAGCAATCCTGCAACAGGACTTACAGTAGCACCGGCGACCCGTGCAGTATGTTTGGGAGGCAGCACAACGTTCACTGCTTCAACAACAGGCGGTAACCCGATAGCCTACCAGTGGCAGGTAAGTACTGATGGAGGTTTGACGTATAACAATATTACAGGAGCTACATCAGCCACGCTGACAGTAAGCAATGTTACACAGGCGATGAGCGGTAACCGTTACCGTTTCACCGTAACCTCAGCGCCATGTACACCGGCAGTGGTATCCACATCAATAGGAACACTGACAGTAAATCCATTACCGACAGTGACATTGTCATCACCGGTAGTAAGTTTGGTACCTGGTCGTACAACAACGATCACCGGTACAAGCACACCGGCAGCAGCAGCAGGTGGCTGGTCATGGACGCTGAACGGATCAGCGATAAGCGGAACAACGAATACCCAGGTAGCCAATATCGACAGACTGGGCAGCTACCGTGCAACGGTAACAGATGTGAATGGCTGTGTGGCGAGCTCCAATACATTGGTGATAGGTTCAGAGGCATCAGATAAGTTGTGGATTTATCCGAATCCGACGACTGGCGCCTTCCAGGTGAGATTGTACTATGCAGGTGGTCTGGCAGAGAAGAGGGTGGTAACGATCTTCAACCCGCTTGGTCAGCAGATCATGAGCAAAGAGTATACACTGGCAGTAGGAACAGCCCCATACATGCAGATGGACTTTGATCTGGGTGGTGTGAAGGCGAAGGGTACTTATGTGGTGAAAGTGGCTGACCACTTCACAGGCAAGGTAGTATCAGGCCTGGTACTGGTACAGTAATACAGGACAAGAAAGACAGAGTAATCAACTCAGATACAAGCCCTCCGGTAACCCCGGAGGGCTTTTTTATAACGGGTTTATTTACCAATCTTTTAAAAATGGTAATACAGAGAAGATGAAAACAAAAAATGCCTCCGTCTGAAGGCATTTTTGAACTATAAGTGTTTTATTATTTTGTTGTATTTCCTTAAAAAGACTTAGCAGGATTGGGTATCTGCCCAATACGATTCTGCAATATGATGTTTGAGTTAATACCAGCATTTGGCATTACATAAAATTCTTTCAGGTCAGGAACAACACAAGGCATATTATCAGTTGGAAGAATATATACCCTGTCATTATTTGGCAGCTTGTGGGAAAAAACTCCTATGTAGCTATTAATTATTGGATAGGTTCCGGGTGATGAGTCAGGTATCTTGAACTTGTCGAAAGTTTGCTGCCTGAATTTTATTCCATTATTTTCTGTTGCCTTTTTTTGAAGATACTTTTCGATATCAAAAAGATCCTTTTGCTGTGCATTTGCTGAGTATAAAGCGAATACCCCAAAAACAAGAAATATCTTTTTCATTGGCAAGGTTTGAATATGAAATATAGAATTATTTCCTCATTATTTTCCATGCATTTATTAACCCATTGGTCGAAGAATCATGGTTGGTAACCGGCTCCTTCATTTGTAGTTCTGGTAAGATTTTGTTTGCCAGTTGTTTGCCGAGTTCAACACCCCACTGATCAAAACTGTAGATATTCCAGATAACTCCCTGTACAAATATTTTATGCTCATATAACGCAATCAACTCTCCTAGTACATAAGGAGTGATCTTTTTTACCAGTATCGAATTTGTAGGCCTGTTGCCCTTAAAAATTTTATAGGGGAGGAGCTTAGCAATATCCTCTGTATTTAATCCCTGTTTCTCTAATTCTTTTTCTGCCTCTTCCTCTGATTTACCATTCATTAATGCTTCGGTTTGTGCAAAGAAATTACTCAGCAGTTTAACATGATGGTCACCTGTTGGGTTATGTGTTTGTGCCGGGGCAATAAAATCGCATGGAATAAGCGGAGTGCCCTGGTGAATGAGTTGATAGAATGCATGTTGTCCGTTGGTTCCCGGTTCTCCCCAAATAATTGGACCGGTAGCATAATCAACAGGCTCACCATTACGATCAACGCTTTTGCCATTACTCTCCATATTGCCTTGTTGAAAATAAGCTGCGAAACGATGAAGATATTGGTCATAAGGAAGAATGGCTTCGCTTTGAGTTCCAAAGAAATTGGTGTACCATAACCCTGTCAGCGCCATTAATACAGGAATGTTCCTGTCAAAAGAATTTTCGTTAAGATGATTATCAATGCAATTGGCTCCTTTCAGTAACTGTTCAAAGTTTTTATATCCGATCGTCAACGCTATGGACAATCCAATAGCACTCCAAAGAGAATACCGTCCGCCAACCCAATCCCAGAACTCAAACATATTCTTACTGTCTATACCAAACCTGACCACCTCTTTCTCGTTGGTACTCAGCGCTACAAAGTGTTTGGCTATGTGTTTTTCATGCTTAGCTTTTTTCAGGAACCATTCTCTCGCAGTATGGGCATTGGTCATTGTTTCCTGTGTAGTAAAAGTTTTTGAAGCAATGAGGAACAATGTTCTCTCGGGATTAACTTTCTTAAGTGTTTCAGTAATATGGGTGCCATCGACATTTGAAACAAAGAATGTTTGGATATCTTCCGCCCAATAAGGTTTAAGCGCTTCAGTTACCATTAATGGACCAAGGTCGCTGCCACCAATACCAATATTAACTATGTATTTAATTTTTTTGTTTGTATATCCTCTGTGTTTGCCACTGTGTACTGTTGTACAAAAGCTTTTTATTTTACGCAACACTTTTTTTACTTCCGGCATTACATCGTTTCCCTGCGCATAAACCGGGCGGCCAGAAAAATTCCTGAGGGCCACATGCAATACAGATCTCTTCTCGGTTTCGTTGATCGCATCACCATTGAACATAGCATTGATAGCTTCTTTTACTTTACATTCTTCAGCTAATTGGAGCAGCAACTGTTTTGTTTTGCCTGTAATGAAGTTTTTTGAATAATCAAAAACAAGCTCATCGGTGCATAACGAATATTTTTTAAAGCGATCAGGCTCATTTTTGAATAACTCTTTCAAATGAACATCTTTGATCTCCAAATAATGTTGCTGCAGTTGTTGCCAGGCATTAGTCGAGGTGGGGTTGATCTTTGGTAACATAAATTAAATTGATACTACAGTTGATTAAATACTTCAATAGTTTTATTCACCATTTCCTTGCTTATATCCAAATGCACAACCAATCTTACCCGGTTAGGTGAGATCGCATATCCTAAAATATCATACTCTTTCAATTTTGCAACCAGCCCGGGTGCGGAGATAGAGTCATTCAGTTCAAAAATGATAATATTTGTTTCAACAGGTAATGTTTGTTTTACAAATTTTTTTTTTGAGATGGCTCCTGCTATTTGTGATGCATGATGGTGATCTTCTGAAAGTCTGTCAATATTATTTTGTAAAGCATAGATGCCTGCAGCAGCAATAAAGCCGGCTTGCCGCATCCCTCCACCAAAGACTTTTCTTATGCGTCTTGCTTTTTTAATAAAATCCTTCTTGCCTAATAGTAAGCTGCCTACAGGGCAACCCAGGCTTTTACTGAGGCAAATAGAGATACTGTCAAATGTTTCTCCATATTTTTTTGGAGTTTCTTTTTTTGCAACCAACGCATTCCATAACCTTGCCCCATCAAGGTGGAGGGATAGATTTTTTTCTTTGCATAGCGCCTGGATTTTTAGTATTTCAGAAAAATCATAACAACTGCCGCCACCCCTGTTAGAAGTGTTTTCTAAAGAAACAAGACTGCTATGAGCCCGGTGCGGATCATCAGGCTGAATAGCGGAAAGAACCTGGTCAGCATTTATCCTTCCCCTGTCGCCCTGCAGCAGTTTGACTGATGCACCTGAATTGAATGCAATTCCACCACCTTCATATTGATAAACATGTGAGCTTTCATCACAGATTACCTCGTCACCGGGTTGTGTGTGGCATTTGATCGCAATCTGGTTAGTCATGGTACCAGAGGGACAAAAAAGAGCGGCCTGCATACCAAACATATCCGCTGCTATTTGTTCTAACTCGTTTATAGAAGGATCTTCACCAAAGACATCATCGCCTACTCTGGCTTTCATCATGGCTTCCATCATACCGGGAGTAGGTTTGGTTACGGTATCAGATCTGAAATCGATGATCATTCCTTAATTTTTCTGCAATATACTCCGTTCACTCCTGAAATCAGGTATTTGGCGAAGGCTGGCGACGGGCATATCGCCTGTTTCCTTAATTTGGCATCCTGTATGAAGGAGCCAACTACTCTTGAATATATACTACTCATTTTTTCCTGCTTGTTGTTTGCACTGGCAGGTCTTTATATTTTAGCCAATTTTACCCGGCTCTTCCGTAATAAAATACGGAATGAGCTACTAAGGAAAAATGTGGTGGCGTGGCTGGCAATCTTTTGTATTTCGAATGCGATGTTGCCGATGAGCGGTGGGTTCTTTTACATGCTGGCAAAATGGGGCTGGTGGTGGTCAATTTTAGGACAAATAATTTCTACGACGGTAACGACACTTGTAGTATATAATGCAGTGAGGCTGATTGCCGAAAACAGCCGGCTTAAGAAACTTCCTTTTATTCAGTACAATATCCTTATTGTAATTACATTAATTATTACAACTGTTTCTATTAATATTCCATTTGGTTATTTCTTATATGGTGACAAAACACCCTATCTCAAATATCTTATTATCAATAGTATTTACCTTGCAGGGACTACAGGATTGATATATGCTGTGATCAGCTATCTTGATATCGAGAGAAAAAGAAAATTTGATGCAAAAGAGCTTGAACTGAGCCGGATGCGGGAGTTAAAGGCTAAAGCAGAATTAGATGCCCTGCACTCAAAAGTAAATCCACATTTTTTATACAATGCGCTTAACTCGATTGCAGATCTTTCAATAACAGATGGCAGGAAGGCCAGAAAAATGACTATTGCACTGGCAGATCTTTTCAGGTATAGTATTAACTACAGTCATAATAACTATTCTACGATAAATGATGAGGTGGCTATGACCGAAGTCTACCTGCAGATAGAAAAAATAAGATTTGAAGATCAGTTGAATTACACTGTTCAGGTGGAGGAGGGTGCTGGTCATTACCTGATACCGCGGTTCATTTTGCAGCCGCTTGCAGAGAATGCCGTTAAACATGGATTAAAGGCTACTGGCCAGATGACGGAAATATTGCTGGAAGTAAGACAGGAAAATAATGGATTGATCATCGCAATTGCGGATAATGGCCCTGCATTCCCGGAAGAATTAGTGCCAGGCTATGGTGTAAAAAGTGTTTTCGACAAGATGGATCTTCTTTTTCCTGATCAGTATGAGATTCATTTCAGCAATCATCCCCGAAAACAGGTTTCAATAAGAATTAATAAACTGATGAAAAATGAGCCAGATCTATAAGGCTATAGTGATAGATGATGAGCCGGCTGCCCGCAGGTTAATGAAAAACCTGCTGACCGCATACCACGATACTGTAATGGTGATAGATGAAGCAGGTAATGGGAGAGAAGCTATAGAGAAAATAGAGGCGTTGAAACCAGATCTTATTTTTTTGGATATCCAAATGCCGGATCTTACCGGTTTTGAAGTGATTGAAAGACTGTCTCACAAGCCAAGTATCATTTTTACCACTGCTTACGAGCAGTATGCAATAAAAGCGTTTGAGACCTTTTCTATTGATTATCTTTTAAAACCCATAAAGGAAGAAAGGCTGGAGCAAAGTATTCAAAAATTAAAAAGCTTTGGCCGTATATCCAATACTATTGATGTATCCGGACTACAAGAAATCATACGCCAATTTCAGTTGCCCGCAAAAGCATCAGCTTTACCTATAAAGACGGGTGACAGGATCATCCTGCTCCGGTATGAGAATATTGTCTATATGGAGGCCCAGGATAAGTATGTTTATATATATACAACAGATGGGAACAAGCATCTTACGGATAATACACTTGCTAATTTGTCTGAAAAGCTCCCATCTCAGTTTTACCGCATCCAGAAATCTTATATTATTAATAAGGACAAGATCCGGGAAATGCACCGTCACTTTAACGGTCGCTACCTGTTTGTAATGGATGATAAACCAGGAACCAGGCTCACCTCAGGCCGGACCTACCATGATGCAATCAGGACAGAGTTTGGATTGTAATCTTTCCTTTCACATGATAATTTGCCTGTATTCTGTCTGTAGTTCTCTACTATTTTGCCCCTTTTTGCAGGATATCCATTTATCCTCCAGAGCCGCCGTTTATATGAAATGGAGGTTCTTTTGTAACCCAATTTAAGGCGCCACGTCATACTCCTGTAGTCCGAAACGGCCGATTATCCCTAAAATAGGCCGTTTAATTTAAAACATTGTTCTATGTAATACAAAGTACTGAATTTTGGACTGTAATAATTAAAAACAGGTACTTACTATAAAAAAATGAGAAAAATGAAAAAATTAATCACACTGCTGACAATTTCTTTTACCCTGCTGTCTTTTACTGGCCAGGCTCAGTCTACAGCCGGAAAAGTAAAGGGGACTGTAATTGATGGTAATACTAAAACCATAGAATCTGCTACTATCACCTTGTTAAGAGCTAAGGATTCTACTGTTGTTAAAATGAGTGCAGCAGACAAAGCAGGAAAATTCGAGTTTGATATGGTACCTGATGGCCGCTACATTGTTTCAATCAATGCTGTTGGTCATAATAAAGGCTTTTCTGAAGTTTTTGACATCAGTGCAAACAATGCCCTTGTTGTACTAAAAACGATTGAACTGGTTCCACAAACGAAATCGTTAGGTGGAGTGACAGTAACGGCAAAAAAGCCATTGATCGAACAAAAGATTGACCGTACAATCGTAAATGTTGAAGCTGCGGTAACTAATGTAGGCACATCTGCTATGGAAGTATTGGAAAAATCTCCAGGTATATCTGTTGACAAAGACGGCAACATTAGCCTTAAAGGTAAACAAGGTGTTCAGGTATATATTGACGGAAGGCCAAGCTATCTTGGAGGAGCAGATCTTGCCAATTATCTCCGTAGCCTGAGCAGCGGTCAATTGGAGCAAATTGAAATCATGACCAATCCCCCGGCAAAATATGATGCATCTGGTAACAGCGGTATCATTAATATTAAAACCAAAAAAACGAAACAGTTTGGTTATAGTGGTAGCATTTCTTCTACTTATAGCCAGGGACGATATGCCAAGATCAATGAGTCATTCAACTTTAATTACCGGAAAAATAAAATTAACTTCTTTACGACACTTGGTTACAATAACCGGAAAAATTTTCAGGACCTCGACATTCAACGTAAGTTCATTGAGTCGGCAACCAAAGAAGTGAAATCTCATTTTACTCAGGAATCAAGAATTAGGGAAAATGGTAAATCACATAATGCAAAACTTGGACTGGATTATTTTGCTTCAAAGAAAACAACGGTGGGAGTAGTGCTTACCGGCTTTTATAATCCCGGGCAGTTCAGTAACCGCAGTGATGTGATGATTTTTGATCCTGCTATGCTATTGCAGAGCCGCACACTGGCAAGCACCAGTAATGACAGAAAGTGGAAGAATTTCAGCACTAATTTAAATTTTCGTCATGTATTTGATTCAACAGGAAGAGAACTAACAGCAGATGTGGATTATCTTACTTATCGCAGTACCAACAGCCAGGACCTGATAAATGCCTACTTTGATGCAGGCGGTATGCCAACCTTTAAAGCTGATACATTGTTGGGTAGTTTGCCACAGGATATAAATATCTATACAGCTAAAATGGATTATACTCATCCATTAAAAAAGGGAGCTAAGTTTGAAGCAGGTATCAAGACCAGCTTTGTAAACACGGATAACAATGCCATTTATGACAGTGTTAATTATGGCGTGAAAGTCCGGGATATTGGTCGCAGCAACCATTTCATTTATGATGAGAATGTGAATGCGGTTTATGTTAACTACAGCAGACCATTGAGCAAGAAAATCTTTGGTCAGTTCGGATTGAGGTTAGAGAATACAAATGCAAAAGGAAACCAGGTGACCAGTGGTGATAAGTTCAAGAGAAATTATACGCAACTTTTCCCAACAGCTTTCCTGCAGTATAAAATAAATGATAAGCATACATTGGGAATGAACTATGGCAGGAGGATAGACCGTCCTGATTATGAGGACCTGAACCCCTTTATCATGTTCCTCGACAAATACACATTTGAGCAAGGTAACCCAAATCTTAAGCCTCAGTTCTCACATAATGTTGAGCTGACGCATACTTTCAAAGGTTTCTTGACAACCACTTTTAACTATACAAACACAACAGATATCATTAACGAAGTGCTTGAGCAGAATACTGAGAAGAATGAAACGTTTGTCAAAAAATCAAATATTGCCAAGCAACGTCAGTATGGTGTTTCGGTAAGTGCTGGTGGTCAGATCACAAAATGGTGGAGTGGTAATGTGTATGCGAATGTATTTAACAATCGTTTCGAAGGGATTGTTAATGGAGATTATGTTGATATAAGTGCTACTACGGGCCAGTTTAATGCCTCTAATCAATTCAAATTTGCCAAAACATGGAGTGCCGAGTTAAGCGGTTTTTACAGAACTGGTGGTGTAGACGGTGTATTCAGGATTGGAGGGTTTGGCATGATGAATATGGGTGTTAGCAAGCAGATTTTGAAAGGGAAAGGATCTTTGCGATTTAATGTCAGGGATATCCTCTACTCACAAAAGATCAGCGGTGATATAAAATACAGCAATATTGACGCAGCGTTCCAGCAGCAAAGGGATTCAAGACAAGTAGCACTTGGTTTCACTTATCGTTTCAGTAAAGGGAAAGTGAATGGTAACAGTCAGAAAAGAAAAACAGGTGGTGCTTCAGAGGAGCAGAACCGTGTAAATGCTGGCGGGGATAATTAACAGGAACCTTCAATCATTAAACCTTAATTTTTTACAATCCTTCTGTTGACCACAGAAGGATTCTTTTTATTATATGTTAATACAGTATTAACATATCTGTTCGATAAATGATAAAATTTACCGCTTGTGTATTGATAATTGATACTTGCCCTTTGTCACGATAACTACGAAACTTGTCATATTTCTTTTCTGTTATCCTTATTTCTGTTGCAACTTCATTCCTGATTCAATCACCAACCATTAGCCATGAATATGAGAAAGTATCTAACCTTCTGTTGCATCTTCTTTGTTTGCTGTGCAAACATTATCGCTCAAAACAAAACAGGTAAAATTTCCGGCCAGGTACAGGATCAGTCAAGCAAGCCTCTTGCGGCAGTTTCGGTATCATTATTAAAAGTAGCGGACTCGTCTTTAGTAAAAACAGCTGTTACAGGCAAGGATGGGAAATATGAGTTTGAGAGTATTGCCGAGGGAGAATACCTCGTTTCAACTTCTTCCATTGGTTTTGAAATGACGTACAGCAGTAGTTTTTCAATAAGCTTAGCCAATAATACCATCCAGGTGGCTGCTTTACAAATGACCCATGCTTCAAAAAATCTCAGCGATGTAACTATAACAGCTAAAAAACCTTTTATTGAGACTAAGATTGATAAAACTGTAGTGAATGTGGATGCTTCGCCAACAAATGCAGGGGCTACGGCGTTGGAAGTATTGGAAAAATCTCCGGGTATAATGGTGAATAATGACGGGGCAATCAGTCTGCGCGGCAAAGCTGGTGTGATCGTAATGATGGATGGCAAGCCAACTTTCCTTTCACCTGCTGACCTTGCCAATTTACTCAAGAACATGCCGGCCTCTGCTATTGACCAGATAGAAATAATGACCAATCCTTCTGCTAAGTTTGATGCAGCAGGGAATTCCGGCGTCATCAACATTAAAACAAAAAAAGGGAGAACAGCCGGGTTTAACGGTTCTATAATGGTGGGTCTGACGACAAGTTTCTTTGAGCAGAACGGAACTTTTTATGTGATACCAAAATCGCAGAACAGTTTCAATTTTAATTATAGAAAAAATAAGATCAATTTCTTCGGTAATTATAACCCGAATGCGTTTCGTGGCAGAAGTTCTTTGGATATATCAAGGACAAAACTTGACAATAATAAGACAGTATTAGGGTATAATGGTGTGGAGACAAAATTCAAGTTTGGCAATAATAATCATACCCTGAAACTGGGGCTTGATTACTTTGCAGACAAGAAAAATACTTTTGGAGTTGTTATCAGCGGGTTTACTTTCTCAGGGCATCCTACTCCCCGAACAGTTACTACTACAGCAGACGAGAATTACCAGCTATTATCAATGATGGTTTCTCAAACAGACAATAGGTTAAAATTCAGAAATTTTACATCTAATTTCAATTACCGCCACCAGTTTGATTCTACGGGTCGTGAGTTGTCAGCTGACCTTGATTTCATTGCTTATGATAATACATCGAGGATGACCCTCACCACCGATTTTTTTGATGGGGCGGAACAACCTGTAGGAGGCCAGCTGATACTGAAAGGGCATTTGCCTTCAGTAATAAAAATTTACTCAGCTAAATCAGACTACGTTCATCCTTTCAAAAAAGGAGGAAGGATTGAAGCAGGTATAAAGAGTAGTTACGTAACAAATGATAACCTGGTGAATTATGAACGATGGGATGGCAGTAAATGGATAGCTGATGGCAGATCTAACCATTTTATCTATGATGAGAATATTAATGCTGTTTATCTTAATGCCAACACACAGATCAAGAAATGGTCATTCCAGGGAGGTCTCAGACTGGAGAATACTATTGCAAAAGGATACCAGGTGACCAATGATTCTTCGTTCAAAAGAAACTTTACTAATCTTTTTCCAAGTGCATTTATCAGCTATACAGCTGATAAGGATAACCAGCTCACGGTGTCTTACAGCCGGAGGATTACCAGGCCTAACTACCAGGACCTGAATCCCTTTATTTATTTTCTTGACTCACTTTCATACAGAAAAGGAAATCCATTCCTGTTGCCACAATTCACTCATAATATTGAACTAAGTCATTCTTTTAAAGGAAAACTGATCACCACACTGAATTACAACACTACTAATAATGTAATCTCACAAATATTAAAGGCGGATGGAGACCTCGTATTCCTTACAGCGGATAATGTGGCCAGGTTCCGTAATATCGGAATAGCTATTACTGCGCCCATACCTGTTACTAAATGGTGGACATCCAACATTTTCACCAATATCTTCAATAATCATTATGAAGGGGTATATGAAGGTAAACCTCTTGATCTGTCATATACATCGTTTATGATCAATATGACCCAGACTTTTACCATCAAGCAGGGCTTCACTTTGGAAATGACTGGGTTTTACCGGGCCAGGGGTGTAGATCAGTTAAGTATAAATGAACCGATGTATGTGATAAGTTTTGGCGGTCAAAAGCAGATAATGAAAGGCAAGGGAACTGTTCGTCTCAACCTTCGTGACCCGTTCTGGTTACAGCGGTATAAAGGGCGGACCGAATATGATGTTATTGATTCAAGAGTGCAGAGCCGCTGGGATAACCGACAGGTTACTGCCTCATTCACTTACAGGTTTGGTAAAAATGGGCAGCAAAACTCTCCCCGCCGCCGTAACAGCGCATCTCAGGATGAACAGAACCGGGTAGGGCAGGGTGGTCAGTAAGTTTTTTCAACCCGCAGTTTTCTCATATCATATATTGTGCGAGATGTCCCTCTTTTTAAAGAGGGACTTTTTATATTTGTATATAACCAAAACATACCACTATGCCATCCTTTGATATCGTAAGTAAAGTAGATGCACAGGCATTAGATAACGCTGTGAACGTAACTACCAAAGAAATCACTAACAGGTTTGATTTTAAAGGATCACATGTAGTGATCAACCTTGATAAAAAGGATTTTCTTATCAAACTGGAAACAGATGATGATATGAAAATGCGGCAACTGATTGATGTGCTGATAAGCCGTGCTCATAAGCAGGGAATAGCTCCTGAGGCTTTTGATGCTTCCAAAGAAGGGGCTCAAAGTGGTAAAGTATGGAAGAAAGAGGTGAAAGTGAGAAATGGGCTTGCACAAGAAGATGCAAAGAAAATAGTTAAGTTGATAAAAGATTCGGGACTAAAAGTGCAGGCTTCTATTAACGATGACCTGGTAAGGGCAACGGGCAAAAAAATTGATGATCTGCAGTCTGTTATACAGCTTTGTAAGACAGCCAACCTTGGAATCCCCTTACAGTATGTCAATATGCGGGATTAAAACCTGTATAAAGTCTGTTTTTTGTGCATTAAGGGGTGCAAAACAGGTGCATATCAAAATGACTAAATATTTGGAAACAGCTATTTTCAGAAAGTATATTTGATGTACAACTGCACGAAGTTTTAGCAATAAAACGGAAATGCAAAGGAGAGAAAGAAACCTGTAATAAGGTGGAAATCAATCCAGAAAGCATCGGGTAAGTAAACTGAAGGCGAAAGCCAGAAAGTAAGCTCACTTGGTGCTTTCGTCTTTTCAGACCTTTTTATTATTGCAATAAGATTTGGATATAAGCCTTACCAGGTCTATCTTTGCGACCCAAAATTTATCTTTTCATCTGTACGGCAAAACCCGTGCAGCCTTAAAAATCATAGAGTTATGAAAAAAGGAATCCATCCCGATAGTTATCGGGTAGTAGTTTTCAAAGACATGAGTAATGGTCATTCTTTTCTGAGCCGTTCTACTGCAGTTTCAAAAGAGACAGTAAAATGGGAAGATGGTAATGAGTACCCGTTGATCAAGCTGGAGATTTCAAGTACTTCACATCCTTTCTTTACCGGTAAGAACATGCTGGTGGATACAGCGGGCCGTATCGACAAATTCAAGAAGAAATACGCAAAAAAAGCAGAATAATATTAACTTGTGACACTACTCTGAGCGAAAGCGAGGAGTTTTGTTTTTCATGGCTATACTTTAGACCTCCCGGTTCTCCGGGAGGTTGTTTATTTTTACACCTATTCAAAACTCCATGAACAAGATCATTTTTAC
>JAEUVO010000004.1 GCA_016786885.1 Chitinophagaceae bacterium | reverse complement strand
ACTAACCGTAACCAACAATGCTCAGATTCAACAACAGCGATTGTAAAAGTATATCCCGGCTTCTTCCCCGGATTTATAGTAACAGGTGGTTGTTTTATCAATCCTTATCAATTTACTGATACTACCAATACAAGATACGGTGCTGTAAACAGCTGGCGATGGAACTTTGGCGACTTAACAACCATCGCTGACACATCAAGGATACAAAATCCCCAATGGACCTATGCAGGCCCGGGTACTAAAACTGTTTCATTGATAGTAACCAATAGCAAGGGTTGTATTGATACCGCACAAGTGGATATAGCGGTACTAGATAAGCCATTAATCACTCTTGGCTTCCGTGATACACTGATCTGCAGAAATGATGTGCTGCAATTAAATGCCAGCGGTACAGGCAACTTTAGCTGGACACCATTGGTTAATATTACTAATCCAAATACAGGCACCCCAACCGTTGCACCTGTTGTTACCACCTGGTATTATGTTGATCTCAATGATAATGGTTGCGCAAACAGGGATTCAGTAAGAGTAAGAGTGGTAAACCAGGTGACCCTGAGAGCTATCAATGACACCACCATCTGCCAGGGAGATGCCATTCAGTTAAATGCAACGTCAGACGGGCTTGCTTTCAGCTGGACACCGGTGGCTAATCTTGATAATGCTAATATCATTAACCCGGTTGCGATTACTAATAACACAACTGTTTACAATGTAACTGCAACTATCGGCGGATGTTCTGCTACAGACCAGGTAATCGTAACTACAGTTCCATATCCTATAGCCGATGCGGGAACAGACCCAACCATCTGTTATAACACTTCCGCACAGTTGAATGGTACTGTTAATGGCAGCTCCTTTGTATGGAGCCCTTCATCATACCTGAACAATCCCAATATTCTTAACCCTGTATCATCACCTCCGCGAACCACTCAGTATATTCTATTGGCTTTCGATACACAGGGTTGTCCCAAACCGGGCCGTGATACCGTGGTGGTAACTGTATTGCCGAGAGTGAGGGCCTTTGCCGGAAGAGACACCACTGTTGTAGTTGGTCAGCCCCTGCAATTCAACGGAAGCGGTGGCGTCAATTATACCTGGAGCCCGGCCACAGGTCTCAGCAGTACTACCATTCCCAATCCCATTGGTGTATATGATTCGTCTATTGATAGTGTGCGGTATAAACTGGTGGTAACGGACCAGGCTGGTTGTGCCGATTCTGCATTCGTTACCGTGAAAGTATTCAAAACAAACCCTTACGTCTTTGTTCCAACAGCCTTTACTCCCAATAATGACGGGTTGAATGACCTGATCCGGCCAATTGCAGTAGGTATACAAAAGATAAATTACTTCAGTATTTACAACCGCTGGGGACAGCTGGTATTCACCACAACAATAAACGGTCATGGCTGGGATGGCAGGATAGGCGGCCGGGAGCAAAGTACCAACGTATACGTTTGGATGGTCAGCGCTGTCGACTACATCGGAAGACCTTTTTTCCAAAAGGGAACTGTTACACTTATCAGATAATAAGTTGGAAAGCCTGCAGGTTGAAAGGGATAAACCCGTAAACTTGTGAATTATTAAATGCCCGGTTATCATGGCTAAAATTGTTTTTATTACAGGTGCCACTTCAGGTTTTGGAAAATCATGTGCTTATAAATTCGCTGCTCATGGTTATGATCTTATCATTAATGGCCGGCGAGCCGACCGGCTGCAGCAACTTGCGGATGAAGTCGAAAACAAATACAATGTCGCCGTGCTGCAGTTACCTTTTGATGTAAGAGAAGAAAAAAAAGTATTTGAATCAATCAATAGTTTACCTGAAGAGTGGAAAGCCATTGATGTATTAATTAATAATGCAGGCCTGGCATTGGGCCGTGATTATTTTGAAGAAGGCAGCCTCAATGACTGGAATACGATGATCGATACAAATGTGAAAGGCTTCCTGTATGTGGCAAAAGCAGTGTCGCAATTAATGGCAGCGAGAAAACAAGGGCATATCATCAATATGGGTTCTGTTGCTGGTAAAGAAGTGTATGAAAAAGGAAATGTGTACTGTGCCAGCAAGTTTGCAGTAGATGCCATCAGCCAGGGGATGCGGATAGACCTGCTTCGTCATAATATCAAAGTAACTTCCATTAATCCGGGTGCCGCAGAAACAGAGTTTTCTATCGTAAGGTTTAAAGGCGATGAAGAAACAGCAAAAAAAATATATGACGGCCTTACTCCCCTGACAGGCGATGATGTAGCTGAAGTGGTTTATTACTGCGCCTCTCTTCCTCCGCATGTTTGTATAAATGACCTGTCCATTACCTGTCTTCAGCAGGCCAATACTATTTACTTTAACCGGCATACTAACAGTTGATAGTTATCATTTTATTATGAGATTTCAAATTTATCTGTTACCTTAGGATTTCCCCGCACCGTATGTCTTCCGTTGGCCCGAAACTTGCCCCGTATATTCCCGTGGAAAATGTACTTAATTGATCAACTTTTCGGCTTAAAATTAAAAACCGGGAAAACCGACAACTATATTTATGCAGTATTTCCAATACATGATAAAGCCTGTTATGAAGAAACCGTACCTCCTTGTTACTGCATTAGTCTTACTAAGCTTTACTGCCTTTTCACAAGATGTCATCCGCCTGCAATCCTGTTCTAATGATGTGATCAGCAAGCAGGTTGACAGTCTTAAGAATTTATACAATAACGACGGCTATATTCTGCTGAAAGAAGCATCTATCAGCATGGAAAGTGAGTTTGAAATGCCGGTGATAGTGCCATTAACACAAGGCAGCTGGTACCAATTTGTTTTCATTGGTGATTACTCTTCCCGCCTTTATGAAGTAAGAATGTACGACTGGCAGGAAAGACAGGTAATCTACCGGCAGAAAAGATGGGGCGAAGTAGACGGTAATGTAATTGTTTATTCTTATGTTCCCCAGTTCTCTGAATTTCACATGATGAAACCAGTACAGGTGAACAAACAAAAGAAAAAGAATCTTTGCGGTTATGTAATGTTGTTCAAAAGAACCGGTTCTCCTACTGCTGCCACTGCACCTCAAAATCCCTGAAACCAAAAACTTCATCATACAAGAAAACCCATCTTAAGATGGGTTTTCTTTTTATAGTATTTGTATAACAATAATCTTAAAAAGTATTTCAGCTCTTTTACTAATTACATCTTATTGTGATAATGATATTCTTACCTGCAAACCACCTCTTGTATTGGTAATCGGGAAAGCGCTGCTGATCTTTGGGATACTTCTGTTCTGTTCGAAGTACAGTTTCATGCTTATCCTGTTATTCAGAATATAATCGATTGACGGTGCTATACGGATCACTTTTTGTCCGCCAGTACCAAAAGCAGTACCCTGGTCAAGTTTACTATTGGCAGTAGCATCATCCCGCAGGCTGAAATCCATCCGGAAGGTGACATCATTATCCAGCTTCATTCCATTCTTGCCGATCTTAAGATTTTTGATCAGCGGAATTCCTTTTTTGCGCCAGTTAAATCCAAAAGTTACTTCGGTTGAGCGGTTCTCTGCTAATTGGTAGTCAATCAAACTCAAACTTAATGTCCGGCTCTTCTTGAATTCAAATCTTGTGGTCAGTTGATTAGTGAACGTAACATCAATCTCTATCAATGGATCAAAACTTTCCTGGATGGTAATATTAGGCACCAGGAAGTAAGGAATGAAGTTACCTGTTAGTGTATCTCTGAACGAAGGATAGCCCACCCTAAGCGGATCAGCAAATAACAAGGCTGTATTAAAACTGTTCATGCTAAAGGTGCTGCGGTAACCGTGGCGGATAGTAAAGTTGGTAAATATCTTATCCAGTCCTTTCATTCTCGACAAACCGGTATAGGTAATATTCCAGTTTGGTTTTGGCAAGATGCCGGAAAAAGGATTAGCTCTGATATTAGGATTATTGTTCTTGGCAAGCTTTACACTCATAGGATCTTTGTTGGTATATGCTGCCAGGAAAGCAGGTATCACCACATCCTGTGCATAGCGGCCATAGCCTTTTACATAACCATCGGGATCGGTACCCCCTGTCTGGTAAGGATTAAGGCCACCCAATTTGCCAGATAATATTTTCCTGTTGGCTTCAAACTGCTTGAATGTCTCAGACACTACATTAGGATCAAATTTTTTGAACAAGGTTTGGTAAGAAATATAACTGACACTGAAGCTGCCCAAGGCATAGGGATTGAGCCTTGTGAGGCCTGCACTTCCTGTAGTGTCCTTATATAATTCAGAATACTGCTTGTCGAATGTCTTATCAAGATTGATATCAATATTAAAATCCCTGAAGGGACTAACCTGCGCTGTGATGTTCAATCGCTGGTTGTACCGCTGCTGTATCATGGCACTTACAAGTGAATCACGGGACAACAACCCTTTAGCACCAAATCTGTTGATCCAGTTGGTATCCGGCTGGTAACCGAAAATATATCCAAAGCCCGGTTCCCTGCTTTTGAAATTATTTCCCAGTAGTTCTGTGCTATCCATATAACCCGGTAAGGTCGTTCCAAAATCTTCTGTATACTGAATGCCCACTCTTTTCAGTGAAGTAGCCAGCCGCAGGAAGAACTTGGGAACATTGCTGATCTCCGGCAACTGGTTAGGATCCTTTCTCGCTTTTATCTTTTTCTTCTTAATACGAATGATCTTTCCCTTTTTATTCCTGATGGTATCTATACGGATACCTGCTTCTCTTGGACCCTGTGGTTGATTACTAACTTGCCCATCATTCTTTTTATCGTCTCCGCTTTTTCCATCATTCTTCCCGCTTCGTGGGCTTTTGGGTGCTCCGGGAGAGTTACTGTTTACTGCTCTTAAGAACCGCCATTTGTTATATAGTTCTTCAAATTTCAACTCGCCGTTTATAGTTCTTGTTTGCGTATTAGAAAGTGTATTACCCAGGTTCCTTGCCAGTAAGGAAGAAGCGAGCCAGTTATACTTCGTATTATAGCTTGCTCTTATTGATGTCCAGTCAAGCAATGGAATTTTATTGGTTGGCACATTGTAGTTGATCGTTACATCCTGGCTATAATTAGTATTCCGGCCTCCTTTAAAGAGGTTGGTTTTAACAGAATCCTTTTTATTCCTGGTATCGATCCGGCCAAATGGTTCATCTACCCGGGCATTATTAGTAGCGGTAAAGTCAATAGAAATAGATCTTGTAAGATTCCATTGCAAAATGTAATACCTGTCAAACGTAAAATACTTGTTGTATGTCTCCGGTATTTTATACGGACCACCACCTACATTGCGGGGACGGGTAGCACCAAACTGCCGGAATACATCAGCCCTGAAAGAAATCTGGTTGGGTGCATAATTGAAGTTGAAATCCTTTATCAGCGACAACCAGGGTGATTTCGATTTGATCATTTTTTTAAATGGTTCAAACGGTCTCACCTGCGGCGCATAAGTATAGCCTATCGCTCCACGGGTACGGCGCATTTCATCTCTTTCAATCAATGGATTGTGGCTGAGGGTCTGTATGTATGAGTAATTGAAATCAAAATTGGTGATACTCCATGGCTTTGGTCTTTTACCATCTGTTTTCAGTTTTCTTACATTCGTAAGGTTGATTGTTTTGATAGTAGTAACATCCTGGGCATCATTTTTTATCGAGTCTCTCTTATCAGCATCTGCATCTTTTATTTTTTGCTTCAGGTTAAGATCAAGATCATACGGATCGTACTCCGGTGTGCTGGTGCGACGGCTGATACCTGCATACACAGGAATTTGTAAACCCAATTTCTTGGGTAATAATTTACCGGCTTCAATAGTAGCGGATGCATCAATAGTGTAAACATCTTCGCGGCTTCGCTCATTTACTCTTTGTTCCAGTGTACCAAAACCCTGCGATTTGGCAGTTCCTGAAATGGACAGGGTTCCCAGGTCTGCCAATTTAATATCTGTTCTTGCTATGGCAGCCCACCCGCCTTTTTCATCCAGTTGCTGCAGTCGAAGTTCATTGAACCACACTTCGGTGCATATAGTCTCCTGCGTTACGTTTTCTACTCCCATCAGCATACCCCTCACTTCACCCAGGTTTGGATTACCAAGAATAGCATATGACCGGCCATTCGCCAGTGTCTCTTTATAATAGACTGAAGGTGAAATTCCCAACTTGTTCCGTTTCGTTTTCAGGTCAGTCAGATCGTCCAATGAAAAATCAAGATTATTTTCCGCAGGCCATATCTTTAAACTATCCATTTCTCCAAAGTCAGTTTTCTTCAATGGAATCCTTACTTCATAATAATTCCCGGAAAAGTCGTTTCCAATTCTTACCACTGCATTAAGATCCCCATCTTCAATCGGCTGACTGCCCTGTACAGACTCTGCATGGATAAACATAGATAGCTTGCCATACTGACGCATATCAAGATTCATCGTCTTGAAAACTCCCCTTGCCTCAAACTGTGGCAGCCCGCATACCTGCATGCTGATAGATTGTTCGTTCAGGAACATTGCAACGTTGTTATTACTAAGCTGCTGTTGTCTTTCAATGCCCGGAGGTATGCGATAGACAATGGGTTGGCGCTGGTCATTCTCTTCCACATTCACCGCCAGCACATTTACAGTTGTCGGATCAGGAACAGGAAGAGTGGTATAATTACCGGTTGTATCGATCTTATTCTTGAATTTTCTCCACTGGTTACGGATCAGTTCCAGTTTGCCAAAACGCATTACTACAGAATCATCAAACCCGGTTACGAACATACGAATGAAGCGAATGGATTTGAAATCAGGAATATTACCGATCTTCTGCTGGTATTGATCAACAGGAATACGAAACAGGTACCATTTCTCTGTACGGGACTGCCCGTTAGCCAGTGACACAGTCGATTCTCTTACATCAGTAATAAAAGGGTTTGTGCTTTGACTCATGCCGGGTCTGATATCCACTCTATATTGGAAATATTCTTCCACCTCATTCATGGTATTATCCCTGTTCAGTTCTTCGGCGTCTGGATATTGAGTAAAGGCATTTACAAACTGTGTATTGTTCTCTGCTATCGGCGAATTACCATGCGGGTTATTGATATTCTTATACCGTTGCAAAATTCCTGTTACCGGTGACTGATCAAAAGTCAAGTCACGATAAGCTTTAAAATTATCCCCTGAAGGGTCTGCCTGTGCCTTTTGATAAATTGGTGAAGTAGTTCCAAAGTTTGTACTCAAACTATTCAGGTATGGTGCAAATTTTCTTTGTTCAGCAGTATCCTGTAATCCATCAAAACCAACATCCTGGAACTCCCGGTCAGCTGGGGTATTACTGAATGCATTGGTTACCTGCAGCGGAATAGAAGGAACTTTACCCCATACAGTTGATTCATCAACTCTTGCATTATTTGTAGGGGTTGGCAATCCATTTTCATATTGTCTCTTGCCATCTCTTAATATATCTTCAGAAATATTTCCCAGGTTGAAATATAATTGACCACCGGTTGGGTTGGCAGTATTAGTAATAAAAGGATCCTGCAGCCAGAATTCTATGTACTCTATATTGCCGGTTTCAAAATCTGTCTGGTCAATATTACGCATCAAACCTCCCCATGCCTGTCTCGGGTTTCTTAGTTTGCCATTTGCATCTACTCTTGCTGGATCGAATTCGAAATTATAAGGCCCTTTATCCTTTGGATAAAATGCAAGGTCGAAAGTGGTCAATAAACCTTCTCCAAACTGTGTACTTCGACGGGGAAATATTTCCTTTTGCAGCACCTGTCTTGTTTCAGGTTTTGATAACTCGTCAAGGTCGTTCTGCAAGGGGTTGTTTGAATTTCTTCTTTCCTGCAATACGGGTTCAATATTATACCAGGCCAGCTTCGCCCTGTTATAGCCGCTTCTCAGGTCATTATTTAAAGCTGATTCTGTAAACAAACCATTGCCTTGCGGTATAGAAGCCATTGTCCAACTGATCAGCGGGAAACGAAGATCAATACCTGCACGGGTGCCTTCGAAATCATCGATATATACCTGGCCGCTCTTGTCATTACTGCCTGAGTTGATCTGCCTGGCATGTCCGGGCTGTAAAATAGCTGCCTCTGCATAAGCGGTAATAGATGACATCGCTTTGGTAGAATAGAAAGGCAGTTTATCAAGCAATTTTGATAAACGGGGAATATTATTGCGATAGTCGATATCAAAACCATACATCGTATTGCGGATAGGGTCTTCACCATACGATTGTTTTATAAAAAAAGGTCTTTCACCTAATCTTACAATCGTTCCACCAAGCGACAGCTTATTACTTGCCATATAATCAAGCCGCAATCCCAGGAAATTCTTCTGCTGGAAACCGAAGGCCTGGTTATTCTCATAATTAATACTAACCGGAACACCGGAATTGATGATAGCCTGGTTCACTACTCTCAATGTTCCCAGGTCATAATTGATCTCGTAGTCTACATTCTCTACCAATACCTGCCCTCCGGCTGTTACGGTTACCGAACCGCGGGGAATATTATATCCCAACTGGTATTCACTTCCTCCCCCGGCGGCACCAAAGCCTGATGATTTGGACCGACCGGTGATCTTGAACCTGTTCAGGTTGGCATATGTTTGTGCAATAGCTTTTATCGTATCATAAAGCGGATAGTATAAATATTTATCTCTTGTAGCTTGTGAAGCATATAAATAATCGAGGTCATGCCCGAAAGGTTCCAGTACCGGGAAAATGATACGACTCTGTGTAGAAATAACCGTATAGCCTTCTATAAAATCAAATACTCCATCCGGTTGAGGATCGTTCTGGTTATTCAACCGGTCGAGGTTTGTCAATGAAATAATTGGTTGCCCTTTGTAAGGATCTACTACATCCGGCGGAGGCAAATATCTTTTTTCACCAAAACTTGGTTCTTCATATAACAGATCCAGTGTAAAGTCCTGTCTTTCCAACTGGCCAAACCCTACTGAATAAACATTCTTCATCATCAGATCCCATATCGGAAGGTTTGTTCGTTGCGAAGTAGCTTTTAGTAATTTAAGGAAAAGAGTTCGCTGTGAATTACCCGTTGTATCTGGTGGCACATCCTGCGAAAATTCGCCTACCTGGAATACACGGCCGTTATAAGTGTATTGGAATGCAATACCCAATACTTCATCGGGCTGCAATGGCTGATTGAGTGAGATAAAACCTATCTGCGGATTAAAGTAATAGTCTGTTGCTTGTAATTTCCTCGCAAATGTTTTTTCAAAATCCTGTACCGGTAATAATCCATAAGTGGTCAGCGCATTTTGCACCAATGAAGAATTCCTGAAATCAGGATTAATCGTCAGGTCACGGTAGAGATTATTAGCATCATTTCTTGGCAGTACATCGCCGCCGCCAGTAAGAATAGGACTGTACGGATTTCGTTCCCCCAAGTCCA
The DNA here is from genome assembly GCA_016786885.1 of Chitinophagaceae bacterium. GTDB lineage: Bacteria > Bacteroidota > Bacteroidia > Chitinophagales > Chitinophagaceae > JJ008. The sequence goes on along the minus strand of JAEUVO010000004.1, from coordinate 32,053 downwards.
TAAATGCCACTACATCTCTTGTATCGGTTGTACTTCCGTTCCTGTTGGTAACCCACACTTCTACCCTTAGTACCTGCACTTTTGAATTAACGATCGGCAATTGTTTCATTGCCGTATTATAATTGCTGCGAAAATATTGTGACATCAGGAAGTGCCTGTTCTCATCATACTCATCTGCTTTTAATGAAAAACGCTGCGCTGATGTTCCGCCCTGCAATCCCATTGTTTGGCGCTGCGATTGCTGATTGGCCATTACAGTGGTGATAAATAGCTTTCCAAATTGCAGTTGTGTCTTCACTCCAAAAAGTGACTGGGCCCCGGGTATCAATGTTCCCTTCGAAGCAAAATTGGTATTACCCGCCTGGAACATTTTAACGATATCATCTTCTTTTCCCCTGAAATCAAGTTTCAACTGATTTTCAAAATTGAAGTTGGCGAGGGTATTATAATTGATCGGCAGTTTTAGCTTTTCACCTATCTGTGCATCCATCTGCAACTGGGAGTTCATATTAAAATCAAACCCGCCATTTCTTCTTGCTCTTTCAGGTAATGTCGGATTTTTAATATTCTGACCCTGGTAACCTGCTAAAAAATCAACATACCCTGATGGTTTGATCTCAATTTTTACTTTTCCGTCCGGCCCTACCCCCATTATCCGGTTGAACCAGTCGTTCGACACTTTGAATACTGGTCTTGCCATCCGGCGGTTCATATTAGTAAGCAGCGAAGCTCTTTTTTTGAAATAATCTTCTTCGTCCTTCTTTCCCTGCATCCGCACAAACTCTTCCATGGTAAAAGAAGTGGGGGTGCGGTAATAGCGGTTACCTATCTTCTCTACGATGTAGTATTGCTTTGTTTTTGGATCGTACTCAATCGTTCTTTTGATAAATGCAGTGTCCCTGAGATCGAAAGTATTTCGGTTGGGGTTTGAGTAGGGGTCGCCGTACCTGTCTCTTATTGGATAGCGGGTAGTATCGGCAAAAAAGAAATTTCTATTCGCATCGGAAGGGCTAAAATCATCGGCCCATGCCTGCAAACAAGAAGATGCAAGCACAATGGTAAATAATACCAGTGTACGGAAGATATGAGCAGTTTTAAGGTTCAATGTTTTCTCGTCAATTAGTTTCCAGAAATATTGTAATTAGAGGGTACGAAGTGCCATCTTAATCAGTTCCTCAACGGATAGGTTTGGATTGGCTGCAAAGGTCTTTTCAATGGCCTGGCTGGCAGCCTGCCTGTTAATGCCCAGAGCAGTTAAAGCATTTAACGCATCTTGATGCAAAGTATTGTTTTTCAGCGGAGAAATATTTGATTCCAGGGGATGTTTAGCCAGTTTATCCCTGAGTTCCAATACCATCCGCTCGGCAGTTTTTTTCCCGATCCCTTTGATACCTTCCAGTGTTCTTGTGTCACCCTGAATAATGGCTTTAGCCAGTTCTTCCGGCTTCATGTATGACAGCATTACCCTCGCTGTCGATGCGCCGATACCGGAAACACTTAGCAGCTGCATAAATATCTCCTTTTCCGCAAGGTCAAAAAAGCCATAGAGTATATGGGCATCTTCCCGTATCAACAGACTCGTATGCAAGACTCCCTTGTCAAGGTTTTGAATTTTTGAGTATGTATGCAGGCTGATCTGCACTTCATATCCCACACCATTTACATCAATATGAACCACCGCCGGGGTCTTATGCACAAAATCACCTTTCAGGTAAGCTATCATGGCTGCGAAAATAGGGAAATGGTTAATTGGTTAATCGGGAATGGAAGGTGTATTACTATAATTCCCGGAATAATTGAATACCCGGTAAAATATCAACAAAGCTCTGCCTTCCGACAGCCTGATTAACTGATTTCACAATTAATTAATCCACCGTAACTTTGGCCACTTTTATTTTAATATTTTTTCTGCATGAGTAAAAAAATTACCGCTGCCATTACTGCTGTAGGTGGCTTTGTTCCGGAAGATAAACTGACCAACTTCGACCTGGAAAAAATGGTGGAGACAAATGATGAATGGATACGTACCCGTACAGGTATTTCTGAACGGAGGATACTGAAAGGTGAAGGCAAAGCCACATCAGACATGGTAGTACCTGCTGTGCAGGAATTATGCAGAAAGAGAGGCATTGGCCCGGAAGAAATAGATTGCCTGATCGTGGGCACAGTTACTCCCGATATGGTTTTTCCCTCTACAGCCAATATTGCCTGCGATAAATTGGGAGCCAAAAATGCCTGGGGTTTTGATGTAGCTGCAGCCTGTTCCGGTTTTTTATACTCACTAACGCAAGGTGCAGCGCTGATCGAAAGCGGCCGGTATAAAAAAGTGGTGGTTTGCGGCGCTGATAAAATGAGTGCCATTGTTGATTACAGCGACCGGGCCACTTGTATCATTTTTGGTGATGGCGCCGGGGCTGTTTTGCTGGAACCAAGTGAAGATGGTTATGGTATTCTCGACAGCATACTCAGAAGTGATGGTAGCGGTGGCCAGTTTCTCCATATGAAAGCCGGTGGTTCATTAAAACCTGCAAGTATTGATACGGTAATGGCAAAAGAACATTTTGCTTACCAGGAAGGACAGGCCGTTTTCAAATTTGCTGTAAAAGGAATGGCTGATGTAAGTGCTGAATTGCTGGAGAGAAATAACCTGACAGGTGATGATGTGGCGTGGCTGGTACCACACCAGGCCAATCTTCGCATTATTGATGCTACGGCCAACAGGATGGGGCTGCCGAAAGAAAAAATAATGATCAATATTGAGAAATACGGAAATACTACTGCTGCTACTATCCCGCTTTGCCTGTGGGAATGGGAAAACCAGTTAAAAAAAGGCGACAATATAGTATTGGCTGCATTTGGTGGTGGTTTTACCTGGGGCGCCACCTGGGTGAAATGGGTTTATGATGCAAAGAAGTAAATTGTTTTATTCTGCAGAAGCAGCTTTGATTCTGCAGACATATCTTTATACATTATCTGCCTTGTCCTGAAGGTTCAACCTGATTGGTAATCTAGATTAGTTAGCCGTAAATCCGTCATTATGTCGAGTCGCCGCCGTGCCTCAAAAAAATTCTGGAACAAGGTTTTTAAGTTATTTCTCCTTTACCTTGTTATTGTTCCTCTCATTTATTTTATTCTTGACAAGGCAACCGTGTACCAGGAATTAAAAGAAGATACACTTGTATTTATTCTAAAGGTGGCGGGCATTGCCTTAAGCATTGCACTTATCATCAGTTTTTGGAGTAACCGTGATCCGGAGTTGAGGAAATATTAAAAGGAAGAACTGGTTTTTGTCGGCAAGGTCAGGAGAATGAGATATTATTTAATGCGATTTAAAATATTTCTAAAAAAATATGTAACACTACGTTTATCCTTACCAGTGATTTTCTCCTCTATCTCTTTAAATATAATACTCACTTCAGAAATATTATCGGCCTTATATAATTTTGTTTTGCTGTTTATAACTATGTAAAATTGATAATACCCTACATCTGTAGTATCGATCAAGGTAAGAGATCGTGACTCTTCAATTGCTTTTTTTATTTTTAGAAACTCGCATTCATCAATCTTATAAGTGACCCCATAAGTGAAAAGGCCTAGATAATAAATAGAATCCGTAGAAAAATAAACCTCTGGAATCGGTTTATCTACATCACCCCCTCTGTATTCTAACCGAATATAATTTGCTGGAAGCTTAGCTTGATCATCGTTTATTTTAACTTGACCATTGCTTATTAATGCCAATAAAACAAGGGTAATTAAAATATTTTGCTTCTTCATTTGCCTTTTTTTGGTTTTTTTTCTGCCTGGCGCCTTCCCTTCACTTCTCAGCCCTGTGCAGTGGCGTGGACTCGGCAGTGTAATTTAGCGACAATGTCAAATCTATATACGCAACTCAGCAATTTACGGGTTTCTCTACACAGCAACGGTGAGTCCGGTGGCTAACACACCTCGCCTTGGCGAGGCAATGTACCGAGGCTACGCCTGGGAAAGTTGAATGGACACTCGACAAGGAAGAAACTAGAGTTTCTACTTCCAGTAATAAAAATAGCCGTTATAAGATTTGATTGTGAAAGAGGTATACATATTTCCAATGTCACTTCGTTCTTTATGGTAAATTTTTTGGACAATTTCTACTGAATTTGAGCAAAAAAGACTGACCCCTAAATAATACACAAAACCAATTGGCACATCAGAAAACTCATCAGAGTATTCTTTGAAATTGCAAAACAGATCATTCTTTACTTCAAATAGTAGATCATCTACATTTAAATACTTAATTAGTTTTCTATCTTTTAATATGTTTTCAATCCTCAATCTTCCATTCCGAATATTTATACCAAGTATTAAATCTCTGATTCTAGTTATCACCGTTTCATCTGGCTTTGAAAATTCATAGGCATTTTCAAAAGAAACATTTTTCTTAATTTCAAAAAAATCAGATTTCACTTTATATCTAAATAGCTTTTAAAAACTAGAATAAAACCCTCCATCCCAGCCGGGTGTCCAAACTTTTTTTCTACCCGTCATCTCCTTCCCTGTCTGTCAGTAGCAGAAACGCTGTGAGGAAAAAAACTAATCCCTTATTTCTTATTTCTTACCCACAATACAAAATCAGTTCCCGGCAGTTTTTCTACTCCCAACTGGCGGAGTATAGTGATCAGCTGCCCGCGGTGATAGGAACTATGATTAAATACATGGGATATCATCTGGTAGATATGCATTTTAACCGGCTCTTTTTTATTATTGTAATACTGGAATACATGATCCAGCGAAAGCTCACTGGCATTGCTTACCCATCCTTCCCATAATTTTGACTGGCTCAGCAGGCCATTGATCACATCCCGGGTAGAGCCTTTTGGATTATCGCTTGGTCTCACAAACCGCTCATGCAGTTTCATACGCTGCCACCAGATACTTTCGGCATCCCAGATATGCAGGATGGTAGTATGGAGGCTGTTAAAACTGCTGGCTATTTCGGCTTTTTGCTTTTCTTCGGGTAACGAAAGTATTACATCGGTGATCCGCTGTGTAGCCCAAACATTGTATGCAGCCAGTTGCTTCAGGAGTTCTTTCATGCAGTAGTTCAATAAAAATTAAATCAGTTACTTTTGAACAGGCTCAAATTTCCCAATTCAAAACCCGATAATGGATAAAAGTTTTCCACTTACAGGATGGGGTTCACTGGCAGTACATGGCGGACACAAACAAGATCCGAATTATGCCCACCTGGTTCCGATCTATGCCAGCAGCACTTATGTTTTCGATTCTGCTGAGCAGGGAATGAAACGGTTTGACAATAAAGAAGAAGGTTACATCTATAGCCGCTGGGGCAACCCGACCATGACAGAAGCGGAAGATAAGATCGCAGCGCTGGAAACATTTGGATTGAATACAGAAGCAAAAGGTATCCTGCATGCCTCTGGTATGGCTGCTATTTCCACCCTTATGCTGTCTGCCTTAAAACCCGGAGATAAGATCATCACTCATTTTTCATTATATGGTGGTACCGAAGAACTGGTATCAAAAATTCTTCCTGCCTTTGGAATTACGGCCATTATTGCTGACCTCAGGGATCTGCAAAAAGCAGCAGACATCATTAAAGCTGATAAAGCCATTAAGATGATGTACCTGGAAACACCGGCCAATCCAACGATCCAATGTGTGGATATAGAAGAATTGAGTGCCCTGGCAAAACAATATAACCTGGTGGTAGCCTGTGATAATACATTTGCCACACCCTACCTGCAGCAACCTTTTCGGTATGAAGTTGATTATATTGTTCACTCCACCACTAAATTCTTAAACGGGCATGGCACTGCTATAGGAGGTATTTTACTTGGCAGGGACATAGAACAAATGAAAACAAGGATCACCAAAATTCATCGCACCCTTGGTGGTAATTCAAACAGCTTTGATGCTTTTTTGCTGATACAAGGCATTAAAACTTTGGAAGTGAGAATGGAACGTCATTGTCACAATGCTATGGAAGTGGCACATTACCTTGAAGCACATCCTGTAGTTGCCAAAGTAAATTATACAGGATTAAGCAATCATCCTGATCATTACACAGCCATGAAGCAAATGCGTCATCCGGGTGCTATGCTGAGTTTTGAATTAAAAGGCGGATTGCAGGCTGGAATTGACTTTATGAACAAATTAAAAATGTGTGTCCGGACAGTTTCACTGGGTACCTGCGACACTCTTCTCTCCCATCCTGCATCTATGACACATTATAGTGTGCCAAAAGAAGAGAAAGAAAAGTATGGCATCACTGACGGGCTGATCAGGATGAATGTGGGCATTGAGAATTTACAGGATATTATTACCGACCTGGAACAGGCATTATAAAGTACTATTAAAAACATAAGCAATGAAAAAACAGTTATTTTTTTTTCTCGCCCTACTGCTCGTCAATCATTCTTTTGCACAAAAGAAACCAGTAAAGCAGCCAGATCCTTTGACAGGAATTGACACTGTTTTTGAAAGGATATTAAAAGACAGGCAGGGAGCAGGCTTTGCAGTAGCTATTATTAAAAAGGATAAAATAATATATGCAAAAGGCTTTGGATACCGTGATTATGAAAAAAAATTACCTGTTACGCCTAATACATTATTCGCTATTGGTTCCTGCACAAAAGCTTTTACTTCTTCCTTACTGGGACTATTGAATAAAGACAATAAACTGGACTATGACAAACCCGCAAGGAATTATTTACCAGAATTAAAATTTTTTAATGATGACCTGAACAACAAGGTTACCGTAAGGGATATGATGTGCCACCGTACGGGGTTGCCAAGACATGATTATTCCTGGTATCTTTTTAATACTTCATCAAGAGATAGTTTACTGCAACGTATCCAATACCAGGAACCCACTGCCGCAATAAGAGAAACATGGCAATACAACAACTTCATGTTTCTTACACAGGGAATGATCGCTGAAAAATTAACAGGGCAATCATGGGAAACTAATATCAAAGAAAAAATATTTGTTCCGCTGGGGATGAAAACTTCCAATCTCTCTATTGCCGACCTTCAGAAAAGCAACGACGCCGCCCTGGGTTATACGCTTTATAAAGACAGTGTGATCAAAAAATTGGATTACTATAATATAAATGCGATGGGACCGGCAGGCAGCATCAACAGCAGTGTAAACGAAATGAGCAATTGGGTGATGACCTGGATCAATGGCGGCAAATTCAATGGCAAAGAAGTGTTACCACCTGCTTATACTAAAGAAGCCATGAGTTCACAGATGATAATGTCTGCCGGATTGCCGGATAAAGAAATTCCGGATGCGCATATTGCTAACTATGGTTTTGGCTGGATGATTGTTTCCTACCGTGGCCATTACAGGGTAGAACATGGTGGTAATATTGACGGGTTTTCGGCCAGTACCACTATTTTCCCTACAGACAGTATTGGCTTCGTTGTACTTGCAAATCAAAATGGTTCAGCCATTCCGGGTATTGTCCGGAATACCATCGCAGATCGTTTATTAAACCTGACTCCCATTAACTGGAATGGAAGAGCTAATGAAGCACAGAAAAAAGCAAAGGCCGCTGCAAAAGATGCAGAAAAAGCGGTTACCAGTAATAAGAAGACAGGTACTTCTCCGTCTCATGATAAAAAAAGTTATACCGGCCAGTTCAACCACCCGGGATATGGCACTTTTGAAGTAATAAACAGGAACGATTCATTGATCATGTTGACTCAGAATGGTGATGCATGGCTTCGTCATTATCATTATGATGTTTTTGAAGCCCTGCCCATTGACAAAACAGATGGTATTGATACCAGCAGTGCGGAAAACCTGAAAGTTCAATACCAGATGACCCCTGCTGGGGAAATCAATTCCGTATTAATAGCGCTGCAAGGAGGATTGAAGGATCTCGAGTTCACCAGGAAAGAAAAAGCAAAGGAGATAACCAAAGACGAACTGACCAAATATACAGGTGACTATGAATTTGCTCCCGGAAATGGTGTTAAGTTCTATATCAAAGGAGATAAAACCTTATTTGCATTTCTCGAAGGGCAGCCGGAATATGAACTGGTGCCGGTTGATAAGCATAAATTCAACCTGAAAATATTGACCGGGTACAGTGTGAAATTCGAAGAAAATGAAAAAGGAGAAATCATTTCAGCCAGTTTCATTCAGCCAAATGGAACTTTTAAAGCTAAAAAGAAATAGTAGTGCGGTATATAGTTGCGATCGTTGTTATTGCCGGTTTCTTTTCCTGTAATCAAAAAAAGAAACAGTACGATACCATCATCCGTAATGGAATGGTATATGACGGAAGTGGAAATAATCCTGTTAAAACCGATATAGGTATTAACAATGATACTATTGCCTTTATTGGCGATCTGTCAAATGCATCAGCAGAAAATGAAATTGATGCGGAGGGAAATGCGGTGTCACCGGGGTTTATCGATACTCACAGTCACCATGCCGGTAATTTGTTCAAAAACCGGGATCTCCTTGCCCCTGTAAGCCAGGGTATCACAACTATCATTATTGGCCAGGACGGCGGCTCTAATTTTCCATTGGCAGATTTTTTTAAAAAACTTACCGATACTTCTGTTGCTATCAACATTGGGTCATACAGCGGGCATAATACCATCCGGGATTCTATCCTTGGTAAAAATTTCAAACGACCGGCCACACAGGAAGAGATAGAAAAAATGAAAATCTTATTGCGTCAGGATATGGAAGCAGGTGCATTTGGCTTATCAACAGGCCTTGAATATGATCCGGGTATTTATTCCGCTAATGACGAAGTATTGCAACTGGCTAAAGAAGTGGCGCCCTGGGGCGGAAGATACATCAGTCATATCCGAAGCGAAGACCGTTATTTCTGGAAGGCAATTGAAGAGGTCATCACCATAGGCAAAGAAGCCGGAATACCTGTACAGGTAAGTCATGTTAAACTTGCTATGCATAATATCTGGGGCAAAGCGGATAGTTTGTTATCCATATTCGATGCTGCAAGAAAAAATGGGATTGATATAACTGCAGACATCTATCCCTATGCTTTCTGGAACTCCACTATCCGTGTATTATTTCCCGACCGGAATTTCCGTGATGAAAAAGAAGCGGAGATGATATTAAAAGAAATCACTTTACCAGAAGATATCTTTCTTGGTTCCTATGAAGTAAAACCAGAGTATGCGGGTAAAAATTTAGCTGAAATTGCAAAACTGGAAAATAAAACTGCTGCCCGTATGCTGGTGGAGTTAATTGAAAGACTGGATGATTGTGATAAACAACATAACAGGGAATGCCAGGAAAATATAATGGCTACTTCTATGAGTGAAGACGACATAAAAAAGATGATGCAATGGTCGCATACGAATATCTGCTCTGATGGTTCATCCAACGGAACACATCCGCGGGGATATGGTGCTTTTACAAGAGTACTGGGTAAATATGTGAGAAATGAAAAAACAATCTCATTGAAAGAGGCCATTTACAAAATGACTGGCCTGGCAGCACATCATATGGGCATGAGCAAAAGAGGCCTGATTAAGAATGGTTATTATGCTGACCTGGTTATATTCAATCCTGAAACAGCAGAAGATAAAGCAACTGTTGATATGCCTCATGCCCTTTCTGAAGGCATAAACGCAGTATATGTAAATGGGGTAATAGTTTTTGAAAACAAAAAAACATCCGGTAATTATCCGGGAAAGATACTTAAGCGATAAAAAGTTCATAAACAATGGAAATATTAATACGAAGAGCAGTAAAAGAAGATTGCCCCAGGCTATTGGAACTGGTAAAAGAACTGGCCTTATATGAAAGAGCTCCGCAAGAGGTAACTGTAACGGAAGAACATTTTGAAGAAAGTGGTTTCGGCAAAAACCCGGTTTGGTGGGCATTTGTAGCAGAAGAAGAAGGTGTTATTCTTGGCTTTGCATTATACTATATCCGTTACTCCACCTGGAAAGGCCAGGCTATGTACCTTGAGGATATTTTAGTAACTGAAGCAGCGAGGGGAAAAGGAATTGGCAAACTCTTATTAGATCGCCTGATCATAGAAGCAAAAGAGAAGGGATTTAAACGAATTGTATGGCAAGTACTGGAATGGAACGAACCTGCTATTAATTTTTACAAAAAGTACAATGCTGATTTCGATTCGGAGTGGGTGAATTGTTCTATCTATGTTTAATCCCTTAGCTTTCGGAATGTGACAGTTGCAGGCAGTTGTCTTCGCAAATAAAATTTGCTTACAGTAATATGATTTTTATCCGCCGACAGAGAAAAGCTGTAAGGTAAAAATTGAGTGCTTGAGCTTAAGAAATCTCTAAGTCTTATAACTGCTCCATTATTCTCAAAATAATATTGATACAGTGTTGAAAGGTTAATTGGATAATCCGGATTTAAAACTGTGTCTGTATAAGTATTGGTTCTAAAGGAGACAATTCCGTCATAGTTGCCTGAGTAGTCAAACAAATTACTATAATTAAAGTCGAGTGTATCTAACTCAAGTGTAGTTTCAACCCAAACACCAGAAAACTCGTTCTCAGAACTTGCCTGTTTTTTGCAGGAAACAAGCAACACAAGAAAACCAAGAATGGTTATTAACGATTTCATATGTATTTGACAACTTGTTCCTTTGAATCGCTGCACATTAAATTCCCCTTAACCAACTCCTTCTGTTACCACTTCTTTATTTATTTTGCTGACAAGTCCCTGTAAAACTTTTCCAGGTCCAGCTTCGGTAAATTTTGTGGCCCCATCAGCAATCATCGCCTGCACACTTTGGGTCCATTTCACCGCACCGGTCAGCTGATCGATCAGGTTTTGCTTTATCTCTTCCCTGTCCATGATAGCTTTAGCTGCTACGTTCTGATAGATAGCGCAGGTAGGTGAATGGAACTTTGTTGTAAGAATGGCTTCCTGTAATTCCTCTTTTGCAGGCAACATCAATGGCGAATGAAAAGCTCCTCCTACCGGTAGTACTAAAGCTCTTTTAGCGCCGGCTGCCTTCATTCTTTCACAGGCTATCTCTATTCCTTTCTTTGTACCACTAATAACCAATTGACCCGGGCAATTATAATTAGCAGGTACTACTATTTCTCCAGTCTCTTTTTGTATTTCTTCGCAAATAGCTTCTACTTTTTCGTCTGCAAGGTTCAATACTGCTGCCATGGTGGATGGATTGATCTCGCATGCCTTTTGCATGGCTCCTGCCCGAACAGCAACCAGTTGCAGTGCATCTTCAAAACTTAGTGTACCATTGGCCACCAATGCTGTAAACTCACCTAATGAATGCCCTGCCACCATATCTGGTTTGGCATTCTCTATGCTTTTGTAGGCGATAACTGAATGAAGAAATATAGCAGGCTGTGTAACTTTTGTTTGCTTCAGGTCCTCTTCTGTTCCTTCGAACATAATGTCAGAAATACGAAAGCCCAGGATTTCATTGGCTTGCTCAAACAATTTTTTGGCAAAAGCACTATTCTCGTAATACTCTTTCCCCATCCCCGGAAATTGAGATCCCTGTCCGGGAAAAATATAGGCATGTTTCATGGTAGCTTGCAGTTATGACAAACAAAAATGCCATAAAGGTTTTGATTAGAAAAATCTTTGTGGCATTTGATCAAATTTCTTTCAGAATCAGCTCAGACGGGCTGTTATCAGCTTCATAAACTCACTTCTTGTTGAATTTTTTTGGAATTCACCGTCAAAAGCAGAAGTAGTAGTAACGGAGTTTTGTTTTTGCACTCCCCGCATCATCATACACAAATGCTGTGCTTCAATAACAACCGCCACTCCCAGTGGGTTCAGTGTTTCCTTGATAGCATCCTTGATCTGAATGGTAAGTCTTTCCTGCACCTGGAGTCTTCGGGCAAATACATCTACCACTCTCGCCACTTTACTCAATCCCGTTATCCATCCGTTAGGTATATAAGCTACATGTGCTTTCCCGATAAAGGGCAGCATATGATGTTCGCACATGCTGTAGATCTCGATATCCTTCACTACTATCATTTCACTCACATCTTCATGAAATTTGGCCGAGTTCAGAATAGCATGTGCATCCAACTGATAGCCCTGCATCATGTACTGCATGGCTTTTGCCACCCGTTCAGGTGTTTTAAGCAATCCTTCCCTCTCCGAGTCTTCCCCCAGTAACCCTATTATGTCTTTATAACTTTTGATCAAGCCGGTGGTTGCTTTCTCATCATAATGTTCTGTTTTCTTATAAGCCATTCGTATCAGTTTTGAATTTTAAACGGGATACTCCACAAAATTCCTGGGTGTTTCATACAGGCGGATCTGCATTTCCAGTTTCTTATTTATATGAGGACGTAATATTTTATATATAATAACGGCAATGTTTTCTGCTGTCGGGTTGAGTGTTTTAAACTCTTTTGTATCAAGATTCAGGTTTTTGTGATCGAACCGTTCTACTATTTCCCGCTGAATAATATCGCTGAGCACTTTCATATCCATTACATATCCTGTCTCTTTATCTGGCTTCCCCACCACTTTCACTATCAGGTCATAATTGTGTCCATGATAATGTGGCAATGCACATTTACCGAAAACTTCTTCATTCGTTTTATCATCCCAGTCAGGGTTGAAAAGACGATGAGCAGCATTAAAACTTTCCTTTCTGAAAACTGCCACTTTTTTACTCATACGACAATTTATGAAAATATATCAGCCAACCCGTAACAGGTGATAACAAAAACGATGGAATATTGTTCGCCGGTTACTTTCCTCCGTAATATTCTACATATATCTTAGAAGTTTCCACCAATTTCAGGCAATGCAATTGAGCGGCAGCCGGAAGATGCGGCACCAGTTCATTCCATATTCCTATCACCAGGTTTTCGATAGAACAAAGCTTGCCTTGCATAAAATCAACATCTACATTTAAATTCCGGTGATCCAGCTTTTCGATGATCTTTTCCTGGATGATGGCTCCCAGTTTTTTGGCATCGAAAATAAACCCGGTATCAGGATCAGGTTCTCCTTTGATGGTGACAAACAACTCAAAATTGTGGCCATGCCAGTTCTCATTGGCACATTTGCCAAATACTTCATCGTTTTTTTCCTTTGACCAGTTGGGATTGTAAAGTTTGTGGGCCGAGTTAAAATGTTCAATTCTTGTTAAGTAAACCATGCTTTACTTTTTAGATCCCTCACAGCATTGGGCGGAGGGATTGTTAGACCATACCATACGGCTGGCAGGCGGCAAAAGTAAGTCAATTCAGGTTCTCCGGGAGCTCAAAATAGAAGATAGTTTTACTAACTTGCTGCAAAGTAACCGGAAAAAATAACCGGCCAACGTATGACAAACTGCCTGATAGTGGCTGCTACTCCGCTGGAAATCACTCCCTTTCTGAATTATTACAGAATACCCGGTAATTTATCTAAAAAAATAGTGGCCGATGTGCTGGTAACGGGTATTGGTCTTACTGCCACAACTTATTCGCTGACAAAACAGCTGACCATCAAGAGGCCGGATCTTATTATTCAGGCCGGGGTGGGTGGCTGCTTCGATACCAGCATTCCGCTTGGTTCTGTAGTAGTAGTAAAACAAGAGGCCATCGCTGACCAGAGTGTTATCGAACTGAATAAATTAAAAACGCTTTTTGATCTTAAACTGGTGCCGCAGGATCAATATCCGTTTTCAAAAGGATGGCTTATCAACCAGAATGAAATGGTAAAAAAAGTAAGATTGAAAAAGGTAAAAGGCATTTCTGTAAACGAGATCACTACTTCAAAGCAAAAAATGAAATTCTATAAAGATTCCTTTAACCCGGTTATTGAGTCCATGGAAGGATCTGCTCTTCATTATGTATGCCTGATGGAAAAAATTCCTTTTATACAATTAAGAGGTGTCAGTAATTATATTGCAGAAAGAAACAAGAAGAACTGGAACATGAAAGAATCCATCATTAACCTGAATAAGGAACTGATTAAACTTTTGTCGGAATTAATCAATTAACTAATTAACCAATCACTTTGAAACTTTCTCTCGGTTTTTCCCCCTGCCCCAACGATACATTCATCTTTGATGCACTGGTCAATCATAAAATTGATACGGAAGGATTTGAGTTTGAGACAGTGCTCGCTGATGTGGAAACACTTAACCAATGGGCCTTAGAAGGTAAACTGGATATCACTAAACTCAGTTTCCCTGCTTTTTTCCGCTCTTTAAATCATTATACATTGCTGCATGCCGGCAGTGCATTAGGTAAAGGCGTAGGTCCGTTATTAGTGACGAAGTCAGAAGTACGATGTACGATGTCAGAAGTGAACTCAATGCTGATTGCCCTGCCCGGGGAAAACACTACTGCCAACCTGCTTTTTAGTTTTGCATATCCTGAAGCAGAGAACAAAACCTTTATAAGATTTGATACAATTGAAGACTATGTCATATCTCATCCGGAAAGCCTCGGCGTTATCATTCATGAAAACCGCTTTACTTACCAGCAGAAAGGCCTGCATAAAATAGTTGATCTTGGCGAATACTGGGAGGAAAGAATGAAACTGCCGATCCCATTAGGAGGTATTGCTGTCAATCAATCTGTAAAAAGAGCTGCCGCATTGAAAGTAAATGAGCTGATACGGAAAAGCCTGGATTTTGCTTTTAAGAATTATCCGCTAATCCCTGATTATGTAAAACAACATTCGCAGGAAATGAGTGAAGAAGTAATGCGGCAGCATATTGAACTTTACGTTAATAATTTCTCCATTAATCTTGGTGAGGAGGGCAAAAAAGCCATTACTGTCTTATTGGAAGTGTTCAAACAATCCCGGTCATCTGAAAAACTTGTGCTGTTACAAAGTGAATCACTCTATTTGTAAAAAAGTCAGACATATTTTAATCCTCAATCCCATTACTTTGCAACTCAAACCACTGGCCATGAGAAAGCTTTGCTTAATCCTTCTGCTATTTGCTGCTGCATCTACAGGCTGGGCACAAAAAAAATATCCTGACAGGTTAAAGGTTTTTATAGATTGTCTGAATGGGTGCGATATGACTTTCATAAGAACCGAAATAAATATCGTCGATTTTTCACTTGATCGTCAGGCTGCAGATGTTCATATACTGATCAATGATCAAAATACCGGCAGCGGTGGTGACCAATATCAATTGATCTTTTTTGGTCAAAATCAATTCAGTAATATAACTGACACACTTCGCTTTTTTAATGAAGCCAATAATACAGATTTTGAAGAAAGGGCTTTATTATTAAAATATGTGAAACTTGGGCTTACTCCATTTATTGCCAAAACCGGAACTGCCAGCGCTATTAATATCACGATGAAATCTGATAAAACTGATTCTTCATCAGCAGGAAAAAGTGGGCTGTCGACAAAAGATAAATGGAACTATTGGGTAATAAATACTGGCATGAGTGGCAATATAAATATGGATGCAGTATATAAAGAGGCTCAATTTAGCGGAGAAGTTTCAGTAACCCGTATTACAGAAGATATAAAAGTTGCATTTGAATTTGATGGATCAAAGACAAGATCCGAGTTTGAATATGAAGATGTTAACGGAAATATCGAAAAATTCATCAACCGTAATAATGAATTCTCTTTGGAACATTACCTGGTAAAAAGTATAAATCAGCACTGGAGCTGGGCCTACCAGGGCGAAGTTGGCCGTAATACTTTTTCGAATTATAAATCCAATTTTATTTTTCGTACGGGTGTGGAGTATAACATATTCCCGTACAAACTGGTGAACACTAAGAAATTCACTATCGCATACGTCTTTGATGCCCGCAGAAACTTATATATTGATACTACCCTTTACGACAAAACAAAAGAATCCTTATTAGGTCAAAGCCTTGAGGCTAAATTTTCAGTAAATCAAAAATGGGGAAGGATCTATATTAGATCATCATATCACAATTATTTTCACAATTGGAAGTTTTTCAATCTTACTTTCAATACAACATTTGACATTCGCATCACTGGCGGTTTGTCCTTCTATATTTTTTCAGGAGCGGAGCTAGTAAGAGACCAGTTGTATTTACCTAAACAAAACGCCACAGCTCAGGAAGTTCTAACCAGGCGCCGGCAATTGGCTTCCGGCTACAGGTATTATACTCATTTCGGATTTAATTACCGATTCGGGTCCAAGCTTAATAATTTTGTAAACCCAAGATTCGATTAGGTCATTTTTTTAAAGCAGAACCATAAGCTTCCAAACATCTTTTTCTTGCCATCTCATGCTGCACTATTGGTTGCGGGTAAGTCAGTTCTTCGAATTCAGGTACCCACTTACGTACATATTTCAACTCAGGGTCAAATTTTTGTGTTTGTAAATAGGGATTAAACACCCTAAAGTAAGGAGCAGCATCACAACCACTGCCAGCTGCCCATTGCCAGCCACCGTTATTAGCCGCCAGGTCAAAATCCAGAAGCTTTTTTGCAAAATAGGCTTCGCCCCATCGCCAGTCAATCAATAAATGTTTTGTCAGGAAAGAAGCTACGATCATCCTTACCCGGTTGTGCATAAAACCAGTTGCATTCAATTCTCTCATACCCGCATCCACAATAGGATAGCCTGTTCTTCCTTCACACCATACTTTAAATTCATTTTCATTATTACGCCACCTGATCTTATCATACTCCGGCTTAAACGCATGACCGACCACTTTTGGAAAATGCCATAATATCATGTGATAAAAATCCCGCCAGATGAGTTCATTCAGGAAAATTTCATTTAATGCTCCTGCCTCAGCTGCAAGTGTTCTTATACTGATCGTCCCAAAACGAAGATGAACGCTTAGTCGGGAAGTGCCCTGTACAGATGGAATATCCCTTTGCTCTTTGTAATTCCGTATAATCTGTCCCTTCCATTCTTTTTCAGGAAATGACAAACCAGTAGATTCAAAGCCCATTTCTTTTAATGCAGGTATTTTTCTCTCCGGTTGTTTATACAAATTTTTAAAATACTTTTTATTGGGATAAGGCTTCAGATGAAAATCAGTTAATACAGCTTTCCATTTTCTTGAATAAGGAGTGAATACCGTGTAGGGTTTGCCATCATCTTTCAGCACTTCGTCCTTTTCAAGGATCACCTGGTCTTTATATGTTTGAAATACAACTCCTGCCTTTTTCAGTAAAGCATCAATAGCAGCATCTCTTTCCCTTGCATAAGGTTCATAATCATGATTGGTAAAAACAGATTTTACATCATACTCCTTCAGTAATTCCCTGTAGATATCAGCAGGTTTGCCATACCGCACATCCAGCGAAGAGCCCAGCTTTATTAATTGTTGCTGTATTTCCTGCAAAGCGAGATGGATAAATTCTACACGGCGGTCAGCTTTATCTTCCAGTTCATCCAGGATATTCCGGTCGAAAATAAAAACAGGCAGCACAGGATTATCACCCTGTAGGGCATGATATAAACCGGCATTATCATACAAGCGAAGATCTCTTCTGAACCAAAAAATATTGACGACAGGTTTCATGTAAGATGGAAACAAGCCTATGCTTAAATTGTTTTGACAAACCGGTTATAAATTTCCGTTGTTTGCTGATTGGAGTATGTTTTTTGACGAAATTGTTTTACCCACCTGATGCCGCTAATGGCATTGGTAAGAATTACTTCGTCAGCCATTTCAATGTCTGCAGCAGTAATCGCCAGTTCTCTCGTCTCATAGCTGGTGTCTTTCAGTACTGCAAGTAAATGACGTCTCATCACACCATTTACACACCCCTCACCCAAACCAGGAGTAGTAATTACTCCGTCTTTGATACAAAAAATATTGGCGATCGTGGAATCAGCAATATGGCCAGCGGTATTCAATACGAAACAATCATTAAGCTTATTCTCTTTTGCAAACCTGGCCGCCATGGCATAAGGAAGATAATTAGCAGATTTTAAGTTGGAAAAAATATCACAGCTTTTGCGGGCATCGGGAAAAATGTCAACCACCAACCCATTTTCATTTATCCTGTTTTGCGATTCATTTAAGGGCCAGCACTCCACAAGGTAACAGGCAATTGTATCCCCGTCATTCAAACCCCCATTGCCCCTGGATACCGATAATCTTACCCTTGCCAGTGATAAGCAGTTATTCTTTTCACACAAGTGTATGATCCCTTTGATGAGGTTATCCCTGGTAAACAACCCCGGCAATTCAAACTTCAGCAATTGTAATCCTGAAAACAGCCTTTCAAAATGATAATCTCCAAGCAAGATCCTACCATCCTTTATTTTGATCGTTTCAAATAATCCGTCACCATAGCGGTATCCCCTGTTGGAAGACAGGAATACCGGTTCATCAGCCTTAACCATTTTCCCATTCAAGCTAACATACATAGCTGCCAAGGTAAAATAAAAAAAGCCATCCCGGCGAAATTGCCGGGATGGCCATATTTACTTGCCATGAAAAATTATGCTTGTTCTACCAGTCCTGCCTTTACTGCATACATCACCAGGCCGGCCATTGATTTTGTACCGGTTTTGGTTTTGAGCTTATCACGGATGGCTTCCACCGTACGGGGGCTCAGGTCCACGATATCAGCAATTTCCTTAGTGCTTTTCTCATCACACATCAGTTTCAGGATAGTGATCTCTTTTTCTGTAAGCTGCACATCCTGTGGCATGGAAGACTCGTTGGTACGCTTGGTACGCAGTCCGCTCAGCAATGCTTTATTGGTCAGATCATTAAAATGAAAATCATTTTCGTACACTCCTTTGATGGCTTCATATATAAGCTCAGCTCCGGACTCTTTAGTTATATAGGAGTTGGCTCCCATTTCCATCATTTTCGAAATAACAGAGTGGTCATTAAGGAATGATAACATGATCACCTTAATATCAGGGTAGAGCTTCTTTATTTCAGGTAAGGCTGTCAGGCCATCCATGATCGGCATCTGTATATCTAATAACACCACATCCGGCTGGATATGACGGAGCAGGTTGAGCAGTTGCATTCCATTCTCTGCTTCTGCTACCATTTGTATATCCTTTCTTGCCTGCAGGGCTGTTTTGATACCAGTGCGGAACAGGGCATGATCGTCAGCAATGGCCACTTTGATTACGGAGTTAGTGTCTGGGTTTTTCATGATGTAGTAATTAGTAAAATAATTATTGGATTAAAGTATTTATTCAATGCTGCAAGTTGGAAAATTCCTGCAATATATACCATAGGGAAAGTACTTGATTTAAAATTTGTGGAAACTACCGCTAAATATCATTAGTAACGAATGTTTACGACTCACCTGTTGAAAAATTACGACAGCAGCAGTAAATACCGAATGTTGCAAATAGGGCAGTTATGCTCTTGTTAACATATACCTGTGGATATACTTTTGTCTCAGAAAGTTGATTGATGCGGATGATCTGTTTTATCTCATCCAATGTCCAGAACCGTCCAGAAAGTTATTTCCAAATCCCTTGAAAAACCGAACCCGATCTTCATCGGGAAACACTTCACCGACAATCAACTTTCTATTTTTAACATGGTCCCGTTTTTATAAATCCAATACCCTGCTGAAAAAACCAAAACCTGAGCACCGTTAAACCCTGTCCTTATGAAACACAACACTTATTAATCTTTTTCTTTTCATAACAGTAACATCAAGCCCCGGTCCTCATAACGCCGGGGTTTTTATTTTACCATACCCAACCTTATTTACTGGTATTTTTCGGCAATCAGGTAAGCCCTTGGTTCACCCACACTAAATTTCTTTCTTCCCGGAATGCTGTACACTTCTTTTAGTTTCAGTCCGGCCTGCTGCAGCATGGCTTCCATTTCATTGAGTGAGTAGACATAGTCAATCCCCTTTTTGATTTCCTCGGTACCATCAGGAGCAATCATGGTACTGTCTACTTCCATCCTGGTGGGCTGAAAATAAAGTTTCAGTTCCGTTAGAAATTTATACTCCCCGATCTTACTCCAGCTGTTTGAAACGGGTTTGCTGAAAACAATCTCGGCAATAGACCAGCTGTTGATCAGTAAATGCCCGCCCGGTTTCAGGTGTGCCGCAATATTAGCAAGCAGTTTTACAGTATCTGCCGCATTAAAAAAGTTCAGGCTGTTGCCCATACAAATGCTGAGGTCAAACTGGTCATTGATGACATAGCTGATAACATCATGCTGGCTTGCCGTTAATGGTAACCCATCTTCAGCTGCGGTTGCTTTTATTTCATTAATATAATCGCCCAGGTTATCTACTGCCGTTACCTCTATACCTTTTTTTGCCAGTGCAATGGCATGACGGCCATATCCGCACATCAGATCAAGTACTTTGCTGCCTGGTTGCAGGCCAAAATGAGGAACCATGAAATCAATTTCTTTCACCGTCAATTCATCGGGAATCAGGGTCTTCCATATTTCCTTATAATGACCATCAAAAAAAGTATCGTTGACATTGCTCATAGCTGATCTGATAGAAAGGTTCTAACATTAAAAAAACCGGGCAAGCCCGGTCAAAATCAATCTAACAATTTATTCCGGGTGGCATACATTACCAGTCCGGCTATTGTTTTAGCACCTACTTTTTGTTTCATGTTCTGCCGGATGGTTTCTATAGTGCGGGGACTTAGAAATACTTCCTTGGAAATTTCTTCTGTGGTTTTATCGTCTGCAATCAGTTTTAATATCCGCAGTTCTTTTTCAGACAGCTTGACCGGGTTGGGATAAAATTGACGTACCGTCTTCTTATGCTGCAGTTTCAGCAACACAGCTTTATTTACCAGTTCATTAAAGTAAAAATCATCATTCATGCAGGTAAGGATAGCCTGGTATATCTCTTCGGGGTCCGTTGTTTTGGTGAGGTAAGCATTGGCGCCCATTTCCATCATCTTGGTGATCATCTCCTGGTCATCATACATGGTAAGTACAATGATCTTGATGTTTTCATACTCCTTGCGGATGAGGCTGATGGCATTGATACCATCCACATGCGGCATACGGATATCCATTAATATCACATCCGGCTGTTTCAGCTGCAGTTTATGCATCAGGTCTTTACCGTCTTCGGCTTCCCAGAGTATTTTCAGGTAATCCTTCTCTTTCAATGCCATGCGGATTCCATCACGAAAGATCTTGTGGTCGTCGGCGATTGCTACTTTTATTTGCTGAGCGGTCATGAGGTATTGGGTTGTTTTTTTCTTACCGGGTATCGGTAGTGAGTAAAACTACGCAAATTTTAGTATTAACCGCAAAATGGGGAAATTTCTTTTGGCTAAGTTTTTTGTATTAAAATTTATTCATTTCACACTTCTGGTGAAATGCTTTTGGAACTATTCGAAAATTTTTGCCTCAAAATAAAACCTGTCATACTTCGACAAGCTAATTATAACAACCGTCTCTGCCTCAAAAACAATCCTGAAAACATTATTAGCCTGGTCGAAATAGTTACCTGGCGAGGCAAAATCGTAGATTTTCATTTTCCCAATCGTACAATTTCATTTGTTCCCGGCAACTATACTATATCTTCCGTAAATACCGAAGGGCTGAAATGCCGCAGTATTGCTCTTGTGCACACAAGAGTGTGGATATACTTTTGACCCAGTTGATTGACAGAAGATGGAGCCCCTATTTTTTCGTCCAATGTCCTTAGAAACCGTCCTGAATGTAATTTCCAAATCCTTTGAATGCCATAGCGAAGTCCAATGTCAATCAACTTCCTTTTTTTGAAATAGCAGTGAGTAATTAATCTTGTCTCTATCCCACTCACTTTTGGCTACTTATCTCTCCTACTCTTTATCCACAGCTGTTAATAACCGTGAATTTACACGGTAATCTTACTATTTTTACGACCGTAAAATTACTAGTTCTACTAAGGTAATATACGTTTTTTTTAATGGTATTGTTTCGATAAAAAATCGCTGAATCCTTCGTCTGGTAAGCATTTTAGTAGATTTTAGGGGTAATTACCCGAGTTGAAGGCAATTGTATTCCGTTGGCAGGATTTCCATATTTGATAGTCAAATTAATTTGAGATAAGGCTTAAAATGTTACTGTTATGAAAAGACAAGTTATGGACTTAGGTATGACGTGTTTAATTTGGGAAGAGTAATCTTAATTTCCTAAGTTTTAATTTAGTAAAAGCTTTTCTATATTTGGAGTAAATTCCAATATTATAGGAGAGCTTTTATTACATATACTTAACCTTTCATTCCTTCTACCAGTATTCTTCTTCCTTCTTTTTATCAAGAAAATTAAGATTGATAAGGGTATTATTGTATTGGTATGTTACTTAATCGTATTCTTCATTCTTAACTACTACTTTGAAGAAACTGGATCTGTTTTAGGAAAAAAATATTACTATTTCTTTTATACAATATTTGAGTATTATTCATTTGCGCTGCTTATTAAATTTAGCATTCCTAGTACAAAAGCAAACCATCTATTTATTTGGCTTAGTTTGATCTTTACTATTTTCCTGATTTTTTTCTACTCATCAATACACATAAAAAGACTTGACTCTATCCCTATAGGTATAGAGTCAATTTTTATTATGGTTTTTATTATTTATTATTTCTACTCCCAACTTAAAAATGTTTCTAAACAGAGTATCTACGAGTTTTTCTCATTTTGGATAGTCCTTGGTATCCTTTTCTATATAGGGTTTACATTCTTTTTTAATATTTTGGTAAATAACCTAGACCCGGGGCATTTTAATACTTATTATACCTACTCTTTTCTAGGTGACATATTTAAGAATATCTTTTTTTCAATTGCAGTACTCTTTTCCTTGAAAAAGAAAAAAGAACCTAATACAACAATTCCTAACTTAGATATGATTAACCACCACAACTAACCAACCACTATGTTCTTATTGCAAGCCACCAACAGTTCCGGAGTTTCCTTTGTGCTTTTACTGGGCACACTGGGCATGCTGGTGCTTACCGTGGGCCTTATCATATTCATCATCCTGCACCAGCGCCGGGTAAAACGTTTTAATGAAAAGATTCAGGCCATGGAGCAGGCCCAGCAGCGGTTGCTGCTGAATGCTTCTATCCGCCTGCAGGAGGAAGAACGCCAACGCCTCGCCGCCGACCTGCATGACGATGCCGGACCCCTGCTGGCCACGGCCCGGCTGTACCTGAATGAGAACCTGGTGAACCAGGATAAAGCCACCCAGTTACAATCCATCTTCCAGGCAAGGCAGATCATTGATGATACGATACAACTGGTACGCAATATCAGCCATAGCCTGATGCCCCCTACCCTTAAAAATTTTGGACTGGAGTCTGCCATCAACGATCTGTTCCAGAAAATAAGCGGCTCCGGCGCCATTAATGCCAGCAGCCGTTTTCATGAATATAAAGAGCGACTGAAGGAAGAAAAAGAACTCATCATCTTCCGGGTGGTGCAGGAACTGATCAATAATATTTTAAAACACAGTAATTCCAGTTTCATTCACCTTACCCAAAATGTTCATGCCGGAAAATTCTACCTCCGCATCCATCATGATGGCCGCGGACTGGTACAGGCAGATTTTGAAAAACTGAATAAAAGTAATGTAGGCCTTGGCCTGAAGAATATTACCAGCCGCCTGCGGGTGGTGGAAGGGAATATCAACTTTGAAAAAGATATTTCCCAGACGTATTACAAGGTCACCATCGAACTGCCTAAAGACGAACCCTACGAATAGCTTTTACAGCACGGTTTGTACCTGATTATTTGCTAATTTTATCCCTTATCTGATACTATGGGAATCATCAAGGTAGCGATAGCTGACGATCATAAGATTTTTCGTAAGGGGGTCATCCTTTCGTTGCGCCCCTATTCCAATGTAAAATTTGTACAGGAAGCAGAAAATGGTGAAGACCTGCTGAGCGGATTGGCGGCTTCTGAACCTGATGTGGTACTGATGGACCTGCGTATGCCCGGTAAAGATGGTATAGAAGCTACCAAGGCTATCAGCAAGCAATACCCCCAGATAAAAGTGCTTATCCTGAGCATGTATGAAGATGAGCGGTTTGTTTATCACCTGATGGAGAATGGGGCTAATGGCTATTTATTGAAAAGCGCCGAACCACAAGAGATTCGCCGGGCCATCATGGAAGTATATGAGAAAGGCTATTACCTGAATAATTTTGTAAACCGTATCCTGCTGAAAAAATCCCATTCCCGCCAGAAAGTGGTGCCCTCTCTTAATAGCGAGATCACCCTGAGCGATAAAGAAAAAGATGTGCTCCGTTTTATTTGTATGGAGTTTACGGCGGCAGAGATCGCACAAAAAATGGAGATCAGCCCACGTACAGTAGAAGCCATTAAAGACAGACTGATGGAACGTTTTGGCAGTAAGAACACAGCCGGACTAGTATTCTTTGCTGTAAAAAATAATTTGATAGAGTGAGAACTTAAACAGGATGTATGAGGTATGAAGTAGGAAGATGTTAATTATTTAGAGGTTACAATAATTGATCTAATTATCTTACTATGATAAAGGCTGTGGCTGACCTCGATGTGTTCAATATTTCATATGCCCTGGCTATGGATATTTATCAGCTGACAAGAAATTTTCCGAAAGAAGAAAGATATTCGCTGACCGATCAAATCATCAGGTCGTCCAGGTCAGTTGCTGCAAATATTGCAGAGGGTTGGGGTAAAAGAGTGTATGAGAATGAATTCAAGAAATACCTTATCTACTCCATGGGATCATTGGAAGAAACAAAAGTATGGCTGCTTTTTTCAAGAGATTGTGGTTATGTTTCTGCAGAAGTTTATAGCCGGATCAGCATGAAATGTGACGAGACGGGGGCTAAGATTTTTAAGCTGTATGGAAACTGGAAGTCGTTTTAGGATACAACGGACTTAAATTCTTACTTCCTTCATCATACTTCCTACCTCCTACTTCATATCCCTATCTCCGGAATATCTCCTTCTACAATAAGCTTCCCGGCAGTCTTTGCTTTTATTTCTTCCACACTAACCCCCGGAGCTCTTTCCAAAAGTTTAAATCCTCCTGATGTAACATCCAGCACGGCCAGATCAGAAACTATTTTCTTTACACAACGGGTTCCTGTTAATGGTAATGAACATGATGGTAATAGTTTTGATTCCCCTTTGGGATTGGTATGCATCATAGCTACGATGATGTTTTTAGCACTGGCCACCAGGTCCATCGCTCCACCCATTCCTTTTACCATTTTACCGGGTATCTTCCAGTTGGCAATATCACCATTTTCACTTACTTCCATAGCGCCTAATACAGTGAGGTCAACTTTACCGGCCCTGATCATTCCAAAACTCATTGCGGAGTCAAAAAAAACCGAACCAGGAACAGTAGTAATCGTCTGCTTACCTGCATTAATAAGATCCGGATCTTCTTCTCCCTCAAAAGGGAAAGGCCCCATGCCAAGCAGGCCATTCTCACTCTGCAATACCACATTCATTCCGGCAGGAATATAATTAGCCACAAGGGTAGGTATACCAATACCCAGGTTCACATAATATCCGTCTTTCAGCTCTCTTGCAATTCGTTGCGCTATTTGTTCTTTCGTCAGTGCCATATCAGTTCTTTTTTCTTACCGTACGTTGTTCTATTCTTTTTTCATAGTGGCTGCCCTTGAAGATACGGTGCACATATATACCGGGAGTATGAATAGCGTCAGGATCTAACTCACCGACAGGCACCAGTTCTTCCACTTCCGCAATGGTTATTTTGCCTGCCATCGCCATCAATGGATTAAAATTCCGGGCTGTTTCTTTATAAACAAGATTGCCGTCTGTATCCCCCTTCCATGCCTTTACTATAGCAAAATCAGCATCAAAAGCTATTTCAAGCAGATAATCTTTTCCATTGAAGTTGCGAATTTCCTTTCCTTCTGCTACTTCAGTACCTACACCGGCAGGTGTAAAAAAGGCCGGCATACCATACCCTGCAGCCATGCATCTCGTTGCTAGCGTCCCTTGCGGAATCAGTTCTACCTGCAGCTCTCCGCTTAATAATTGTCTTTCAAATTCTGCATTCTCTCCCACATAAGAAGATATCATTTTCTTTACCTGCTTTTCTTTCAGCATAAGCCCGATACCAAAATCATCAACTCCTGCATTATTTGAGATACAGGTAAGATTACTCACTTTCTTTTTAACCAATGCTGCAATACAATTTTCAGGTATGCCGCATAATCCAAATCCGCCCAGCATTAATACAGCACCATCAGGGATATCTTTTATGGCTTGCTCCGCACTTGCCACTACTTTATTCATGCAATAAAATATTAGATAGTAAAAATAAGCAACTTGAAACTATTTGTACCCGGTGAAGCCTTCTTAGTCAGCAGCGGCTGGCTTTATTTTGCGTGGCGATCTGCTGGTATCCGTAGCGGGGATATTTCCAGACCGGGGTAGTGAATCTGTTACAGATACCGGTTCTATTCTTTTTGTAGGTGCTTCATCCTGCATCTTGCTTAGTGAATCCATCATTGTCCACATCACTTTAGGATTTGAACGGTAATAAGCGAAACTCTTTTTGAAAGTCTCCTCGGATATTTTATGGATCTGTAAAATCTGGTTATACTGTTTGATACCTGCTTCTTTCTTATTTAATGATGTGTCTTTGACGATCATATAATTGTTCAGGAAATGATCAGCCCGTATCATATCCCAGAGTACTGCCTGCATTTTTGCTTCCGGCAGAATTTCGCCTGAAGGTTTGTCTTTTCCCCGGCAGGCAATGATGCCACTTGCCAGCACCACAAGTATTAACAGACCCTTTATCATTTAAGTTCTTTGTTATACAGGGAAGTGTTGGTTATATCGAGGCGGGTCAATAGTTCCTTTGCCCTGCTTTTTTGCTCTGCATTGGCTTTGCTGAATATTTTCACCAGTTCGTTTCCTTTTCCCTGGAAAAGAAACTGCATGATCATTGAGTTGGGATTTTCAGTATTTATGGAATTGAGAAAATTCAGACAATTGATAATTCCGCTCCTTCCGGCATCTTCATTCTCAAAGAACACATCGATACCGGAACGGTAATAAGAATAGAGAGCATCATGAATGAGGGCAAACCGGTTATTATTCATATTCTCCGCCAGCCAATACCTGTTTCTCAGGCTCTCAAAAGATTTCCACCCGGTGATTTCCCGGCTGTCTGGTGCATTATTCACAATATTCCATGCTTTCTGAAAATAAATATCGCCGCCGCGAATAGAGTATGAATCATAATCAAAGCCCAGGATCATATTTACATAATAAGCAAGTATAGCAGTAAGATTAGCAACCAAGGGATCGTTGCCCTGTACCCTGTTCTCGTTGAATTCAATGGGTTGAAATTCCTGGTATTTGAATACCACATTATCATCCTGAAAATTCATCAGTGGTGAATCGTAAGTGGTATTGTAAGCAGGTCGTGCTGCCTGCACTGTCATCTTCCCTTTAAATACATTGCCGCCCATGTCTTGTTCGATAGTGATCAGAAAACTACATTGGATCTTCTCTGATGGTTGAAAGACATCGTTGGTCCATTTTCGGCTGTTTAAAAAGTTAGTAAGGCCTGTTTGCAGCGTTTGAAATATCTTTTTATCTATCTGTGTGCTTACTTTACTTGTAATAACTGACAGGCGGGCCTGTATCTCTTGCCCATTACTCCCGGAAGCTAAAAAAACAACAATACAAAGTATTAATATCTTTTTATACATAGTAAAGACGGATTATAGTTTCAACAATATCCTTTGCTACTTCATTTTTTGACTTGGTGCCAAAGCTGAATTCCCGGCCGCTTTTATCGAAAATAGTTATCTTATTGGTATCATGACCAAAACCAGCACCGGCATCCTGCATGGAGTTTAGTACAATTAAATCTGCCTTTTTCTTCGCTAATTTTTCCAGTGCATGTTTTTTTTCATCATTTGTTTCTAAGGCAAACCCTACTAATACCTGGTTGCTTTTCTTTTTCTCGCCAAGGCTTTTCAGAATGTCCTTTGTTTTGGCCAATTCCAAAGTAAGTGTGTCCGTAGTTTTTTTAATTTTCTTGTCTGATCTCACTGCCGGCGAGTAATCTGCCACAGCTGCCGACATTACAGTGATATCCGCTTGCCCGAAGTATTCCATACAGGCATTATACATTTCTGCTGCAGTTGTTACCCGCTGAACAGAAATTCCGTTTGCAGAAAAGTCAAGTTGCGATGGCCCCATAATGAGTGTAACGGAAGCTCCTCTCTCGTAGAATTCTTTTGCAATGGCTATACCCATTTTTCCAGATGAATGATTACCTATAAAACGTACCGGATCGATTGGTTCGTATGTAGGTCCTGCTGTCACCAATACCTTTTTGCCAGTGAGTTTTCCGGTTTCAGGACCGGTCAAAAAAAAATTAATACTGATAAAATCAATGATCTGTTCAGGTTCTGACATTCTTCCTTCGCCATGCAATCCGCTTGCAAGGTCTCCTTTTTCTACGGGAATTATTTTATTACCAAATTCTTCCAGCCTGGCCAGGTTATTCTTTGTAGCAGGGTGGTGCCACATATCCTCATCCATAGCAGGAGCTACTACCACCGGACACACAGAAGAAAGATAAGTTGCCAGCAGCAGGTTATCGCACAACCCATTAGCCATTTTTGCTAATGTGTTACAACTGAGAGGTGCTATCACCATTACATCAGCCCAACGGCCCAGCATCACATGATTGGCCCAGCTTTGTTCATCAAAAAGATCAATGGCTACTGTATTCCGGCTTAGAGTGGATAAGGTCAACGGAGAAACAAAATCCTTTGCAGAAGGCGTCATGATCACTTTTACTTCTGCTCCTGCTTTTACAAGCAACCGCACCAGGTAAACAGATTTATAAGCAGCAATACTGCCGGTGATTCCTAATAATATTTTTTTGCCGTTCAGCATCGTCTTCAAAAGTACCATTTACTTGCAAAAGCCCATAAAAGATCGGACAATTAGCTGTTAAAAGTAAAAAGCGACGGGTACCCATCGCTTTTGCTATGAAAAATACAATTGCTTCTAGCTGAAAAGTTCATCCTGCCCTTTACGGAAGTATACTTTATCATCCAGGAATTCCTGTGTGGCAAGCAAGGCCGGGTTGGGCATTCTTTCATAAGCACGGGAGATCTCAATTTGCTCCTTATTTTCATGGATCTCTTCAAGGCTGTCTGTATGGCTGGCGAATTCTTCCAATTTATTATGCAATTCTTCCTTTAAGGAGATATTGATCTGGTTAGCCCTTTTTCCTACAATGGAAATAGACTCATAAAGATTTCCTGTTTTACCTTTTATCTCATCCAGGTTACGGGTTTCCACATTGTTGGTAATGCCTGCGCTAAGCTGGCGTCTTAGTTTGCTCATTAGTATTTAAATTTTTGATATTTGTTTGTGATAGGTTTAAAAAAGTTTCTGCTTCCTTTTTCAGTTTGCTGTCAGGAAACCTGTCTGTAAATTCGTAACATTCATTAATAACCTGCTCGTACCGCTCTACTTTCTTCTCTTCAATACTCAACTCCGCAAACTGGTAATACGATTTTATGATCATCAGTTTATATTCATCACCCCTGAGTGATTCAGGATATGAATTCATCAGGGCAGTGAAAGCTACACCGGCAGCCCTGAACTGACCGATATCATAATATAGCTGTGCACTTTTAAAATCCTTCAACTCGAGCTTTGCACGGCAAATATCAATGATCTCTGTCGCTTCTTTATTTCTTGGCGATCCCGGGTGGGTATTGATAAATGTCTGCATCATACCCATCGCCTTTATAGTACTGGTCTGATCCAACTCAGGCTTTGGAGATTGCTTGTAATATGAATAAGCCCGCATATAATCTACTTCTTCTGCCTTTGTACTGTTGGGGAATATTTCAAGATAACTTTTAAAAAGGTTTTCTGCATTCATAAAATCGCCAAGATGATAGGCGCAATAAGCATACTTGTAATATATATCTTCAAACTCCTTGCTTGCCTTATAATATGGCATTACATCCTCATATACCTGCTGAGCCTTTGTGTATTGTTTTTTCACAAAGAATTGCTCAGCCATTCTGAGCTTATAAGCAGGGTCGGGATTTTTCAACAGCTTACTTATTCCTTTACTGCAACTGCTCAATAAAATGCCTGTAAAAAGCATTCCAGCCACGATAATGAGGAGGCCACGATTAGGTTTCAAGACGCTGGTA
This sequence comes from Chitinophagaceae bacterium, assembly GCA_016786885.1. Classification (GTDB taxonomy): domain Bacteria; phylum Bacteroidota; class Bacteroidia; order Chitinophagales; family Chitinophagaceae; genus JJ008. The sequence continues at coordinate 1,973 of JAEUVO010000004.1, read as the reverse complement.
AACATACTGATCATAAAGGTTTGCAAAGTTAACAGATACCGGCAAAACTTACACAAAAAAGATCCGCTGCCAAAACCTGCCAGTTAAGGTTATTATAAAGCTGCCAACCAATGATTTAACTGAAACAAAAACCCTCCCCCGATTAATCGGGGGAGGGTATATTTAAGCAAAAAGTATCGACTATTAGTTCTTGCGAAGGTTCGGGTGAGGTGGTTCTACCCTGTTTGGCCCTTCTTCACCTTCGGCGGCAGCACGGAGGTCAACTGTATTGCAATCACCACCTTCCTGGCCATAATTAAAGATAAACCTGTCTTGGCTGATGCCTTCTTTATCAACCATGTAGTTGATAACGGCATTTACATGATCCCAACTCAACTGCTGCTCTTTCTTGTTAGAAGAACAATATCCTACAACCACCACTTTACAACCTGGATTGTTACGCAACTTAGAAGCTACTGTAGCTAATACAGCTTTAGCATCATCGCTCAGTTTGTTTGAGCCAGCTTTGAAAGAAACACTAGGTAATGCACCAAGTAAAGTAGCACAATCATTAGCGCCTTTCTTAATAAATCCTTCGAAACATTTCTCATCAGGACAAGGAATCGGGCATTTACCAACTCCATCAGCATCTACTGGCTGGCAATAAGTTGGAGTGATCAATTCTTTATCCTTACAATCAGGAACACCGTCACCATCAGTATCAAGACTTACACCATGAGAATCTACAGGACAGCCTGCAGGAGTTTGCTCACGGTCAAATTGGTCAGTTACACCATCACCATCAGTATCAGGTAATACGGGTTTTGGCAAACGCATCAAACGAGGATTGCGAATTTCGCTGTAAGCATAATCAAGTGGATTTAACCACCACAATGGCTCAACAGATTTAGCACCAAGATTGATATTCAAACCGACACTTAAGTAGTTGTATGAATCAAAATCACGGGTTAACACAGCATCACCCCATGCATGTTCCTGCCAGCGCTGGCCATCAAGCAAATCATCCTTGATAAATGTCCAACGATCTTCGATAGCAAGATTCAACCTGTTGCTAAGTTTGAAAGCAACTCCGGCACCTACTGTACCAGAGGGTTTGAATGTATCACCGAAAAGTTTAGGTCTGCGGTCTCCCTGATTTTCAGCAGGAGTTTCAAAACTATCATCCAGTACATTATTCTTCATATTCTTTACAAAATCCTTACGGTTTTTGTAAGCGGCCTGATCGATAGAAGTGAAATCATATTTAGATGAACCATTGAGTGCATTCACTTTTGTATCATATACGCTTCCACCAATACCGGCAAATCCATAAAAATTAAAACCGGTTTTTGCTTTATGGAAACGAATGTTATTAAGCGTAACAACACCTTCAAGGCTCAGGTCCTGAACTTTAGTTTTGTAATTGTAAAAAATATGCTCTGTAGCTGTAGTCGGCAGCCCTGTTTTTGAAGAAACAATCTGGCGAACACCATTGTTAATTGTAATAGCTCTTGGAGCAGAATATCTTTGATTGGGATCAGAAATGTTGGATCCCCATGCACTGTTTTTTGCGTAATTCTCAGCTTCTCTGAAAGCGTATCCTTTACCGATACCATACAGGTATTCAAGGCGTACTGAGAAAATGTAACCAAAGGCTTTTCTTACATGAGCACCGAAACCTGGTGAAACAAATTGTGCTGGTACATCACCACTTACCTGGAATAAACCGCCTTTAATACCAATTTCCCATTGGTTACGGGGTTTTGAAGGAAAGTTATATGTACCGTTCAGGAACTCAGTGTGCTGAGGCATTCTTTTACCGGGTACAAGGGAAGAATCTTTAACGTCGTAACTGGCTCCTACCCTTTGAGCGAAACCATAAGACGCCAGCAGACAGAATGTGACTGCCAGGAATAAATACTTTTTGCTTGCCATAACTAAGGATTAAGATTTGTGAACAATGTCCTAAATAATACGCAAAAATAGAAATTGAG
>JAEUVO010000031.1 GCA_016786885.1 Chitinophagaceae bacterium | reverse complement strand
TGCTGCTACCGTTGTAGTATAATTTGAATATCCGGCGGGTGGTCCGGTACCACAAGTAGAAGCGTTGTCTAACGTACTAATGCGTACCCTTGTAATCACATCATCATCTGAACAATCTGATGCAGGTGGTGTACAATAACAGGCTGAAGGCAATGCCATATTAACCTGTAATGGGGTTGAAGTACCTAGATTTGCGCCACAATTTACATTGCAACGATAATGAGTGGTAGCAGTTTGATTGGTGGTCAAAGTAGCATTTGTTGCGCCGGTTATATTAGTCCAGGTTGTTCCATCAGGTGATGATTGCCACTGGTAAGTAACGCCTGATCCGGGTGTTGCAAGAGATAAAGTAAAGTTCACACCAGGACAAACAGGGTTAATTGTGCTATTTGTTGCTCCGGGTGCAGGAGTACCGGTACAAGGAGCTACTGCTGTATAAACAACATTATCAACACCGATATAATCTGAATTAGCACCTGAAGGGCCACCGCTGGTTACAAAATAGCGGAAAGCCAGGCGACCAGATGTTGGAGTTGGTACACCACTAATCGTTACTGTATACTGCGTCCATGCATTGGGATAACCTGTTGTAGTTAATGTTGGATTAATATCCAGCAACAGTGTTGTAAAATCGCCTACATCAGTTGCCGTTGTTCCTGCGTTAGTGCTGGCACCGTTCAGGCTCATTCTCACCTGTAACCTGTCAGGAAAAGCAGGAGAAGCAACAGTCCTGGTATAAAATGTGAAAACATCTCCATTCTTTATGGAAATGTTTGGCATGAATAACCAGTTACTGATTGTATTGTTTCCGGCAACACTGTTGAAATTACAAGCTGCATATGATGTAGCAGCTCCATTCTGTGCAGGGAAAACCCCTGAATTTCCCTGGAACCATAATGGGTTGGTTCCGGCGGGTGTACTAAGATTTTGCTGTGCCCAGCCAGTTGGAAGAGGCGACATAACCGCAAAATCTTCACTGTAAAGCACCTGGGAGTAAGAAGCCTTAACGAAAGTGAATAATATCACTACGGTTAAGAGAGCTTTTACAAACAGGCGGCTTAAACTTTTTTGCGTAAAATTTAATTGCATAGTCCTGATTTTTAATTATTAAAATATTTACCGTTTGCCAGACTGACACCGGTGATTATTTGCAGAAAGGAAAGAAATGAGAATATTGAAATGAGGTGTAAAGATTTACTCATAGCAATTTTTTGGTTTCGTAAAGATATGTTAACCAAAATAAAATACCCGCAGAAGCGGGTATTTTATTTTATAAATTGACTCTATTAGAAAAAATCACCATTTATCAACCTCTTCAGTACCTGCACCCGGGGTAGTATTGGTCTCTGCAACCGGATCAGGTACTGGATTACTTACCACAACTGGCGCAGCTTCAGCTTCATGATTTGCTTCTGCTGCAGGAGTATACTCGTCAGCATTTTCATCATGATTAAAAGCATCAAAATCAAAATCAGGCATCAATTCTGTTTTTACATAATCAACAGCCTCACCTAATGCCTTAATGAATTTATTAAAGTCCTCCTTATAAAGGAAAACTTTGTGACGATCATAACCATTGTCATCAAATCTTTTCCGGCTCTCGGTAATGGTCAGGTAATAATCATTTCCCCGTGTAGCTCTTACATCAAAAAAGTAAGTTCTCCTCTTTCCTGCACGGATGCGCTTACTGTAGATACTCTCCATTTTCTTGTCGTTATTCTCGTACGCCACTGTATAAGTTTTTAGCAGTTAATGAATTACTTTGGTTTTGGAAGTTACAAATATATAGATGTTTTCGAAACGGCCAAATTGACTATTAATTCTTTAGCGGAAAGCCTAAAACCCACCCTCCTAGTTCTCCGCCTTATCCTGTTGTTGCTGCTTCTTGTATAATGCTGCATAATATCCTTCCTGCCGGAGAAGCTGCTCATGAGTTCCTTGCTCTATTATCCTTCCATCCTCCAGTACAATTACCTTATCAAAACTGAACATTGAAAAAATCCGATGGGTAATAATTATGGCTGTTTTTTCCAGCAGGTATTCATTGAGACTCGTAAGTATTTCCCGTTCGGTCCTGGCATCAACAGCACTTAAGCAATCATCAAATACCACAATGCCAGGATCCTTTATTAATGCCCGTGCAATTGAGATCCGTTGCTTCTGTCCGCCACTCAGCGTCACCCCTCTCTCCCCGATCATAGTGTCATATTGCTGTGAAAAACCGGCAATTTCCTTTTCTACACTTGCTTTTACGGCAGCTTTTTCCACATCCGACCTGGTGAAGTGATTCATTCCAAATCCAATATTATTTTCTATCGTGTCACTAAAAAGAAAGACATCCTGTGGCACATAACTTATTTGTTCCCTGAGCATCGCCAGGTCTATTTGCCTGATATTGCTGCCATCAATTTCTACTGAGCCCTCTGTCACATCATACATCCTGAGTAATAATTGAGCAATGGTCGATTTCCCACTTCCTGTCCGGCCTACAATAGCGACTTTTTCCCCTTTTTTTATTTCCAGGTTGAAATTCTTTAAGGCATTTATTCCGGTATGAGGATAAACAAAATTGACATTATTAAATTTTATATCGCCATCCAGCGAGGTTTTGACCAAAACAGGCTGACTACGAATTGCCGGTTTGATATCAAGAAATTCATTGATCCTTTTCTGCGAGGCTGCAGCTCTTTGGATCATGCTTGCCGTAAGACCTATTGCACTTACAGGAAATGTCAGCATATTTATATACATGACAAATTCGACAATAGTATTTATTCCAACATTATGCCCTCCCCTTATGTAATACAAGCCTCCTATCATTATAGTAAGTAGGGTACTAAGCCCTATCAGCAAAGTGATGGAAGGAAAATAGATAGCTTCTACCTTTACCAGCCCCAATACATTTTTCTTAAATTCTTCTGCATTACGGGTAAAAAAGCCAAGCATTGCCTTTTCCTGAACAAACGATTTTATGACCCGGATACCTGAATAAGATTCCTGTGCATTGGTGGTAAGATGCGACAATGACTCCTGTATTTTTTCACTCCTCTTATGAATTGTATTATTTACCAGGTAAATAGTAACAGCCAGCACAGGTAGCGGGGCCAGCACATACATCGTAAGTTCGGAGTCCCTTTTAAGCATAAAAAAGACACTCAGCGAAATAACGGAAACCAGGTTTGCGAGATACATGATAGCGGGTCCTGAAAACATTCGAACACGGCTTACGTCCTCGGCTATACGATTCATCAGATCGCCGGTGCTTTGTGTTTTATAAAAAGCTGTATCTAATTTCTGATAATGGCTATAAACCTCGTTCTTTTGCTCATACTCGATGTAGCGGCTCATTACTATAATCGTCTGACGCATTAGAAAAAGAAAAAATCCCCGGAGCAATGCCAGTACTAGTATGACCACTCCACATAAAGCCACCACCTTACCAATTGAAAAATCATTCCCTTCTACTGAATTAATAAATCCGTTGACCAGGCCATCGTAATCCGGTTTTTTTCCCGGCGCTTTGTAACCCGGAAGGTTTAAAGACCGCTGTACAAAATCAATTACAAAGCCAGTGACCTGGGGCGACAAAACGTTAAAATAATTGGATAAAAAAACAAACACAATACCAGCGCCAAGACGGACACGATATTTCCAGAAGTATTTATTCAGTGATTTGAGATGTTTCACTCAAAAAAAATTTGATGCGAAGGTAAATGAAGTGGTACTAAAGTTTGGGTTGAAATAAATGAGACCGTACATTTGCGCCGGAGAGATGGCAGAGCGGTCTAATGCGGCGGTCTTGAAAACCGTTGACTCAAAAGGTCCGGGGGTTCGAATCCCTCTCTCTCCGCCAGTATCAATACAAAACAATTCAAAAAGCCTGAAATCGTAGTGTTTTCAGGCTTTTTTGTTTTCCTACCTGTTCATTTCATTCATTAAATCGCATGGCTTAGGGGGCAATTTCGGTTACCCAAATCAAATCAAAATCCGGGTAACCGAATTTCTCCGAAACACTTGTCCGGCAAGCAGTTCAGCAAATGAACATCTTGTTTGGGGCAGCAGATGAATCTAATTTTATCACCGCAAAAAGGTCACCACCATGCATGCAAAAGTTTCCATTCTCTTTTATGCAAAAAGAGCCAAAGCCACTACTGACGGGCTTATTCCCATTTATCTTCGGGTTACCGTTGATGGGCAGCGTATTGAAATCAGTACCAAACGGTATGTTGAAGCGGCAAAATGGTCTGTACAACAAGGCCGTATGAAAGGCAGTTCAGGAGATGCACATTCAATAAATACATACCTGGATATTTTGAAAGGCAAAGTGTACGATTATCAGAAAGAGTTGACACATGAAGGCAGACAAATTACTGTAGAAACGATGCGGAACAAATTGTTAGGCACTGAAGTAAAATGCCGTATGCTAGCACCCATTTTTGAAAATCATAATAACCAAATTGAAGCCTTACTAAATGATGAATTTGCACCCGGCACTTTGGAGCGATACAAAACATCCTTAAAGCATACAATTGATTTCTTGAAATGGAAGTACAACATTTCAGATATTGATATAAAGAAAATTGACCATGCCTTTATAACCGACTATGAGTTTTATCTCCGCAGCGTTCGTAAGTGCAACAACAATACAGCAGTTAAGTACATAAAAAACTTTGGCAAAATCATCCGAATTTGTATAGCCAACGGCTGGTTAGATAAAAGCCCGTTTGTAAACTACAAATCCAAAGTGAAGGAAGTGGAAAGAGCTTTCCTGGTGGAAGAAGAATTGCAAGTGCTGGCATCAAAAGAGTTTGCAACGGACAGGCTCAACCAGGTGAAAGATATTTTCCTGTTTAGCTGCTTTACTGGTCTTGCGTATATTGATGTGAAGAAACTCACAAAAAACAATATCACCATTGGCATTGATGGTGAAAAATGGATTTATACCAACCGCCAAAAAACAGATACCCGTTCAAATATTCCTTTGCTGCCAATGGCAGAAGAAATCATTGCCAAATACAAAGAGCATCCGCAGTGTTTAAATGAAGGAAAGCTGCTGCCAGTTTTAAGTAATCAAAAAATGAATAGTTACCTGAAAGAAATGGCTGATGTATGCGGCATTAATAAAGAACTCACCTTTCACATTGCCCGGCACACTTTTGCCACTACTGTTACACTTACCAATGGTGTACCAATTGAAAGTGTAAGCAAAATGCTTGGCCATAAAAATCTTCGCACTACACAGCACTACGCCAAAATTTTAGATAGAAAAGTTTCTGACGACATGAAAACATTAAGAGAAAAATTCAAATTACAACCGGCAATAACTGAGAGGAAAACCAGCAATTCATAAAACAATGGCGCAATTAAGGGCTTCAAAACCGTGGCTTAAAATGTCGTTTTACTGGCTATGTACGCCGTTTTTTCTGAAATAACTTTGCTTAAATAGGTAAAACCGTAAGAAGAATTTTAGTTACTAAAATTTGATTGCTTCAATTAATGAATTACATGCAAAAAACTGACTGGAAATTTTTTCTTTGGGTTTCTATAGTTCTTATATTCTGGGCATCATCGTATGTAGCAATCCGGTATGCCCTGGAAACCTTCTCCGCAGAAAACCTCGCCTTTCTCAGGTATTCCGCAGCTTCTATAATATTTGTAATAATTGGTGTAATAAATAAATCAAAGTTACCGGCAGTAAAAGATTTACCCGGCTGCATATTACTGGGCTTTCTTGGTTTTGCGTTGTATAACTTGTTATTGAATTACGGCGAAAGAACGGTTGATGCTGGTACTGCCAGTTTTATTATTAATACCGTTCCTTTTTTTTCTATTCTGTTTGCATTGCTTCGCAGAGATGAACATATAAGCCTGATAGATTGGTTTAGTTTCATTATAGCTTTTGCTGGTGTAAGCATAATAATAATTTCAAAAAACACAAACCTGTCATTTGATTATAATGCCTTATTAATACTAGGTGCGGCAGTTTGCCAGGCATTATATTTTGTACTGCAAAAATCATTTTTAAAACGGTATTCGCCACTTGAAATAACCAGTTACGCTGTTTGGTTTGGCACGGCAATCCTGTTTTTCTTTTCGCATAATTCCTATAACGATATGCAGGCAGCAAACTGGAAGCATATTGCGTCAGTCATTTATCTTGGTGTATTTCCCGGGGCTGTTGCCTATGTATTAATGGCCGTAATACTAAACAAATACAAAGTTTCAAGTGTGGCAGGTTATCTTTTTTTAATTCCTTTTATCACATTGCTAATGAGTTTTATTATGTTAAAAGAAATACCCTCTTTACTGGCATTAGGTGGTGGTGCATTAATTGTTATAGGATTACTCATTAAAAACGGTATTTTACTAAAGAAGTATTATAAATAAATATAACTAAAGATGAAAAAAACAATCACCCTGGTTTTTTTATTAATGACAGTAAATGCTATTGCACAAAATAAAGAAACCATTTACCTGACCAAGGGCGACACCCTTCAAAACTATTATACCACACTTATTCCCGATTCAGCTTCAAAAGGATTATTGGTAATACTTGGTGGTTTTTGCACCAATCCCGAAGAAATAATGCAGGAGACAAATTTGCCGGTAACAGCCTGCAAAGCAGGTTATACCGTTGTAATGCCATACCTGCTGAATGATTGCGATAGCATTGACATAAAGAATGTGTATCCAACACGATTGATGACATTAGTTCCGCAATTCATTAAAAAATACAACATACCATCCGGTAAATTCATCATCGGCGGTCATTCATTGGGAGGCCACCGGGCATTATTTTATGCAGAGCAGGTTTTTAAACTTAACAACGCAAATGTTATTAAACCAACCGCTGTTTTCGGAGTTGACCCACCTCTCAATCTAAGGCGCCTTTGGAATGGATTTGAGTATGGTGCAAAGATTGCTTTCTCAAAAACAGGTAGCCAGGAGAGTACTGAACAAATGCGGCGATTTAAAATAATTTATGGAGGCTCGCCATCTCAAGTCCCCAAAAAATATGAGGCATTTTCATCTTATTATCCTGATGCCATTGATGGAGGCAATATTAAATATTTAAAAAATATTCCTGTAAGGCTTTATTGTGACCCTGATGTGAAATGGTGGGTTGAAAACAGGAGGTCAAGGCTTGAGCATGTTAACCTCACAGATTTGGTTGGCGCAATTTCGCAGCTTAAATTATTAGGAAACCAAAAGGCAGAACTTATTACAGCACTCGGAAAAGGATTTTGGGCAAACGGACAAAGGCATCCCCATGCTTTTTCCATTTTGGATGCAGATGAGTTTGTTACTTGGGCCAATACTATCCTAAGTGCTAAATAATTATAATTTGAGATATAAACTATTTTTTAGTCTTTGTTTGTTATTCAATGGACTGTTATTGTCAGCTCAGTTTCATGTGGAGAAACTGGATTCTTTGTTCACAGAAAACTCTAAACAAAACACTTTCAGCGGCATGGTATTGATTGCCCGGGATGGAAAACCGGTTTTTGAAAAATCTTATGGCTATGCAGATTACAAAAACAACAAACCATTTCAAACTAACACAACTTTTCAAATTGCTTCTGTTTCCAAACAGTTTACTGCGTTTGGCATAATGCTGTTACAGGCAAAAAACAAATTGAAGTATGACGATAAAGCGGCGAAATACCTTCCTGGTTTTCCTTATGACAATATAACTATCCGGCAAATGCTGCATCACACATCGGGCCTGCCGGAGTTCTGGGAAAAAATTCGCCCCAAATTAAATCATAGCATAGCCAATGGTAACAAAGAACTGTTACAATATCTTATTGTCAATAAACCACCGCTTGAATTTGAACCGGGTACCAGCTGGATGTATGCAGATATTGGTTATGATTTGCTTGCAATGATTATTGAAAACGTCTCAGGCCAGAGTTACGAAAAATTTATGAAGCGAAATATATTCCGCCCGGCCGGGCTGAAAAATACACATGCCCTGATGGTAACAGACATAAGAAAGATAAACAACAAAACCCTTGCCTATGGCCATACCTGGAGCGATTCGCTTAAAAAATTTGAATATGCTCACTTGAAAGAGGCTAATGATTTTGTTTTTTATCTCGGCAATTTTTATGGCGATGGCTCAGTAATTTCTTCAGCCAGGGACTTGTTGAAATGGGATGAAATATTAAACACAAACAAACTGCTTGCAAACGGGTACATGCAGCAAGCTTATGTGCCTGCCCGTAATAACAATGATTCTGTAATAATTGTAAACAAAAACAATCAATTAAAACCGGTATATGGATTTGGCTGGTCAATGGTTCAGCATCCCGTGCTTGGCCGAATGTATTATCATAACGGTGGCCACCCTGGCTTCACCACTTATTACCTTCGCTGCCCCGATAAAAAATTAACGGTAATATTCCTTTGCAATCTGGAATCATCTGCTGCCGTAAGTGCAGTTAGAACAAAAATGATGGAAATCATAACACAGGGATATAGCAACAATTAAATAGCATACACATAGAGGGAATAAATATGATGTATCAAATAGTGTGTATCCCAATAGCCTGGCCTAAGGTTATTACATAAGATTTGTCTCATAATGTCTGTTATTTGGCTTTCTTATTTGTAACACACATTGTTATTGTTGCGTACTACTTTAAAAATAATATGAAACTACAGTCCATTTTTTTGGTTATCCTCAGTGTGCAGATTGCAGCAGCACAGCAGCAAGACCAAAGTTTGCAAATAGTTGATTTATCCCAAATGCAATTAAGATTATTGAATCAACACAGAAACACAGACTCCGCAATTCGGAGTAAGATTTTTTCAGATTCCATTTTTAAGCCACATCAAAAATTTTGGGAAGGCTATATAGGCCCGGAACCTGCTTTTTTGAGCTGGATGAATAGAGAGGGTATTACATACCTTGATTTTTTAAATAAACGTAACCAAGCAATCAATGGTGAAGAGTTACTCCTGCAGTTTAATAAAGTAAAGCAGGAAATGCAAAAACTAACAGGATACAAACCTATTGGTAAATGGTATATTATTTTTTGTCATGGCGCTACAAACTTAGGGTCACTCGGAAGTGGCGAAATGCTGATTGATTTAAGCCACGAGGATAATTCAACGATGGAAAATATTATAAGCTATTTTCCGCATGAACTTACACATCAGATTATGAGTAGCATAAATAAAAATAAAGACAGTACTGCTTTAGGCACTATCATTGGTGAAGGATTTGCCGTTTATATGAATCAACTTTACTGGGGTAAGAAATATTCACTGGCGCAAAACCTCGGATATACAGAGCAGGAACTGGAACAATGCAAAGCACAACATGAAATTGTAAATCGCTTTCTTAAAGAGAATGGCTACTCTGCAAAAGATACTACCATCAATAAATTCAGGGCAAGATATTATAAGATAAATGCACAGCTCCCAGGCGCCATCGGTTATTATATTGGATACAAAATAATATCGGCTTATGTAAAAAAATATGGCGAAGATTCCTGGAAGGACGTTTTTTTAAAATCGCCTGAGGAAATTTATAAACTGAGCACTTTTTAGATATTATATTAAGTTTTTGCAGCACTACAATTGACTGCAGAAGGTTTAACAACCAACCTGTAAATAACAATAGCGTATGAAAAAAATATTCATTCTTGCATATACACTTTTAACCCTACACTGTTTTTCTCAGGACAATATTAGAATTGAAATGACAGAGAGTTATGAATTGGCAAACATTATTTTAGCATTAACGCAATATGGCCGAACCGATAAATGGGATGTACAAAAAATACCACCCTACTATGATGAGGTTTTGAAATATTTTGAACCCGTAAAAAATCATCCTATTTTGGACAGCGTTAACTATTCACGACAGAAATGGGAAAAATTTCTTGGTTTCAGGACAGATATGTATGCTTTTTCTTTTGACCAAAGCGGTAAATTAAAAAGAGACTATCCATTTAATTCCTTTGGTACGGTTGAAGTGGATAAAAATATTGACTTGATTAACGATTTTGTGAATAAATCAAATTACAGGCAATTTTATAACAACCATAAAGAGTTTTACGATAAAATTATTTCCAATTATAAGGAGTATTATTTTGTAAACAAATCAAAATTATTCCTTGACAAGGTTGCTCAAAAATCAAGTGGTGATAATAAAAAGAAATTTAGAATTGTCATTTCACCATTAGTCGGCGGTCAAAATTGTCACAGAGATATAGATAGCTTAACAGCAGTTGATTTTCCTAATATAAGTAAAGACTTAATCATAGGAAATTTGACAACCAACTATAATACAAGGATAGTCGAAAATCATTCTCTTTTTACAGAAATGGGCCACGACTATATAAATCCAATCTCTGATAAATATGCGAAATTAATTTCCACAAATTTTAATCTTAATAGATGGGACAATGAATCAGGTTATCCTGGAGTTAATAGTTTTAACGAATATATGACCTGGGCTGTTTATGACTTATTCATAAAAGAAAATTTCCCTGAAGTAGCCGATTCAATAGCCTTACAATGGCAATATCAAAATGCTTCTCGTGGCTTTATTGCACAAAACTTATTCGTCAAAAAGGTTTCTGAACTTTACTTTAGCCAAAAAGGAAACAAGAAGATTGAAAATATCTATAAGCCTTTATTAAAGTGGTGCAAATCCATTGAAAGTAAAATATCGCAGCCAATTTTATTAAATATTGACGCAAAAAATTTTATAAAGACCGATATTTCAAATATTCCAATTCAATTCTCCGAAGAAATGGCTACAAATGATTCTTTTCAAATACAAATCGTAGAATTTAAAAATGGGAAGCAAACTGGGGAAAGTAATATTATAGAAATAAAAAATAGTGTTTGGGCAAATAATGGAAAAGAAATGACATTACGGCTTAGCGCAGGTTTTGAAGAATTCGCTATTATTTTCAACTGGTGGGGCATGAACAAGCCTCTCATGTCTAAAAATGGAATTTTGCTTAAGCCTCAAAGTTTTATATTAGTGAAACAATAAAAGCTTTAGCAAATATGAATGCTTAAAACCGCAACGCAAAAATTAAGGCTATTACAATTCATTTGAAAGATAAGTTAAGCGAAGGAGCTATTCCTTTCCGCCCTAGTCTTAATTATTTTTGGCTCAATAAGTACTTTACTTGGCTTCTTTTGCCACACCCCATAGAGTTATCTTTGAAACTAAAACAAAATACATCTGATGAAGAAACAACTGTTGCTTATACTAACCATTATCCTGATAAATATGGAAACGTACTCTCAAACAATGCTGGAACCAGCGGCTATGAAATACGACCTGTCCGTATTAAAAGCGGCATGGGAAAATGTACACGGCGGGCTTTATCGCTATAATAACAAAGCACAAATTGACAATTATTTTAAGGACTTAGACCAAAAGACCAACCAGCCTTTGCTGCTGAAAAGTTTTTTTATGCTGGTTTCACAACTCAACATAAAACTGCATTGCGGCCATTCATTTGTAAGTTATTATAACAACAGAAAAGCAATCCGTACACAATTGTATTCAAATGTATTTATGCCTTTGCTGTTTAAAGTTATAGAAGGTAAATTCGTCATCACTCATAACCTCACGGAAAATAAAGCAATAAATACCGGCGACGAAATCATTGCCATTAACGGTTATCAAACAAAACGCATCATTGATAGCTTATTAACGGTAAGTAAAGCAGATGGGTTGAATGGCCTGAATAAACAATTAGACAATATCAGCATTTATCAAAGGGATATCGGTAGTAAACAATTTTGCCTTTTTGATATTTACTTTCCATTATTTTTTAAACAGGATTTAAACAGCGATGACTATAAAATTACCGTGAGGAGCAAAAATAAAGTACAGGAAATAATCGTAAAGGGGGTTACTAAAGAAGAGAGAGAAAAATTATTCACAACAAAGTATGGCGAAATGCCCAAAGATGAAAAGAGTTGGTATATAAAACCAGTTGATAAAAAAACAGTAATCTTTCGCTTGGGCGATTTTGCTACTTATAACTGGAAATTTGATTTTAAAAAATACCTGGATAGTGTGTTTCTAACCTTCAACCGGAAAGGGTACAAAAATTTAATTGTTGATATAAGGCAAAACGAAGGTGGCGCTGATGACGCAAGGGATGCTGTGCTATCATACCTTACTAGTAAACCCATTGGTTGTGCCAATGCAGTAAGGCGTTTGTACCGGTACACTTCTATTCCCGATAGCTTGCTGCCCTATTTAGATACCTGGGATGATAGTTTTAAAAAACCAAAAACCGGGTACAAAAAAACAGCCGATGGATATTATGAAAGCGAAAAACCCGGCCCCGGTTGCGAAGAAATAAACCCCAATCCCAATTATTTTAAAGGAAAATTATTTCTGATTATTGATGTTACCAACAGCTCAGCAACATTTATAATGGCGGATGCCTTCAAAAGAAACAAACTGGGAAAAATAGTTGGAGAAACGACAGGTGGCAGCCAGCAGGGCATTAATGGCGGGGAGATTTTCTTTTTTTACTTACCCAAAAGTGGGATTGAAATGGATATTCCATTGATTTGGCAGGCACCAATTAATCCCAAACCGGATGAAGGCATTAAACCCGATTATGAGGTAAAAACTACCGCAAAAGATGTAGCTGAAAAACGGGATGTACAGGTAGAATTTATTTTGAAAAAATTGATAAAATAAATGGCATAAAGACCACCGCAGGATATGACACCAATTTGGCGGGTGTAATTGAAAATAACAAATTGGCACAGTCTAAAACCACTATGTGCAAAATAAACCTTTGTAAAAATTCTGTACAATAATTAATTATTATTCTTTCCCAACTCCCAACACTTATAGGCTATTTCTTTTCTTTCTAAGTCTCTGATTATTTATTGGCTCAATAAGTCCTTTCCTTGTCCCCACGCATAAAATAACACTGGGTAGCTTTGCTTATTAATTAATACTTAAAAGCAAAAAATATGAAAGAGCAAATTGCACACTACGAAAACAAACTGAAGTTTGAAATGGACCCGTCTGATTTATTTGATGGCATGACCAATGGAGAAAATTTGATTCCCCTGGATGCCCGTAAGCCACATGGCTATGAAGCAGAACATATACCCGGCGCCATCAACATACCCCACCGCACTATGAATGAAGAAACAACTGCCCATTTAGACAAGGATGCTACCTATGTATGCTATTGTGATGGTATTGGATGTAATGCATCCACCAAAGGGTCATTGAACATGACAAAGCTGGGCTTTAAGGTAAAAGAACTGATGGGCGGCATTGAATGGTGGAAATATGATGGCTACGCTACTGAAGGTGTAAAAGCTGCTGCAGGGCAAAAAATTGAGTGTGCCTGTTAACCATATTTTAGTAAATCTTTTTTTATGGAAATACATATAAGAAAAGCTACACCGGCAGATGCAAAATATATTGCGCTGCTGGCAAGAATAACATTCCGGGAAGCCTTTGGCCATGTATGGGATAAGGATGTGCTGGTAAATTACCTCGCCACTACCTTTTCCGTACAAAAAATGGAATCAAGTCTGCAAAAGGAAAACAATGTGTTTTGGTTGGCTTTTGCGGATGGCCTGCCTGTTGGGTATTTAAAATTAAAAAAACATTGCCCGTATAATACCATTGAAGACCCTGCCCCGGCGCAGTTGCAAAAAATATATGTGCTTAATGATTTTATAGGTAATACCATTGGTGAAAAACTGCAGAATGAGGCGTTCAATGAATTGCAAACCCTCGATAAAGAAACACTCTGGCTGGCAGTATGGGATGGCAATCCCAAAGCCATTTGTTTTTATGAGAAGCATGGTTTTTACAAACACAGCAAATATCATTACGATTTTGAGCGGATGAGTTTTGACTATGAAATAATGGTAAAAGAATTTAAGAAAGATAGTACGAAAAAAACGACGGCCCGGGCATTTGCCAAACAGGAACGGTTACAATAAAATAAATTTTGAAAAACAATTCATTTGCATTCGCCTTAATACTTGCATTAGTAGCCGCTGTTGGCAATGCCTTATTTGCCCTGGGGCAAAAAAAAGCCACCGTACATGCAAATCCTTTCCTCTATGGCTCATTCACATTACTTGCCGGGGGCGTTTTACTGTCAATAGTATCAGTTTTTTTCAACATGAAGGGTGTGGGTAATTATGCAGGGATAAATTTCAAATGGTTTTTGGTTAGCGGTTCAGGCTATGTATTGCTCAATATTGGCCTGTATTTTTTGTACCGTAATTATGGGGCATCGTATTACACCTTGTATGCGGTGCTTTCCATAATTACCACATCGGTATTACTGGCCACACTTGTGTTTAATGAAAAATTAAACTGGTACTATGGCATTGCCTTTTTATTTGCATTGCTTACAATTATTTTTTTCATGCTTGGAAAAACAAAAAATACCTGATGAAACAACTATTGCTTGCTATATTATTCCTGTATTTATTATTACCTGCAACAGCCCAAAACATCTTTCCCCCTGATGTTATCAAAAAAAAACTGGAAGCAGTACGCATTGAAAACAGCATTAAGATTGATGGCAAATTAGATGAACCGGAATGGCAACTGGCAAAACCAATTCCTGATTTTATTCAGATAGACCCAAAGCAGGGAGAGCTTGCAAAAAAAAGAACTGTTGTAAGGGTGCTTTACAATAAAAACTTTCTTTATGTTTCTGCCATTTGTTACGACACTGTTGGCCATAATAAGTACCGGGTACTTAATTTTAAAAGAGATTATTCATCTGGCAACACCGATTTTTTTGCTTTTGCCGTTGATGGTTACAACGATGAAAGAAATTCGGTAATGTTCAGCACCAACCCCTACGGTGCTCAAAGGGATTTACTTTCTTTTGATGATAATTATTATGATGTGGACTGGGATGGTCTCTGGTATGTTCGTACTCAACGGACAGATACGGCATGGACGGCAGAAATAGCAGTTCCCTGGAAAACCCTTCGATATAAAAAAAGCCTTGATTCATTGCAAACATGGGGTATTAGTTTTGGGCGTTTAGCAAGGGCAAGCAATGAGTTTTCAAGTTGGCCGGCTTTTCCCAGGGCATACGGTCCGCTGCGTATGCCCTATGCCGCCAAACTAATAAATGTAAAAGCGCCAAAACCTTCCACCAATATCCGCTTGAATCCTTATACTTTGTATTCTTATAACGAAACAAAAGAAAATTCAAAAACCGTTTTTTCAAAAAGCAATGTAAAACCCGGTGGCGATATTAAATGGGCACTCAACCCAAACACTTTATTAGACCTTACATTTAATACCGACTTTGCCCAGGCCGATGTGGACAGGAAAGTAAATAACATCAACCGGTTTTCAGTTTTCTTTCCCGAAAGGCGGCAATTCTTTTTAGAGAATGCAGGCCTGTTTACCGTAGGTATGGACCCCTTGCCCAATGGCCAGGCTGATTATTCTGCAAGGATACAACCCTTCTTTAGCAGGGCAATTGGTTTGGACGCAATCGGGAATCCACTAAACATTGATGCCGGTGCAAGATTAGTTTATCGTTCCAATAAAAGAAATGCCGGTGGCCTTTTCATCAGGCAGGATGGTAATGATAGTGTAGGCGCTGCCAATTTTATGGTGGCCCGTTATTCGCAAAACTTTGGTAAGCAAAACCGGGTAGGCACATTAATCTCTTATAAAACTGAAGAACCAAAAAACAATGGCGCCGCCGCAAAAAATTTCACCGGCACCATTGATGGTTTCTTCCGGTTCAGCCAGGGTTTATCCCTCAGTATGATGGGCTCGTTAACGGCTGACTTTAAAAACAACACCGGCTATGCAGCATCCGCACAGCTTTATTACAATTCAAATACATGGATTGCCTGGTGGAACCAGTCTGTAGTATCAGCAGAATACAATCCCAAAATGGGATTTGTTGCAAGGGGTAATGTTATTATTACCGACCCCGGTTTCTTTTACCAGATAAGAAGCAAATGGCTGCCAAAATTTATCCGCTCCACAGGCCCAGGTGTTTCCTATACCATGTATCATAATGCAACAACGGGTAAATTAACCGACCTCTACATTAACAGCAACCCTATTTGGTTCCAGTTTCAGAATGGCGGGGTGGTATCATGGTATGCTATATTAACCAAACAAATTTTAGAAAATGATTTTTCTCCTTTAGGCGTAACTATTGCTAAGGGCACTTATGAATATACAAGGCACACACTCAGCGTAAGCAGCGACCAGTCAAAAAAAATCTCCGCATCACTGGCTGCAAACCTTGGTAAATTTTATAACGGCACTTATAATTCTTTTAAGGCAACAGTAAGTTTTGCGCCAATGCCTTACTTTTTTTTATCACCAATTATTGAGGTAGGGAAATTAAAAAATGTGGGTTTCTATCGTACTACTAAAAATGTTACACTGTACCAGATGGAAGGAAGGGTTGCTTTAAATCCCCGCATGCAATTATCCGGCCTTTTTCAAAAATCAAGTGCAAGTAATACTGTAAGCTGGAATACCCGTTTTTCATGGGAGTTTAGGCCACTGTCATATTTCTATATTGTTTATAACAACAACAGTATTCCGCAAACAATAAAAACTACCGACCAGCAGATGATAGCAAAGATTTCTTATTTGAAGCAGTTTTAATAAATGTACACAGCCATAATTATAGCAGCTAAAATTCGCAGTTATATAAAAACCGGGTTGCTATTGTACATATCAGGAAGTGTTGTAAATCTTAATGCACAAACAATTTTTACAACAAATTATATGAATAATTCTTCGACCATAATTAGTTGTAAGGCAAAAAAAGTTATTGAGCAAATAAATGTAGGAAATAAGCCGGAAGGAATAACGGTTAACCAGGCATTGAAAAAAGTTTATATTTCAAACAAAGAAAGTAATTCTGTATCCGTAATAAATGGCTGTACTAATGTTGTAGAACATGTAATTAATAATGCCGGTATTCAGCCAGTAGGAATAGCAATTTCTCCGGATGGGCATAGGTTATATGTTTGTTCATACGGGTCTGATTTTATAAACGTATTTTCTACTGATAACTATGCTTTACTTGCTTCCATTACTGTAGGGCAAGGCCAAATTTCTGCACCTTCCGGTATTATCGTAAGCCCTGATAACAAGCGGATTTATGTTAATTTATTTGACGAGAATAAAGTGGCAGTCATAAATGCGGTTACCAATGCAGTTGTTGCATACTACAGTACAGGTAACAGGCCGGTGGGTATTGATATTTCAAAAGATGGAACAAAAATCTTTATAGCCAATCAAAATTCAAATTCCCTGCAGGTATTAGACGCTTTTTCTGGTGCAACAATAACTTCGGTTCGCCTTGGCCCTGATGCAGACCCCCTGGGAGTTGGAGGTGCTGCAGCAATTGTATTAAATCATGCCAATAGCCGTGCCTACGTAACCATACAAGATAGTAGTACTGTTAAAGTAGTTGACCTGTTATCATACAAAATCATTGGTTCAATTGCTGTTGGCAACCGGCCTTTTGGAATAGATATTACCCTGAATGACTCATCGTTGTATGTTAGTTGCGTTAATAGCAACCAGGTTATACACATTAAAACAGCTACAAATGAAGTAAAAGAAAAAATTACCACTGGTCAAAAGCCATATTGTTTTGGAAAATTTATTATGCGTAACAATATTGAAACCTGCGTCATAAATGTTATACCTGTTGCTTGTAATAATTATATCCTTCGTGGCGAAGCCTCTTATAATACAACTCCAATTACTGCATGGACATGGCAATTGGGACTTGATAAATTTTCTTATACACAGAATACATCAGCAAGGTTTGAGGCCTGCAGTTTGCCAGTTAAATTAGTTGTAACAGATAATTATGGTTGTAAAGACAGCGCTTCTCTTATACTTGAAGGTTGTGATTCTGCTGCTGATAAGTTTTTGTTTGTGCCCACTGCCTTTACCCCAAATAATGATGGGCTGAATGATTGTTTTAAAATTATTGCTCCTGCACAATTAACTGAAATAGAAATTGCCATCTATAACCGTTGGGGGCAGAGGGTCTTTTTTACAACCAACCCTATGCTTTGCTGGGATGGTTGTTTTAGAGATGAAATCATACCTGGTAATTATGTTTGTTTCATTAGATATAAACCACGCTGCAAAGATTTTAAGATTGAAAAGTATAATATTCTGGTAATCAAGTAGCATATAAATAGCACTGGCCATTAAAATCATAATTAAAGCAATTTTTAAATAATCATGAATTGGGTAAATATAAAAAAGACATTTTTACTTCTGTTAATCTTGGAACTACATGCATCTGTTCAAGCCCAGGAAAATAAATCTGATAATTTTTCATTTTTCAAACTATATATCACTAACGAGAAAAATGAAGTGTTGCTGGTAAAATGGCATGGAGAATGGGAAATAGCCGGTACCCGATATAATGATACATTGTCATTGTCAGCATTCATTGAGCAAATGGCGGCTGATATGGGCGTTACCATCACTGATTTTAAATTGGCAGGTTTGTTTACACAAAAACGGCAAGGGAATAACTCACCGGTATTATTGCACTACTACAAAGCAAATTACAAAGTCGGTAGTTTAAAAGTGCCTGAAGATTGTACGGATATAAAATGGTTTAGTTATGAAGAAGCTTTGGGAGTCATTCCATATCCTATGATGATAGAAATTATGAAACAAATTACATTAAACTCCGGCAAGGTTGTAGGTGGGGCTATCGAAACATTTAAAGACGTTGATGGAAAGGTAAAATATAGGTTGCTTGAAAAATTTTACCTGCTGAATTAAGATTATTTACTGCTGTAGAAACAAACATTTAAAAATGTACAACTATCCCGAATACGCCTTAAAAGCAAACGAAGTTTTTGCAAAACTTGACTGGAAAAATTCAGGGCAGCTACCTGTAACAAAAGTAAATAAGAAGACGAACAAGATTGATATTAATAATCATACCGTCATCTCATTTGGCAGTTCAAGTTACCTGGGCCTGCATAAAGACCGGCGTTTAATTGATGCAGGCATTGAAGCCATGCAGAAATATGGCATATTGTACAGCAGTTCCCGTTCTTATACTTACCTCAGTATGCACAATGAACTGGAAGCCCTAATGGCGCAGATGTTCAACAAACCTGTTTTGGCTACCATACAAACAACAATGGCTCATTTTTCTGCCATGCAACTGCTGATGCTGCCAGGGCATGGAGCTATCATTGATATGCAGGCTCATGCTACTTTGCAAAATATGATTTTGTTGCCCAGGGCTCTTGGTTTGAAAGTAGAAACCATTTTGCACAACGACTTAAATATGCTTGAAGCGAAAATTAAACGGATGCAGGGTATCTGTAAAAAAATATGGTACATAGCAGATGGCGTTTACAGCATGTATGGCGACACGGCGCCTATGCATGAGTTGATGCAATTACTGGATAAATACGAAAATCTGTATATCTATTTTGATGATGCACATGGTATGAGTTGGGATGGTATTAATGGTACAGGTTTTATTTGGAAACACTTGGTAACCGGGCATGAAAGGATAGTGTTGGCAACTTCACTGGGCAAAGGATTTGGCTTGGGCGGTGGCGCATTAATTTGCCCTAACCAGGAAGTGAAAGACATGATGCTAAGGGCTGGCGGTAGTGTGGTGTTCTGTACACAGTTACCGGTGCAAATGCTGGGTTCAGGAATTGCCGCTGCAAAAATTCATTTGACTAACGAAATAAATGCGCTGCAGGATAAACTAAAATCTAATATTGATTATTTTATACAGTTGGCAAAAAAATTCAAGCTTCCTGTAATTGATTTTACTTGTACACCGATATTTTTTATTCACTGTGGTAGCCAGCAATTTGGGCTTACCCTTTGTGAACGTTTAATTAAAAATGGATTTTATGTCAATGTTGGAATCTATCCGGCTGTAGGCCCCAAAAATACGGGGTTGCGTATATCATTAACAGCCTTGCATACAAAGCAGGAAATTACAAACCTGGTAAATGCAATAGTAATTCAAATGAATATACTGATGGAAGAATATGGGTTAACGATAAACGACCTTGAAAAAGGACTCAGGAAGAAGTAATTTTTATCAAGTTGCGGGCATTACAAAAAACATAAAATAATTTTTTTTATGAAACAGTTACTATTATCACTTGCCGCAGCAATCATAGCAATTGCTGCTACATCTCAAGGTTATACTATAAAAGGAAAACTTACAGGATTCTCCGATAGCGCAAAAATCTGGATAACGGATGTAGAAAATCAAAGCATTCTTGACACACCAATGTTAAAAAAAGGGGTATTTACATCAAAGGGTGTTATTGATGATATGCCCGGATATTTTCATTTAGCAATTAAAGATAATGGCAAGTTTTACAATAGAGTTTTCTATATCGGAAATGAAGTATTACAAATCACCGGCGATTCAAAATCTACTATGGACTACTGGTCATTTAGAGGTTCAATTCATCAGGATGTGCAAAACAGGTATGTAATGCTTACCAGAGATATTTATAAACAACGGGAGGCGGACATGGATATTTATGTCAAAATTAGTTCAGATACAACGGCTGAGGCAAAAAGAACAATCAAAGAAATAATAGTGCGCCAGAAACATTTTGATAGCTTAATTAGAAATATTTCAATCCGGTTTATAAAAGAAAACTACAATTCTTATGCAGGTGCAAATTTGCTTTGGGGGTATCGTAAATACATAAGTAAAGAAGAAATGATGGGAATTGCAGAAAAAATTAAAAGCCCATATTCTGAAAGTCGGTATAGTCAAAAAATAAATACATTTTTTATTGTTGGCGATGAATTAAAGAAAGGCGATACAGCCGTTGATTTTGAAGCCCGGGATACATCCGGCGTTGCACACCGTCTTTTCGCTATAAAAGGGAAATATATTTTATTGGATTTTGCAGAATTTATATGTCCGCCTTGCGTTGCTTCTATACCCGAACTTAAAGAAGTGTATAGCAAATACGGAAACAAATTGCAAATAATAACTTTTGATGTTGATAAAAAAAGAGAAGCCTGGCTACTGGCTGTAAAAAGAGATAAAACACCCTGGTTAAACCTATGGGACGGCAAAGGCGTTTCTGGCGAAACAGTACTCAAGTATGGTGTGTACAGCTATCCAACTTTTGTTTTAATTGACCCGCAAGGCAAAATAATTGCGAAGACATCTGGTTATTCTAAAGGAACATTAACAAAGTTGCTTGAGCAGAACATAAAGTAAATTGGTAAAAACTAAACCACATCTTCTTTGGGGATTACGATGTGGCTCAATACGTCTCTTTCTTGTCTGTCAAAGCAATAATGTTCGCATTATATTTAATATTAATTGCCTGCCATTTATAAAAGATAAGCGAATGAAATAATTTAATGGTTCACTTATTATCCGGTAATTGGTGATTCATGAAATCCGAAAAAACTTAAATAGCATGAGAAAAACAACCCTTCTGTCAATAGCCGTAATTATTTATTCTTATAATTATGCACAATCACTCCAGGTAGGCGATAAAGTGCCTGACATCGTTCTGGAAAATGTAATAGTGCCTAAGTTGGATGGCATAGTTGCAAAAAATTTGCCACTTAGCAATTACAAGGATAAAATTGTTATTCTCGACTTTTGGGCTACATGGTGCGGCTCATGTATTACTTCGTTCCCGAAATATGAAGCCCTTCAGAAAAGTTTTGGCGACAAACTACAAATAATTATGGTTACACACCAACCTGTTAAGAGAATACAACAGTTTCTTAAAAACCGGCCCATGCAATTAATGGTGGCTGTTGATACAACAGAGGCTCTTAGGAAATATTTCGAGTATCGGGCTATTCCACATGTTATATTAATTGACCGGAATGGCATTGTAAGAGCTATTACAAACAGTGAAGAAATTAAAGAAAAGGTTATTGAAGATACATGGGCGGGTATAACAATTTCCTTGCCTGTCAAAAAAGATTTTATGGAATTTGATGGCAAGACTGACTATTTTAATGCAGATAGTGCGAAGAGTGAAGACTTTAACCTTCAGCCCAAAATGGATGGGATTCCTACTTTCGAAAAAAGAGGTAAGGGGATATTTAAGAACCGCCGTATCAGTTTTTATAATCATACTATTGATTTATTGTATATGGCAGCGTATAAAATGAGTTATTCCAGAACAATTAATGAAATCGAAGGAAAGGAATTTGACCATAGTAATAAAGGCGACCGGTTTTGCCTGGATGTAATAGTTCCAATAGGTAAGGAAGAAAATTTATATACTACAATTCAAAAAAAATTATCGGAAGTATTTGGAATAAAAGCTAAAATTGAAAAAAGGAAGATGAGTGTTTATGTTTTGAAAAAAAATAGCGATTCAGTCTCCTTTAGAATATCAAAGGAAACAAATGATTTTTATTCAGCAGGCGCCGAATATTTTACAGGTAATGGAGTAAAAGTTTCTGCTTTGACGGATTACCTAGAGAATTTTGGAATCATGGGCATTCCTGTTATTGATGAAACAGGCATTAAAGGCCGATATGATATTCAACTGAAATGGGAGCCTGAAAAGAAAGGAGCAGTTAGGGAGGCCTTCGCCAAGGCTGGGTTTATTTTAGAAAAAGCAGAACGGGAAATTGATGTACTGGTATTTTATAAATAACAAGTTAATAGTTTTTTCCCCAACCGAGTCTTCCAACGGGGACTCGGTGTGATAAAGAATAAACTATACAAAATGATTTTTCTTATCCAAGCCGCATAAAGGCTATACATAACAAACCTGGTAAGCTACCGGTTGTTTCTACTATTCATATTCAGGACATGTTATACACCAAGCGTTGTAATAATTATTCTTTTCAATGTAAAAATAAAACAAAAATTGGCTCAAAAAGGCGCAAAACTGGCTCTGGTATAAAACCTCTAATGCACTCATATTTCCTATTTTTATTTTCAGAACAAGGGCTTTATTATGAAAAAAATAGTATGCTGTTTGGGTATTTATTGGTTTATGATACAACTACCCAGCGTTGCACAAAAAGTAGAAGTAAAAGAAGGTAAGATATTGTTAGATACAAGAGAATACGCCGCTATAAAAAAAGAAGGTTGCGGCTTTAACACAGTCTGCCAGGTTGAATTGTTTGACACAAGTGGAAAAAAAGAAATTGTGATTGTTGCCCGAAAATTGCAGGATTGGCAACGCCGTAGTTCTGGTAATCCACAAGGCTATGTATACTACCTGGAGTTTATATTTCTGGGTTCAGGCCAAAAAGCGGAGACCGCAAACATGAGTTTCAAATTAGAAAAAATGGCTTCTTTTATTGTTAAACATAATTTTTTCAAAGAAGGCCGTATTAACAATGAAGCGGCAAATGAATTTGTGCTTATTAATGGCTGTAAATACAGTAATAAATAAATTTCTCAGAGAATGAAACTAATAAAAATATTTTCCATTTGCATACTGGCAGCCGTAATCTTTGCAAATTGCACTAAACCGGAAAATGGTATTCCAACAAAAGCGAAAAAAGAATTCCTAACCCAGGCAAGCTGGAAATATGTTAAGTATGAAACGAAAACAGTATCTTCTGCTTGGATAGATGAATTCCCCGGGTGGTCTGCCTGTTCCAAAGATGATTTGATAATATTCAAGACCGACGGAGCTTACGAACACAATGCAGGCCCGATTGCATGTTCGCCGGGTTCTCAAATAATTGAAACGGGTGCTTGGGCGTTTACCGATAATGAAGCAAAATTTAAAATTACTACAACGGGTACAAGGGAATGGACGATTGAACAATTAAGCGACACAATCCTTATTATAAGTATTATTGATAATACTCCTGGCTTTATTTCTGAGAGAAGTACTTTTAAACATTAACAGCAGCCTAGGCGAAATAAATCCCGGTAAAATTTCTTATGCTTTAGGTTATTATTATAGTTAGTAATCAAGATAAATCCTGCTTACTTGTAATGGGCAATTTATAGTTGCTTACTCAGGGCTCATAATTTAAGCACCACTAATACTCTGCAAAAAATAAAGCACACAAAAATAAACCACATCTTCTTTGGTGATTACGATGTGGCTTAATACGTCTCTTTCTTGTCCGCCAAAACATCCAGGTTCACATTACATTTAACATTGGTAATTAAGTATCAACTATTCACAAAATGTAATTTGTATGAAATACTTTACTGTTTTACTTGCCGTATGTTCTTTGGCTTTATTTTCTTCCTCATGTAAGCAAAAAGCCACAACAGGCAATACCCTTACTATTGATTCTTTATGTAAACAATATTACGAAGACAGGGCAAAACTTTACCCCTTAGATGCAACAGCTATCAGTGATTACAGGTATAATGATTCATGGCCAAACGACTTGTCGCAACAGGTGATTAATGAAAGAAAAGAATTTTACACTCGCTACAAAAAAATACTGGAGTCATACAGCAGAAAGACGCTTTCAGGAAAAGACCAGGTAAATTATGATATACTTGTTTGGGATTGTGATATAAGCCTTGAGGGGTTGCAGTATAAAGATTACCTCATGCCGTTAAATCAGTATGTATCCACTCACCTGCTCATACCGCAACTGGCCGATGGAAGTGGCTATCAACCTCTCGTTACAGTAACCGATTATGATAACTGGTTAAAAAGATTGGAAGGTTACCTCGTCTGGCTGGACACTGCCCTAATAAATATGCGGACAGGAATGAAAGAAGGCTATGTATTACCCAAAATACTTATTGAAAAAATGATTCCGCAATTTGAAGAATTTGACCACGGCAAACCGGAAGAACATTTCTTTTATACACCCGTTAAAAATATGCCCAAAGATTTTCCGCAAGCAGATAAAAAAAGAATAGCGGAGGCGTATAAGAAAACAATTGCTGAAAAACTGATGCCGGTGTACAATAAAATGAAAATCTTTTTGCAAACAGAATACCTGCCTGCAGGCAGGTCCACCGCAGGTATCTCAGCTACTCCGCTTGGCAAAGAGTATTACCAGTATATGGTAAAGTTTTATACAACAACGGATATGAAGGCTGATGATATTTATGATATGGGCATTAAAGAAGTGGACAGGATTACAAACGAAATGGAAGCCGTTAAACAACAGGTTGGGTTTAAAGGCACATTGAAAGAATTTTTTGCAGAAGTTAAAAAGAAAAATGAATTAATGCCTTTTAGTAAACCAGAACAGGTGTTGGCAAACTTTGATTCCATCCATCATCGGATGAAACCATTTTTGGCAAACCTTTTTAAAACCATTCCCAAATCAAAATTGGAAATAAAAAGGGTGCCTGCATTTTTAGAAAGCACAGCCGGTTCGGCTTATTATAATATTGGTTCACCCGATGGAAAACGGCCGGGTATTTTTTATGTTCCCATTCCGGATGCAACTAAATACAATGTGCATACAGATGAAGCATTATTTCTGCATGAAGCAGTGCCCGGCCACCATTATCAGGGCGCATTTCAAAACGAAGACACTACAATGCCGCAAATCAGGTTGATGCTTACTAATTACTTGGCTTATGTGGAAGGCTGGGCTTTATATGCCGAATCACTCGGCAAAGAATTGGGACTTTATAAAGACCCTTATCAATATTTCGGCAAACTGGTATTAGAAATGCACCGGGCATTACGGTTAGTGATAGATGTAGGGCTGCACACAAAAGGATGGACGAGGGAACAAGCGATAAAATATTCTTTAGACCATGAACCACAATCAGAAAAGGTAATTACATCTGAAGTAGAGAGGTATATGGTTTGGCCGGGGCAGGCATTGGCATATAAAATCGGGCAGTTAAAAATTCTTGAATTGCGAAACAAAGCAGAAAAAGAATTGGGTACAAAATTCAACATCGCAGAATTTCATCAGTTGATTTTAGAAACAGGAGCAGTACCAATAAAAATAGTGGAAGATAAAATTAATGAGTGGATTGAAAGTAGAAAGAAGTGAGTTGGATGTACAAAACACATGGCGCAAAGTGTCCTATAATTGGCCTTTTGCGCCTGTTCTTTTAAAGCAACTTTACAATAGAGATTTACTTCCCACTTAAATATTATAAAATGGTAGTGTCCAAAGCTTTTTCCATAATCAAAGATTTTTTTTTGGCAACAGTGATACTCGCCTTTTCCTCATACAAAGTAACTGCCCAAACAACACTGGTAGCTGGCGATATTGCATTTACTGGCTATGTAGCAAGTCACAACGCACCAACCTTTGACGAATTTTCTTTTGTGCTGCTAAAAAATATTACCGCAGGCACGGTTATTAATTTTACAGATAATGGCTGGCTCAGTACAAATGTTTTTCGTACCGGAGAGCAAACAGTTACATGGACAAGCAATGCTGCTTTGGTAGCAGGTAAAGAAATTCATATCGTAGGTACTACCGCTACTTTAGCTGGCGGAGGTTCGGCAGGCACTGTTACCGGCACAGCTTTAAGTTTGTCTGTTAATGGTGACCAGGTATTGGCCTACCAGGGTACAACTGCTGCACCAACTTTCATTAGTGCCATTCACATGAATGTGTATGTCATTGCCGTTGGCGACCCCACCAATACTACAGCCGCCGCATGGGATGGCACTGCAAATACCACAAATGCTTCTTCATTGCCCACAGGCTTAACTACAGGTACAAATGCAATTTGGGTAGGCACACAAAATGTTTCAACTTCTGAACGAAACAACGGTCGGTTTACTTGCGGCCCAAATGTTACCACAGTTGCATTAACAAGGGCAGCCGTGAATAATCAAACAAACTGGCAAACAGAATTTGCTGCATCTGGAGCTATACCATCATTTACGCTACCAACAAACTGTAGCTATTTGGGAAGTACATTGCCTGTAAAACTTATTAGTTTTTCTGCTTCGGTTAACAACAACGAAGTGGAAATAAACTGGAAAACCGCAGATGAATTAAATCTCGGCCATTATGAAATTCAGCGTTCAGTGGATGGTCGGGAATTTAATTCTATAGTTACAATTGTTTCGCAAACCAGCACAGGTATTCATAAGAATATATATGACTATACACATAATGACCCTGTGGCATTTGCCCCAGGCGCACAAAATTTTTATTACCGCCTCAAATCAGTTGACATTGATGGTAAATTTTCGTATTCCGGTATTGTTAGAGTAAAAGCAAAAGGTGTTAATAAAGATTTGGTTATTGACAGGTTGATAAATCCGTTTGCAAATTCAATTCAGTTTAATCTCTCCGTAAATAATAGTCAAATCATTAAAATAAAGTTACTCAGTACTGGCGGCCGGATTGTTTACACCAAAAATATCAATGTTTCAAAAGGCAGCAACGCCATTACTCTAACGGATGATAATATTACCCGGATTAGTAGTGGCATTTATATGCTTGAAGTAATAACAGCTGATGGAGATAATATTATGAGTAAAATAATAAAACAATAAGAATTTTCTAATTTGGATTGCTTAAGGTTAAAGGATGCTGTATAAAAAAGAGGCTGAATAACCAGCCTCTTTTTTGGATGTGGATTTATTAGTAATAAGTAGAGGATGTTTTCTTTGAAAAGTAAGGATAATATGAAACTCTCATTCAAATTGACCTAATATGTCTCAAATCTGGCTTTAAGTGGGGCAACGTAAAATGCAATATCTGGGTCAATTAAAAAAAACATATATGAAAAAAATTCTTAGCCTTGCGATAATTGTCTGCGTAATTGCAAGTTGTTCTAAAACCGCAGAAAATGAACCTGAAAACCAAGTATCAGGTGGTTGGGAATTAAGGTACAGAACAATTGGTCTCAACCCAACACAAACATTCCCACCTGGTAACGGCAACATTTTAAAATTTATTGACGACAATTACGAACTTTCCGAAAATGGAGTTGTAAAAAAAAGCGGAAAATATTTGACTTTAATAGATGGCTCTGCTGCAACAGAAACATGTTCAACTATCACACCCGGCGAGTTTGAGAAAAGAATCATTTTCATGCCCGATACCATACCGCCAAAAAAATATTATCACATTGCAGGTAATACGTTAAAATTAATATGGGGCTGTGCAGCGGTAGATGCCAAAACAATAGAACAATATGAAAAGGTAGCTGGCAATTAATTAAAAAAATTGCGGGGGGGGATTTGAGTGGATGTAAAATACACTGGTTTTGCTGCCAAAATGGTAACACAAGTCGTTTAAAAACGATTGGCTTAAAATGTCCTATAATTGGCTAATACTACCTTTTCTCCCAAACTAACTTTGTATCTTGTTGAAAAAAATAATATGCCATCTACTAAAATTACTTTCCTTATACTGCCTCATACCAATTTACTGGACCTTGCAGGCGCTTCCCAGGTTTTTTTTGAAGCCAAAGAGCATGGTATTGATTTAGAAATGGAGTATTGCTCCTTTGAAGAAAAATTAATTACATCCGCTAATCTTCCTCTTGGCCGGATAAAACATTATAAAACACAGAAGCTGAAACCCGGCGATTATATTTTTATTGTAAGTGCCGATATTAAATATGTTTTGTCAAAAGAGTTAAGGCCGGATAAGGCTTTATTAACCTGGATTTCTTCATCCTACAATAGTGGCGTTAATGTATGCTCCGTATGTAATGGGGCATTTCTGTTGGCACAAACTGGTTTATTGGATGGCCGCAATTGTACTACACATTGGAAAAGAACGACAACACTTAAAGAGAAATTTCCATTGGCTAACGTAGTGGAAAATGTATTGTTTATTGAGGATAATGGAATTTATACCAGTGCAGGTGCATCATCAGGTATTGACATTGCTTTACATATAATTGGCAAATTAAGAGGTGAATACTTTTCTTATAAAATTTCCAGGGAACTGGTGATTTACAACCGGCGCAGTGGCAGCCAGGAACAGCAAAGTATATTTCTGAGTTTCAGAAACCACATGCACACCGGTGTTCATAAGGTGCAGGACTGGTTACAGGAAAACCTGGACAAAAAGGCCTCACTGCCTTTTTTATCTGATATATCGTTTATGAGCAGCCGCAACCTTACTCGGATTTTTAAGAAAGAAACCGGGATTACTATTAATGACTATGTTACGTTATTAAGAAAAGAAAGAATCCGGGATTTACAAAAGAACCCGGATATAACAAGAAAACAAATTGCCCGGCTTTGCGGGCTTAAAAGCGAAAGACAGATAACCCGGTTGCTGACCGACTATAAATTAAACTGATTAGATGTTCTCACCAATAATGCCAGGCGCCAGTTTAACATGCGCCATGTAATATGAGAGCACAACTAAGATGATTTTATGTTGTATTGTAGTAGTGCACTGAGCTTCTTAAATGTAATGTTTATAAGACGATAGTTATATCATACTGAATGGGAATGAAATCAAAGCAACTTGAAGACAAAAGAATAATTCATTATCATGATATTTATTCTGTCAAAAACTGGTTTCTAAAATTATATAGTGTGTCTTCAAATAAGGCTAAAGAAGACTTTGAGTTTATTGAAAACCAGAAATCTGAAATTAGTAAATGGATTGACGCAATTCCTGAAAAATCCCAGTTGCCGCATAAAATTGCCGTATTGATATTTCACTACTGGGCATCAGGTATCTATTCCTGGTTGGTTTGGTGGGACAAGAACAATATGCCGCAACTTGAAGTATATTTTTCAGAAAAAAAATCGCCATACGTTACGTTTATTGCTTCCCCGGATAAAAGTATGATTGACTATATAAATGAATTTGCCATTGTATATTTTGAAACAAGGGAATGGGAAAAATATATTACAGAAAAGGATACACAAGCGGATTTAGATGAATTCTTAACCACTCATTTCAATACATAAGATGGATTATAATATTCGGAAAGCCACAATTGGGGATTTACCTGAAATTATTAAACTATGTGCAGAACATGCGGAGTTTGAGAAGGCTGCTTATACTTCGGAAGGGAAAGCGGAAAAACTTACCGCATTTCTGTTTGCTGATAACCCCCGGTTATTCTGCTTACTCGTTGAATCAGAACAAAAAATACTCGGATACATTACCTATATGAAAGAATTCTCTACCTGGGATGCAGATTTTTATATTCACATGGATTGTTTATACCTGCGGCCAGAAGCCAGGAATTTCGGTATAGGAGAACAACTAATAAAGGAAATGGCAAAACAATCTCTGCTGCTTGGTTGCAGGCAGGTACAATGGCAGACTCCAACCTTCAATGAAAAGGCAATGAAATTTTATGAAAGAATTGGAGCCACAGCAAAACCCAAAACACGATTTTTCCTGGACGAAAGAACATTACAAAAACTTAGTAAATGAAGAAAGTAATCATTTTTGATATGGACGGCGTTATCCTTGATAGCGAAAAATTATATATGGACTTAAATATGGAATGGTTCAAAAAAATAGGCATTAAAATAACTGTTCAGGAATATCAAAAATGGATTGGGGCATCTGCAAAAAAATTCTGGACTTATCTTAAAGAAAAGAACAGCCTCGCCGAATCAACCGAAACCTATATTATGCAGGAGAAAGAGTTAAAGCACCAGATGTTGGCAAATGCTTTTTTAGCACCAATGCCGGGAATCGTTTCTTTATTTGGTTTATTAAAACAAAACGGTTTCACACTTGCTATTGCGTCTTCGGGCCTCAGGAAAAACATCAATTTAATTTTATCAAAGCTTGCGATAGATGAATATTTTGATTTGATAGTTAGTGGCGAACAGGTAGTCAGGGGGAAACCGGAACCGGATATTTTTGTAAGCGTAGCCGAGCACTACCAGGTAATTCCCAACACCTGTATTGTAGTAGAAGACAGCACAAACGGAGTTACTGCGGCAAAAGCGGCGGGTATGTATTGCATAGGTTTTTACAATCCAAATTCTGGTAACCAGGATTTGTCAAAAGCCGATATGGTAATTAAAACTTTTACAGATGAAAGTTTAATAAAGCTGATAACAGATAAAATGGCATCGTAATTAAAGTAGAAAAAAGATAGTATAGTGACTGAATCTGTTTCACACCTCTTATCTCAGTTAGAAGACCAGCTTAAATTTATTGACCTAGAACAAGATGATGCCATTAAATGTGCCCAGCTTTCTATAGATGTCTGTCGTAAAGCTGTTGATAAGCTAAAGAATATTATATTAAAACACAAATTCAGGACGCAGAATGAAGAAATAAAATTTTTCAAAGAAACTAAACCTAAGTTTTTAGCGCCGTTGATTTATCATTTAAAGGTGTATAAAATTGAATCCCGTAAGCCAAATGGAAGTGATAAAATAAGAAGAAAGTATTTATTAAATGAATTGGATAAATTAAAGCACTACTTTGACAGCAACCTTGATTTTTACAGGTATTACCGCACCCAAAGCAATTATTTAGACCATAAATATTTTCTCCGGGGTAAATATGATATACGGCTTACTGTTGACAGCTTCTTTTTTGAAGCAGATGAAAGGGTTAGTACGAGCCACGATTTTAAAGTAGCGAAAATACTTGCACATGACCGGCTGCAGGTTTACCTGGAGGAAGAATTATCTAACCTTGACAGAAAAGAAACGAATATGATTTCCCAGGATATTCCCAAGGTGAAACTCTACTGGACAGAGAGTAAAACCGCTTTAATTGAATTAATTTATGCTTTGCACTCACAGGGTGCTATTGACAACGGCAAAGCAGACATTAAAGACATTGCCGTTTTGTTTGAACATTATTTTGGGGTAGAGTTAGGCGATTATTATCGTACTTTCCTTGAAATCAGGGTGAGGAAAACAGGACGAACGAAATTCATTGATTCACTCAAACAGTCACTCATTAAACGAATGGATGAAGCCGATGACAAATAGCCATTTACTTTAGTTGATTTTGAAAAAAATCTTTCCCATGTTGGTATCAACTTGGGAAAAAATCTCAATCAAAGCATATTTTTTTGTGCCATACTAAATTTCACCACAACGTATGGCAGTTAATATTGTTACCAAGGAAGACCTGACAGAATTCAGGCACCAGCTTCTGGATGAATTAAAAAATTTCATCCATTCAAAACCACTCAAACAAAAGCAATGGCTTAAAAGCAGCGAAGTCCGCAAGCTGCTTAAAATTTCACCAGGGACATTACAAAACCTTCGCATTAACGGTACACTTTCTTTTACAAAAATCGGCAGCATCATTTACTATAGTTCAGAAGACATTGAAGCATTGTTGGAGGACAATAAGAAACAAGCCATAGTGGAGAACACACTTTTTGGAAAACTTAAAAAAGGAGGCAACCCATGAACTATATCCGTCACCTTGCCGGTTTCTTTGACCGGGTGGCCGCTGATGAGCGTCTTAACCCTACGCATATCAGTATGTATGTTTCGCTATTCCAGTTTTGGAATGCAAGCCGCTTTAAAAATCCAATAAGCATTTCACGGAATGAATTAATGAGGGTAAGTAAAATAAGTGCCAAAGCAACGTATCATAAGTGCATGAAAGAACTGAATGACTTTGGTTATCTCAAATACAAGCCCTCATTTAATCCATTTAAAGGAAGCCTTGTTTACTTGTTCAATTTCCAGACAAGTAATGAACAGCCACTTAGTACAAACCATACTAAAAAAGGGACAGGTTCTGAACAAGCACAAGAGCCTTACATAAACGGTTCAAACATTATAAACCAAACATCTTTAAACTTGGGTAAGCCAGCACAAAAAAAAGAAGTTCAAAAAATGAACGGGCAAGGAAAGAAAGAAAAAAGTTCCGCCAAAAAAGAAAGAAATGTTTTTTCTGCTCCGCAGCTTGTCCAGGTGCAGGAATATTTTGCTTCGCAAAAGTTTCCACCTGTTGAAGCATCAAAATTTTACAACTATTTCCAAAGCAATGGCTGGCTCGTTGGCGGCAGAACAAAAATGAAAGACTGGCAAGCTGCAGCCCGTAACTGGATGCTCAACACAAACAAATTTGCCAAAGGCAAACCAGTAAAGCCCAAAGCCAAACATCTTCATGCAACAACCAATAAAAACTATTCAGAGCCGCTATAACTACAACGATGTTTGGGAGTGGCTGCAACAAAAAGGTAAAGAAGTATATGGTAAAAAATTTCAACTGCATGAAGAAGATAAGCAAACCATTTACCTGCTGCTTTGCTGGTTCCTGCAAGACGACATTGCAGCACCGGAGTTAGAGCTTGATTTAGAAAAAGGGATTTTGTTAAGCGGTCCCGTTGGTTGCGGTAAAACAACGCTAATGAGTTTAATGCGGTATGTAACACAAGAGAAGTACAAGTTCATTTTGAAATCATGCAGGGATGCAAGTTTTGAATTTATTGAAGATGGCTTTTCTGTCATTCATAAATACAGCAGAGGGGCATTGTATCAACATAACCCGAAGAATTATTGCTTTGATGATTTGGGAGTGGAAAGTAGTTTAAAATATTATGGCAATGAGTGCAATGTAATGGCAGAAATATTATTGACCAGGTACGATTTGTTTATAGCTCAAAATCTGATAACTCATGTAACTACCAATCTATCTGCCAGTGAAATTGAAGAAATGTATGGCAACCGGTTAAGAAGTAGGATGAGAGAAATGTTTAACCTCATTGCGTTTGAAAACAGTTCAATTGATAAACGACAATAAACCAAAATTTAATTATGAACATTAAAAATTACACATCAACAGTAGAAGCCAGCCGCAGCATGGCAAAAATTGAAGAACTGTTGGTAGAAATTGGTGCCAGTAATATCAACAAACAGTACGCAGATAAAATCTGCACTGGCATCACTTTCTTACTCTACGACCAGCAGCTACAACAAACCTTACCCTTTCACCTGAAAGCACAGGTGGAAGAATGCTTTACCATCCTTTGGCAGGATGTAAAGCGGCCACGGCCAGACACCCGGGCACAAATACAGCAGCAGGCCTGCCGTACAGCATGGAAAATTCTGTCTGACTGGACAGAAGTGCAATGCACTATGATACTGTTAGGCCAGGCAAAACCGTTGCAAATGTTCCTGCCGTTTATGTACGACATGAAAACAAATGAAACCCTATTTGATAAGGTGAGTAGTGGGAAGGTGAAGCTGTTAACTAACTAACAAGCAAGTATCATAAAATGCGAGATATTGTAGTGAATTAGTCCAAAGTATTATAAATAAGCCATATAAAGCACTATAGACTATCATATTAGGCATTAAAAGAGCTAAATTTCTTAGATTTGATGTTTACCAAAACCTGCATCTATGGCTTCTAAGAAAATTGACCTGGGAACTATTGTAATAGAAAAAATAATTGTTCATGATATTCCTAAACACCAGAAGGGAGATTATTCAGTTGAACCAAATTATAGTTTGAAAGAAAGTAAGCTTACTGATGGGCTGAGACTTTTTTTTAAGGATAAAGTTGTTCAGGCACTAAGCAGTGATAAGTCTTTTAAAATTTGCTACGATGACGACAACGAATCACCTATTTCATGGCTTGCAAACGAATCGGTAAAATCTGACGGTTCATTAATTGCCACACATTCAAAAGCAATTGCTAAACACCTTTTTGAAATTCAGGTTGGCTCTAATGCAGCCGGGATTTTAGTGGTAATACACGGCAAAGTGAGCAGCCAGAATGCTTGCATAATTCTGAAACTTGAAATGGATAAAGGAGCACAACTTACGCTTGACCCTAAAACCAAGTCATACGATATACAGGAAGTAGAAAATCTGATGCTTACCCAAAAGACCAAAATATATAAAGTTGCAATGTTTGTTCTGCGTAGTGACTTTAAGGTTAACTATGATGGTATCATTATGGACTATCAAATAGATACCAAAGCAAAAAAAGAAATAACCACATGGTTTATTGATAAATTTTTAGGTTGTGTCGCTTTTGAAGACCCAAAAGTTGTGACACAAAAATTTTACAATTTAACACGGTCGTATATTGATACGATTGAAGATGCAATCAGCAGAGCGAAGTATTTACAGGATTTGAATTCCTATGTTCAAAAAAACAGTCCTACCATAAACCCAAAAGAATTTGCTGATGACTATTTAACAACTACTGCTCATAGAAATAACTATAAAAATTTTCTGGAAAGTAAAAAATTCAAATTTTCATCTTCTCCAAAGGACACCAGCCAAATTGATAGGCAGGTAAGAAAAATTGTAGTTCTCTTTGAAAACGATATTTCCATCATTGGTAACAAGGGAACATTCAAAGGCAAAGTAAAACTTACTAAAACAGATGATGGGCAAGATAAGGCTGAAGTAATTTCCAGAATAAAATCAGTTAAATAGTGCCAATTGATATTAAACAAATAGCAGGGTTCTGGGAAAAAGATGAACCTCAATTCATAGAGTTGGGAAGCGTTGTTGCT
Source organism: Chitinophagaceae bacterium (assembly GCA_016786885.1). Lineage (GTDB taxonomy): Bacteria > Bacteroidota > Bacteroidia > Chitinophagales > Chitinophagaceae > JJ008. The sequence continues at coordinate 113,511 of JAEUVO010000031.1, read as the reverse complement.
GCGTTTATTCGTAAAGAGATTACAGCTTTTGAAATACTCCCTGAAATTTCATACCGGACTAAAGAGTTACTTAGTATCATTAAAAAAATAAAGAAAAAACAGAGGGAGAAAGATTACAGCTATTTCAGCTTAAATGACAAATTAGGCATACGTATTATTTGTTCTTTCAAGGAAGAAATGGAGAAGGTGGATTCTTTTCTTCAAAAGTATTTTATAATCAAAAAAGCTGAATACAAAAGTGATACTCTTGATTTTGATAGGTTGGATTACATCTCAAATCATTATGATGCAACTATCAATCCTGAAATTAGGCAGTTTGGGAAGTACAGGCGTTATAAGGATATGGTTTTTGAAATTCAGGTTCGTACACTTAATCAACATGCTTGGTCTAATACTGCTCATACATTATCATATAAGCAAGAAGCAGAAATATCACCAGTACTAAAAAGGAGAATCTACCGCTTGCTTTCCTTGTATGAACTTGCAGATGATGAGTTTTCAGCAGTAAATAAGGCATTAATTGAACACCCAGATAATTTCGTTTACAGTCTTTTGAGAAAGCTTGAAAGCAAGATATATAAATTTGCACAGGTTGATTACGATAGGGAAACTTCGCTTTATGCACTTAGAATTTTGTTAAACTATTTTACTAATGAAGAAACGGCAGTGATTTCATCAGAAATTGAACAATTCATATCAGCTAACGAACTTAAAATTCAGAATATCTTTGATGAAAATAGAAGCCGTTTTTTTGAGATACCTTTTCTTACCCAGCCGGAAATATTTTTAGTTTGGTATGGATTAGAAAAATATTTCTTCTCAATAGAAGACAATTGGCAAAACAATTTTGATAAATCAGAGCTTGAACAAATTGCCACATTATGGGGCAAGACAATTGATTAGATTATGATTGATATTACAAATACTAACATTGATATAGTCTCAGCACATTATGTTGGTAATAAAACTAATGGCGATGAGCTATTATTGTCAAGAACTCCAATTGACATTTCAGACCTACGTTTAAGGGAATTACTTATGAGGTTTTTTTTATCGCCTTTTCCTGAACCTGAATTTTTCTCTTTTACATTTACAGATAATAACTTTTCTCTTAATCCAGTTTACAACTTTGTTTCCGAAGTTTTCGATAATAAAAAGATATTTCATAAGGCCTCTACAACTATTGCAAAATATTTATATGAAATATCTCTACACCCACAAATTAAATCAGGAGACCTTTTCGTTACTTACTTTTCGGATATAAATATTGACGGAGAAAGTACAGAAGTCATTGGCATTTTTAAATCAGAAAACTGGCAGTCTTTTTTGAAATTAGATACAGATATATTTTCATTGCAGTATGATGATGGAATTAGTATTGATAAGCTTGATAAAGGCTGCTTAATATTTAATATTGCCAAAGAAGAAGGTTACAAAGTATGTATAATTGACAAGTCCAATAAATCAGCCGAAGCTCAATACTGGAAAGATACTTTTTTGCAGATAAAACCTTGTAGTGATAATTTTCACAATACTCAACAGTTTCTTGCAATTACAAAAAACTTTGTAACTAAGCAATTCGCCGAAGATTTTGAAGTTACCAAAACTGACCAGATTGATTTGCTAAACCGTTCAATTGAATATTTCAAAACACATGACGCTTTTGATAAAAAGGAATTTGAGAAAGAGGTTTTCTATCACCCGGAAATGATTAAATCTTTTAGAAATTTTGATTCACAGTACAGGCAAAATAATGAAATTGACATTGAAGACAGTTTTGATATTTCTCCCCAGGCAGTTAAAAAGCAGGCAAGAGTTTTCAAAAGTGTATTAAAGTTGGATAGAAACTTTCACATCTATATTCATGGCAATAAAGAAATGATTGAAAAAGGAGTTGAGAAAGATGGTCGAAAATATTATAAGATTTACTACGAAAACGAAAGCTAAGTAATGCCCCTTCCCATCAACATAGACGACCTTATTAACGGCACTACCGTAGAGTGGGAACGTATTGAATTTAAAGAAGGCTGGAATGACTTGGATATACTGCATACCATTTGTGCATTTGCCAATGATTTCAGCAACCTGGGCGGCGGTTATGTTATTGTAGGCATTGCTGAAAAAGATGGGAAGCCAATTTTACCGCCTAAGGGATTAACACCGGAGCAGGCAGATAAAATACAAAAGGAATTACTCAATCTTTGCAAGCAACGATTAAAACCCGATTACACACCAATAGTTGAACCGGTAACTTTTCAAGGCAAACTCATTTTAACAATCTGGTGCCCCGGCGGCCAGGAGCGGCCTTATGAAGCACCGGAGAGTTTTGCAAAAGGAGTTCCTGTTGCAAAACATTATTACATCCGAAAATTCAGTAATACTGTAAAACCAAATAAAACAGAGAAAGAAGAACTGCTCCGCTTTGCCGCAGTTCCTTATGATGACAGAGTAAATCATAAATATGGTATTAATGATTTATCGCAGGGGCTTGTCCGTTCATTTTTGCAGGAGATAAAAAGCAAACTCTTTGATGAGTTTGATAAACTCACTTTTGTAGATGTGTGCCGACAGATGAATTTGGTGGAAGGTCCAACAGAATACATTAAGCCAAAAAATTTTGCTTTAATGTTTTTTAATCCCAACCCCGAAAAGGTTTTTCTGAAATCTCAAATTGAGATAGTAAACTTTCAAACAAATATTGCAGATAAAAATTTCACTGAAACTAATTTAGAAGGCCCCGTTCACATTCAGTTAAAGGATGCTTTACGTTATATTAAAACACAGGTGATAAAAGAGAAAGTTGAGAAAGTTTCTTACCAGGCAGAAGCTATCCGTTTTTTTAATTTCCCGTATGAAGCTATTGAAGAAGCACTTGCCAATGCAGTATACCACAGAAGTTATGAGATAACAGAACCCGTTGAAATCCGTATTCATCCTAACAGGATTCACATCATTAGTTATCCTGGTCCTGATGCGTCTATTAAAATGGAGGAACTGCAAAATGGCAGGGTTGTTACAAGACGTTATTTAAACCGGCAGATTGGAAACATTTTGAAGGAACTGAAACTTACTGAAGGTAAATGCACTGGCATACCAACGATTTTAAAAGCGATGAAAAATAATGGTTCACCAAAACCATTGTTTGAAACGGATGAACAAAGACAATCTTTAACAGTAACTTTCTTTGTACATCCTGCATTTGAGAAAATAAACATTGCCGATTTAAACCTTACACCAACAGCACATCGGATTTTAGAGATATGTGTTGGCGAGCAATTATCAGCTTCTGAAATTGCTGGTAAATTGAAAGTACAAGCCACATCAGGTGGATTTAGAAAAGCCATTTCACAACTGCTTACAGAAGGATTAATAACATATACTTTACCAGACACACCCAAGAGCCGCCTGCAGAAATACACCCTTACCAATAAAGGCGAACAATATTTTGGCAAGGAAGATGACGATATGCCTTTTTAGCACCCTCGGCAGGCAAGAGTCAAGTTGCTTTCAGCAACTTCAATCTCCTCATTTTCAACTGATTTATAATTCTTTAGTTCAAAACGCAGGATAGAGTGCAGGATAGAGTTATTTGGCATAAATGTCCTTGAATGTCCGGAAAGCAAGCATTGGTCAAAAAGAGAAATCAGTGCAGAATCAGTACCGGAACAGTGCAGAAACAGTCCGGTATAAGTCCGTATTAACGCCGTATCAAGTCCGTTCCAGAGAGTTGAAAAAACCAATTCAAAACCGTCGCCAGCTTACTGAAAAAAGTGAAGTGCCACAATCCATTTAAAAAATAAAATAAACATGCAAGATAGCTCCGGGAAAACGGGGCATCCAAAAGACTACGGCATAAACACAAACCCACCGCACAAAGCCATCTTTTATTCCGTTTCCTTTTGGAGTGCAACAACACCCGTTTCCCTTCGCTGACAGAAGCATGTTATTTTATTTTTTCATTTTAAATGTTTCGTTATGTCAGCATCATTTCCTTTTCCAGGTCGCCGTCGCAGGCAGTGGGTTTCTTTTTTAGTTACAGGTTGTCATCATAGCAGCCTTGTTCATGTAGTGTATCGTTGCCCAGTTATTGCAGGTGTGCCGTTGGTTCATCTTGCATGGGTTCATCGTATCGTACCGGCTTCATAGTCGGTACTTTTATTTAATTTTCATCTTGCAATGCAAGACTTGACTAAAATATCGTTGGAGGGAAAACTAATGTTTCGCTTTACCGATAATGTGTTCAACCTTTGGTTTGAAGGTTTACCGAAGGATGTACATTTTTCACTCTCTTTGAATAAGAATAGCCCGGACATAAATTTGCATGTTACAAGAGAAGTGAATAATTCTGGCAATAAACCAAAATATGAAGTCTTTGTAATTGCCAGGGATATTTGTGATGATATTGGAAATGATTTTGGGAGATATATTTTATACAAAACCCTGACTGAATTTGATGTTAGTAAACTTAATTCAGAAGTTGTTCCAAAATTTATTTCGCATGACAACATGAAGGAACATGAATTTTATTTTTCTATTGAAGAACAATTAACACAAGCAGCTTCCAGTTTTTTAAAATACAAAGGGAGAAAAGAATTGAGAGTTAAAAACAATGCTGTTGACGAATTAGAGAAACTTACACTTGATGAATCAGCATTTATTGAATTGTACAATGCTGCACCAGAAATTGCAGAAGTGAGCGGTGAAAATATCCAAAGCGGAATTATTATTACAGATAAAAATTCTTATTCGGTAATCCATTATTATGGAAAATGGTACTTACCAAATAACAACATCACACTTTGCGATTTGATGATTGGCTTTTGTGGTGATAAGTTGGCAAGACAATTATTTTATCGGATAAAAAAAGGCATTACGATTGTTAGAAAAGCAAATTCATTTGACGAAGTAAAACATTTGTACAAACGTTTCAGAATTATCAAAACGAAAACAGATTAACGTACTGCCTGAAGGCCACCTTCTTCATATCGCTTCGTTCGTTCCGTAAACTACACTTCACCTGCTCATTCAGTCGGTAGCCTTCCGGCAATCAGCAGCTTTCTCCGATTGCCCCGATGGCAGCATCCCGGAGCCACACACAAAGCCCGGACGGGAAGCTGCCGGCCATCGCTTCTTTGCCCACCGCACAGACCCAACGCTGCGCCGGTAAAAAGGTCTCACTGCGGCGGCGTCAGCAAGCAGATACGCCAAACCATTGCAGCAGCAGCAATAAATCTGTTTTTAAACTTTTATGGTATTGCTGCACCTGCAATGCCCTTCGGGTGTTCCGCTTCGCTACACAGTTTGTCATACTGCTTGCAGTTCCTTCGCCTTCGTTCGGGCAGCTACTGTGTCCTTCACGCCACTTCGTTCATTACTTCCTTCGTTACGCTTCATTACACCTCGTTCGCAGCTATTCATTTGCTTCATGGCCGGGTCCCGCCGCATAACACATTATCAACTCACAGGCGGGGCGCCAGCCATTCGCAAGCCATGGCTACAATACTCACTGGGTTCCATTTCGCTTCACTTCGTCATTCATTCACTTCAGTAGCGTTCAGTCCACCCGCTGCCTATAATTTGGCTCGCCGGCCGCCCACTTCGGCTGCGTTCACCTTGCGGATGCTAATTGCTCATTCGTACCTCATTTCGCAAAGCACCGCTAAGGTTCACTTGCATAGTTCACCCCGTGCTGTAAGCTTCGCATAATTTACAGCACGGGATTCCTATGGAGCTGGCATCGCAGCAGCCACTTGGCTAAGCTTCTTTTCATTAACCCGAAAAGTGGCTGCTGCTTTACTGCCAGCCCCTTCGTGGGGCTCGCAGGCACTTCCGTTCGTTCCTCTCTCCAGTGCCTTATGGCGGCTCGCCACCAGCGCTACAGTGCGGACAAGTGTGCCGCACAGCTATGCTTCTTTTTTGCCGCAGGCGCTTTTACCAGCAGGCAAACACACATTTACCAACCCTTCCAGGAAAGCACTATTGAACTGATGAATAAATTTAGCCGGTGCATCTGTAGAATATATCCGAGCTGTATCAAACCAGCTTCACTTTTAAAAGAAAAGGCTTATGTAACCTTGTCAATATCTGAAATCTCTTTATCACAAATAGCAATATAGTTTTCAAGTGGTGGTTCAATTGTTTGAAAAATTTTCTTAGCTTTTTCTATTTCGGCTTTTGCATAAATAATATCTACTTTTCGCAAATCATATCCTTTGTTAAAAGCCCAGATTCCCATATGCCGGAAGTCGCTTAAATCTTCTGCAATCTTAAAAGCTTTATCGTAATACTCAATTATTTTGTCGGTTATGCCCATACAGGAATAAACAATGCCAATATTTCCATAAGTTCTTCCCTCGCTGGCCTTATCACCAGTTTCAATAGACAATTTGATGGCTCTCTCATGATACCGAATTGCTTTTTGAAACAAGTAATTTGAAGTCGCCACCATTTCCTCACCTAAATTTTTCATTACAATTCCTAAATTTCCGAGGCATATTGCTGATATATCTTTCTCATTTAAATAGTTTGCAATTTTCAGTGCACTTTCATAAAATTTTATAGCAACGTAGTGCTGTTTTTTATCTTCATATGTTACACCCATACTTAGCATACAAAAGCACTGCTTTTTGAGTACTTTATGCTTGCGGCTATTATTATAAGCCATGTATAAATACCTCAAAGCTTTTTGAAATCCTTTATTATTTGCCTGTGTATCTCTATAACACCGCCCCAAAGAATAAAGTGCATTAATCTTATACTCATTATTGTCAATTGCAATGGCTTGAGCCAATGTGTTATTAAAGTAATTTATAGCAGCGCCGTACCTTGCACACACATTAAAAATTTGACCGGCAATGTATCCCATTACAAGTTTGCCTTTTTTTAAACATATATCAGAAATCCAGTCATCTATAATTTTTTTCCATTCTGGCTTTTTGATAGTATCGTATCTAATTGTTTCTTTTAAGAAGTGAAAGCTAAAATCTTTTACAAAATAGTCGGTATTAACATTTAGAAAATTCCCATCGTACTTTTTAAAGGGATTATTTCCACTCATTTCAGAAATTGGTGAAATCGCAAGTGTTTGGTCTCCTAAACGGCTATGTTGAACAAAGAGGATTTTATTTCTATCTTTAACGTCTTCAATTATTGGATTAATGTCAAAATAATCAGAGCAGCTATAGCCTAATACAAGAAGATGCCCCCCGCTATTGTTTTGCATTACATCTGCAATCACCTTTTTTCTTGCAGAAAACAATCTTTTCCCTGCAACTCTTTTTAATGTTACTGCCATCTGTAACCGATTCTCAATACTGCCATGTATTTTTATTATTGAGACAGAGTCTTTTTTATTTTCAATATTTTCAAAGCTTTCTTCTGTATGAAAAACCTTGTATGTGATACCTTCTATATCAAATGCTTTTTCTAAAAGTGTATCAAAGTTTGTTGTAACAACACAATTCAATTTTCCTTTCTTCGCAAGTTTTGCTAAAAAATAATGATTTGCATTAGGCTCTCCAAGCTCAAATAATTCAAGTAATTTTTCAGAATCTGAATACTCAATTAAAGTCTGCATGAATAATTCAAAAGGTATTTTATCATTTAAAAGATTGGTTATTTCAACCTTTTCTTTACACAAGTGTGTAAGTATTTCCTTTTTGATTTCATCTACAAGAGGGACTCCCGAGTTTCTTGAAATGCCTGCTCCGAAGAAAACAGTTACTTTGTTTTCTTCAAATGTTTTTGCAACCAAATCAATAAACTCTAAATACTCCATTATCTATACTTTTCTATAATTGTAAAAGTAATTAAACAAAAAAAGTTCAGCAAGTTAGGTGGCTGGCACAAACCCAGTCGTTAAAAAAGCCAAAAGACTACGGCATAAACACAAACCCACCACACAAAGCTTTCATTTATTCCGTTTCCTTTTGGCTTTTTAGCCACGCCACCTGATGAAGATGCTTTCTTTTTCTTTTTTTCGGTTTTTCTTTCTCTTTTGGGTTTTTAATATGGCGGAGCGTAGCGATGCTTAATTTTTAAAACTCAAAGTGTATGATGCTCCCTCACATTCGCTGCAATCATTCCGCAGCTTCAATCAATCCTCATGTTTTTTATTTGCTTTCTAAAGGCGATAATGCAGGCAAGCCCGGTTTTAAGCCCTGGGCAAATTCCTTTGCTGTTATCTGCAGCAATAAGCAATGTTTTGATTTTTACTTTTGGCTGGTATATGGTTTATGGAAAGACGGGAGATTTAAAACCCGCCATCGTGGTACAGCCATACAATTTATAAACCTGCAGGATGTAAGAGACTTATTAAAAGAAGTTACTCCTGTAATTGAACCGGACTGGAAAAAATATCAGCAAGTTTTAGAAGCCCTAAGTAAGTTAGAAAAGAAAAAAGCAACTCTTGCAGAGCAAATCATTGCTACATCTAATTTGCAAAAGCATTTGTTGCAAATGTGTTTTTCAAATAAAAAATAAAGGGAAGCTTTACAGCCTCCCTTACTCTGCAGGTCACCACAACGAACAGAGATTATTTTTTCAATCGTTTAATAAGTGCTTTTAAAAATATGGTTACGGTAAAACTCACTGCAGCACCGATAGCAGCTAAGATAATTGTTTTGATTACATCCTCATTGCTGATATTGGCAAAGATGGTGAGCAATGTGCCGCCGGCAGTGCCTGCCTTTGTGGTATTATCAAAATGCTGGTTCATTATTCACCCTCTACTGCAGTCTGACTAACTGCACCGGCTATACCACCAGCAACAGCCAGGTACCCGGCAATTTTAATAACAACAGCAGGCAATGCCACAGGAGCTGCAACAACCGTAGTTGCAACGGTGGCCAGCACCAGGCCAATATTTCTCAGCTTTTTAAAAAACTTTGGTGTAGGGGATTGAACCCTTTCAATTATTTGCTTCATTTACTTTGGATTTAATGGTGATGAAAACTTTGTTGCCTTTCTCCAACTCAGGGTAAACAATTGACAGCACTAACTGCAATGCCACCCGGGACCTGATTCCTTTACCATTACCCGTTAAAACAGAAACCGGAGCGATACAGCCTTTTGATTCTTTCAAAGCATCGTTGTATGCATGAATTAAAATGTAATTTCTGTTAACCACATTATTCACTAACAGATGCCAGCCAAACCGCAGGCTGTACCGCTTTGTCAGTTGATACTTTCCTTCAGGAATACAGGAAACCCTTGATTGATTTTCTTTCCATGGCAACTCAATAGTGTTACACACTTTCACATCATCAATCAAAAGTTCGCCATTAATACCGTCGGGGTGATACGTTCTGATAAGCTCCAGTTTCATGTCTTAGTTTTTAGGGTGCCGGATTAGTTGCCATCCACATCAGCAATAGCTAATGCGTTGTAGGCACCGTTTTTCAATGGATACATCTGTCCGTTTACCTGTTGGTAAAATTCAATACCAAGCATCAGGAATAAAGGATGGGTGCTGTTTGCAGTAACTGCATTGCTAAGGTTGATAACCGCTGTTGCGTTTGCATCCCAGGGCAGAATTGCAGTTGCCTGGCTGTCCACCACGAAGGTTTCATTTTCAAAATCAATTTCTGCACCTGCAGAAGCGATTTTAAAGTGAGTAGTGCCCCCGGGAGCAGCAACCATATTCAGTGGTACAAATGCCGGGATATTGGCTACAATCGTTCCTGCGGCCCTGTCAATGGTTGTAGTGTACGGTGCATACAGCGTAGTTCCAAGTTTACCATTAATGTTAAACTCAAAACCAGCCAGCAACTCCGCCTCACCATCAATTACGTTCCGTAAGCCCCTCGTATTGGTTATATCTTCCTGGATAACCTTTACCATTTCGGTTGTCAAACGGCTCACCATGCGGCTGTCAGAAGCGTTTTGCAGCAATGCACGGATGGCATTACGCAACACCTTGCCAGCTTTACCGGCACGGCCAAATTCAGCACCGTTTTCACGGGTACGTTGGAAAGCGGGGTCGTTAGCAATACGGTCGGCAGGTATGCCGCCTTTTTCCCTGGCTAAATAGCCATCTTTGGATTTGTAAAATGTAATGTCACCAATGGTGCCATCCAGTTTTATAATCCCTTTTTGTCTTGCCATGTTATTGGTTTTTGTGTTAGGAATGGAAATGTTTTCATGGGCACACTTCATTAAGCCTTTGTGAATTCACGAAGACAAAATTTGTAAAAGAAATCTTCACTTGCATCAATGCACTTCCGTTATCGGCGCTTATTGCCGATACAAGTATTTATTGCTGTTAGTTACTTTGTATTCCTAATTGTATTTTTGTGCTATGCCTTTACTAAATCAAATACATCATCAGTATGGCAAAGCCATATCAAAGGCATGGATAGAGTATGAAACTGCAACAAACACGGCTTTGCATCTACCCAAAAGATGTGCAGCGTATCACCGGTAAAAGTGAACGCTACGGCCGTATGCTGCTAAATAAAATCAAGGAACATTTTGAGAAACAAGAACACCAGTTTGTAACTGTAGAAGAATTTTGTTTGTACACTGGCTTCAAAAAAGCTGATGTGATTTTGTTCTTAGCTGCTTAAAAACTTGTTCAAAAAACAGGCAGGTTTTCATTGCTAAAAAGCATCAATTCAGTATCTTTATAGTCATACGATTTAGTGAGAAATGAATTGTTTAGCGAGGGGGTAAATTCGGTTACCCGAAGTTTACTGCCTCTTGAAAATATTGATAACAAAGGATTTGAGGGGTGGCTACAAATCCCTCTCTCTCCGCACAGTCCCGCTTTGCGGGGTTTTTTTTTGAGCCAACCTCTGTCCGGCTTTCAAAAAGTATTTTGACAAGAATGCTATAACAGCAACTTAACTCCTCTTTACTTCTTTATAATTCTGCCTGTAAACTCCCATTCACCGGATTGAACTTTGAGCATATAAGCACCATTCACCATAACCGGAAGTTCCAATTGCTGTGATTGATAAACCAGCAGTTTTTGCATAATTAATCTTCCGCTCATATCATGCAGGGTGAGGGTCATATTTTGTATCGGGGCATTACCTGCTTGGATATACAGGTTATTCTGAACAATAGTGGGGTACACTTTATCAATAAATCGTACTACTCCATCCGGAGTAAGCCGGATGGTATTGGAATAAGAAAAACGATTATTAATATCAACCTGCTGAATGCGGTAAAAGATAAAGCCCTGTGTGGCCTGTGCTGTTGCATCAGTATGATTGTACAAGGTAATATCCGAAGAGTTGCCGCCAATATGCAGGGTGGATTTAGTCGCTATGTCTGCAAACTGTTGCTGGCCGTTTTGATAATAACGCTGTATAATAAAATGATGGTTATCTGTTTCGGTAATTGTTTTCCAGTGAAGCCTGGCGGTATTATTGCGCCACTCTCCCTGCAATTCAAGACCGGTAACAGGCAAGGGATTGCCGGGAGAAGACAATGTCCATCTTGAAAAATCCATAATGCCGGTTTTTTCCACATAATTGTTTACCTGGTCCCGGCTGGTAAAACCCTGATCGGTCCAAGATGTATTATTATTACTTTTCCATTGGGTGAGGATGAGTTCTGGCAACGCATTCAATTCAGCATCAAAATAAAGAAACCGCAGGGTGGCATTCAATGCGCTATTATTGGCAGGTATAATATCGTAATAGCGAAGGACACTGCTTCCCTGACCGGATAGATTAACCTGCGACTGGTGTCCACGCCGTATTATTGTGCTGCCAAGGTTTGTTGCAGATGTCAGGATGGCTCCTAAATTGCCCGGATTGGCTGATGCAGGAGCGTTGAGTGTATTGGTTATTTCCACAAAACCACCATTAGTGCCGGTAATGCGGTTGTTTTCGGCCTCTCCCAAAAGCAAAGCCGTTGGCGAAAGGCTGATATTATATCCATTCAGGTCGAGTAAACCGTTTACAAAACCGATCTGCTGATCTACATGAACAGTGCGTTGCAATAGAACTTTGAAACCAACCGCTTTATCTATTTCCAGTATCTTAAAACGTATGGGCTGGCTTCCGCTGATGCCGGTATTGGCATTGCCCGTAATCCGGACGGTTCCTTCGGTCTGATCAAAGGCGCCGTCGTTAACAAGGTTAATATCCTTCAGGGTGAGCAGTGCACCCGTCGTGAGTTTAATTTCGGCGCCGCTGGTAATTTGCAGTTGAGCCAATAATTGGTTTGCACCTGTTCCAAAAATACAAAGCAGCATTAGGGAAATGATCTTTTTCATAAACAATGATTATTCTATTGATCAGAGATTAATCTGCCCGGAAGGAAATACCTGTAAGGTTTAGAAAAGCATTAGTGGTAGCAGTAACCACCACCACATCGCCATTGGCTTTTACATCCACCCTGCCAATGCCAGTTGCATTATCAACACTAAAAATTAACTGGCCCGATGTGGAAGGCCGGTAGCCTGCCGGCAGGGTGAATAAAATTGTATTGGATGTAATAGTGCCGTTTTTAATCAGCCCTTTTAAATGCACCACTCCTTCTTTGTCTTTATAATATTTTGCATCGGCAAAGCCCAATCCGTAGTTGATCCAGCTGTTTTGTAATACCGGTGCCGTTTCAGTATCTTGTTTTATCTGCTTAACAATATAAACAGTGTCCTGAAGATTGGTGTAGCCTGTAACTTTTGCATTGCCATTCAAGAGGGCGGAATCACTCACTATTATTTTACCGGTAACTTGTGCATGACTATTCAGCAAAGCAGAATCACTTAACATTAGCTTTCCTGTGATGTTTGTATTACCGTTTAAAAAGGTTTTATTTACAGTGGCTGCATTCCTAAGTGTATCTCCTGTCTTTATCCAAAGACCGCCATTCACATAATATTGATTATAAATATTGGTGTCTCCTGTAATGTAATGGTAATTATTATAGGTAGGAGTATATTCCCAAAAATCGGAAAACCCTGATCCAGCAATCCCTACCCCTGTTCCAATATAGCCCTTATTGCCAATAGCGAAACCTATTGCGTGGACACGATAAGTGATAGGAGAAGAAGTTCCACCTAGGTTTATTCTCTGTGTCCATGTATTATTAGCTGGATCATATTCCCAAAAGTCTTTTAGTTCGGTGTTTGAAGGCCCTGGAGTTACTTTTCCTGTTCCTATATAACCCTTGCTGCCGATACTAAAACCTACTGCTCCGAACCTCCCAGCTACCGTGGCTTTTTGTGTCCAAGTATTTGTAGTTGGGTTATATTCCCAAAAATCTGATAGAGATAATACCACAGTAGTGAATGTAAGTCCAGTTCCTAAATAACCTTTGCTACCAATGCTGAAGCCTACAGCGTAACCCCTCGCTAATCCGCCAATATCTGCCTTTTGCGTCCAGCTATCTGTAGCTGGGTTATATTCCCAAAAATCTTTATTATAGCCTCCTCCATCTATTCCTGTTCCGATATATCCTTTTGTGCCGATGCTGAAACCAACAGCACCTAGCCTAGCAGTTCCCCCAAAATCGGCTTTTTGTGTCCAGAAATTGGTAGCTGGGTCATATTCCCAAAAATCTTTTTGGTAAGCACCATTATAACCTGTTCCAATATACCCCTTTGTACCAATGCTGAAACCTACTGCACTTTGCCTAGCCGTTCCGCCAACATTGGCTTTCTGTGTCCAGATATTTATTAGGGGGTCATATTCCCAGAAGTCATTGGTGCCACCCGTTCCAATATATCCTTTACTGCCTATACTGAAACCAACTCCAGTTGCCCTTGCTCCGGCAGCTAAATAAACTTTTTCCGTCCATGTATCTGGAATTGTATCTATACCTGTTACGCTAAACCCGCAGTTCTTTATCCAAGCAGTACCGTTGTAGATATCGGCGCATTTATCATCAAGGTTCAGTATCATCAAACCCACGGCGGGACTAACAATAGCATCCCGCTGAGCGGTGGTCATTCGGGGTATCAGCAAGCCCTTGGTAGTGCTGGTAATGTCTAACGCAGCGCTGGCATGGGGTGCGGTGGTACCAATACCTATATTTTGCGCTTGCAAGTTCAAAAGGCAAAAGACAAAAGTCAAAAAGGATAAAAATTGTTTCATATAAATTACTTTATCAGTTAATCAAATGATTTTTTTTGAGTTCTTCTTCGGTAAGCGAGGGCGGCATTTCGCCTTTTTTTATTTTTTGTATTATAAGTTCGGCGCATTTTGTTGCCAGGGCATGGTTGGCAAAACCTTTTGCGCCGGGCATGCCGGGTATATTGGTTTGCCAGATATAGAGTTGCCCGTCCGCATATATACTATAGCCGTATGTGGCGCTGTCTGCCCTAATAATAAAAAATTGAAACTTTGTTTTCGCCGCTTTCTCCTGGTTGGCTTTTTTAATTTCAGCAGCTACTTTCTTCAGCGAATCGGTATTAAGTGCGACCGGCCCCTGTGCTAAGGCATGTGCGGCTGAAAACAGCATAAACAGCAGTGGCAGCCATAAAATTTTTCGCATAAATAAGGTTTAATGGTTAAGGTTAATTGTTGTTCTTTTTTTTAATGTCTCATCTATCTGCTTTGTCCGCTGCCTGCTTTCCAGCAACAGGTAAAGCAGCAAGGCTGTAATAATTGCAAGCAGCAGATAGCCCCAGTAGTTTTTAAATTTTAATTTCATGGTTGCCACAACTGTTCTGGTTTGCAATCATGAAAATAGCCCGGCAGACCGGGCCTTACTATTTTCTGGCGGGACAGTAAGTGACAGAGGGTGTGACAAAACGGGACAAGGAAGAGTTTGAAGTTTAAAGTTTGAGGTTTAAGGTTTTTTAAAGCAGTAACATTCCGTCAAATTGAAATGTCCGTGTGGCCAACACTTTAAACCTGTCTGCCGGCAGGCAGGTATGGAAGATTAAACTCCCCGGATATTTTTGATGAATTCCTCCAGTGCATTTTCATCTGCAGCGATATTCAGCCGCTGGCGGAGGCGCTGCCGGGTTTTACGTACAGCATCGGCGCCAATGCCCAGCATAGAGGCAATATGTTTGCTGCCGAGGTTGAGGTAGATAAGCGTTGCATAACGTATCTCGGCTGTGGTAATATCAGGAGCGGCTTTTTGTAATTGTTGTATAAAACCGGGATTGGCTTTTTCAAACATATCTTTAAAGCGGAGCCAGTCGTTTTCGGTGAGTATGCTCTGGTTCAGCAGTTCTTCATTAAGCTGCATGTTTTGCTGCTGCAACTGCGTCTGCAGTTTTTCTATCATTTCATTTTTATCAATGATATTATGAGTAAACTCATTCAGCTGTTGCTTTGCATTTTTTATTTCAGCTTCTGCTTTTTCTTTTTCAAAAACCAATGCCTGCTGTTTTGTTTTAAACCGCTGCCGCTGCCAGCGGAAATAAAACCAGCCCGAAATAATGACCAGCAGCAAACCGGCCAGTAATAAATTCCGGCGGGTCTTCTCTGCCTGTTTTTCATTCAGCAGGTTATTGATGCGGTTGGATGATTTTTCAAATTCAAATTTTGTCTGCACCACATCGGCCCGGCTCCTGGCTACGGCCAGTTCCAGTGAATCTTTCAGATGGTCATACAATGTTCCATAGTATGCTGCGCTGTCAGCCTGCCCGGCTGATTTAAAAACTTCGCTGAGGGAATAATAAGCATTGCGGATATAGTTTACATTAAAACCCAAATCTTGCTTACCGGCTGTAAGCTGCAGGGATTTTCTGGCCAGCATCAGGGCACTATCTTTTTTGTTTTGGCTTAAATAAATAATAGCTATGCGGTGCAGGGTATTTCCGGCGCTGTTGGTTTCTCCATATTTCAATGTTGTGTAATAATCATCCCACAAAAGTGGCAATGCCCTGTCATATTGCCTCTGTTCAAAATAAACAGCGCCAATATTTCCTTTCGCAATTCCCATCCATACCGTATCTCTGTTTCGCCCGGCAAACTCCCGGGTTTTTTCAAACCAGTGAAGAGCCGAATCATAGTTGCCAGCCCGCTGAAAACAAAGGGCCAGCGTATTATAAGCATTTACTCTCAGCCGCTCACTTGGCACAGGCATTGGCATTATCAACACTTGCCGCAGAGAATTTTCGGCTTCTTTATATTCCTGCATGGCAAATAGCAATTCTGACAGTTGCGAATAAAAATTATAAGAGGGGCTTATAGCTATTTCCCCTTTCCCTTTCCGCATTTCACCAGCTTTCAGGTAATAAAACAAAGCCTGCTCCCTCCGTCCATTGCGGCGGTACCTGTCGGCGCATTGTTCAAATATTTCCATCATCAGATACTCATCACCGCTTTCCACCGCTTTATTGATGGCCTGCTTCAGCAGGCCGGTATCATTATCAAAAATTTTCGGGCCAAGGTCATTGATAGGTGGAATTGTGCGCAGATAGCCTGCCCATAAAAGGCTTCGGGATGCAACATAAGGGTCTTTATCTGTACAATGAACGGTAAAAAAAATGAGGAATATATTCCGTCCGGCAGCATTTGCGCTGTCATAGGCATCAACCAATGTTTTATAATAACCGGCTGCTTTTTGATTGTCCCGGTTGCTGATGGCTTTTAGCAAGAATTTTTCATCCGGCTCCTGGGAAGAAGCGGCAAGACTGCACAACAGCGATACCAGCAGAAACTGACTAATTTTCATTTCAGCCCTAAGATAAAAAAAAAGCAAAGCTTTGAATGCTTTGCTTTTTTTATTGAAGTTACCTGTTTCAGAACAGGAGGGTGCCTTCCCTGTATCCGTTTGTTTTTTGAATTACTTTTAATTGCACTTTTTTCTTTGCAGCGAACGACTGATCAAGCTTCTGCTTTATTCCTTCATACATGCTTACAGGATAAAATACAGCAACTACCCCATCTGCCGATCCGGCCGCATAAGGAACTTTTTCTCCATTTGAATAAAATACCAGTTGGTAAGTTCCTTTCACATTAGAAGGTGTTGTAAGTGTCAGGGTAATCCGCAAAGAATGGTTATAACTGGATGATGAGCCATCAGCTATATTAGAAGCTGAAAAAGAAGCGTTGCCTGATCCAATTATATCAATTACTTCCGTTTTATCTTCTGTAACATTTTGTATCTTAAATAAACGCTTTAATGACCTGCCATCATCAGTCTGTATTACATTAGGATCCGAATCTGCTTTTTGCGCCAGGGAAGAAAAAGAAAAAAAGAGCAGCCCTGCTAAGGAAAGAACAAAATACTTTTTCATGGTAATCTATTTGTGATTTATTTTAAAATGGCAGTAAAGTTATGTAAAAAAACCTGTTACCGGCTATTGAAATAACTGTATTATGAAAACATCAATAAAGAATCATTATTGCCTGTTGACAATCACTTTACTCTCCAACAAAATCTTATGCGGGATACTTTCACTTGCTGCTCCGGAGCTAATAATTTGCAACAAAATAGCTGTTGCTTTTTCTGCCTGCTGATAAGGGAATTGCTCTACAGATGCAATTGGAGGGTTATCCATATAACTGGTAATCGGGAGATTTGCATAGCTGACAAAAACAATATCTTTATTCACCTTTAGCCCCTTGCTTTTTGTGTATTTAATTGCATCCAGCGCCACATAGTCATTGAAAGCCATTACAGCATCGGGATGGTTCTTCAATGCTAACAATTTATGCATAGCATCATTTGTCTTTGCACTACTCAAATCAGTCGTAACCACAAGTGCAGCATCGGGTTTAATGTTATGCTTCTTAAGCCCTTCATAGTAACCACTTAATCTTTGTCCTGAGTGAACAATTGCGTCAGGCCCCTTAATAAAACCAATTCTTTTATGTCCTTTGCTAACGAGCCAGTCCACTAATTCAACAGAACTGTTATGCAGGTTACATGAAACACTAAATGCATCCTTATTATCCGGGACCCTGTCAAAAAAAACGATCGGAATATTATATTTTTTAAGTTGCTCAAAATGTTCGTATGATTTTGTAGTCTTTGCCAGCGATACGACTAATCCATCCACCCTATGCCGGCGCATAGTATCAACAATCTGTGCTTCTCTTTCTGTATTATCATGTGACTGACCGATCAATACTGTATATTTATTTTCAGTGGCCACATCCTCAATACCATTAATAGCAATGGAGAAGAACTCTTCACCTAAGCTGGGAAGAATAACACCCAATGTCATTGTTTTCCCCTGCTTAAATGAAATAGCAGCCTGGTTGGGTTCATAATGGAGCTCTTCCGCCAGTTTTTGAACCTGCATTTTTGTGCGAAGGCCTATGCTCGGATGATTATGCAATGCTCTTGATACAGTTGAAATGGAAACATTCAGCCGTTGCGCTATTTCTTTTATCGTGGTGGGTTTTTGATCCATTCCGGAATTACTTGCAGCAATTATAATACAAGGTATAAAAAGGAAATGATTTTACAGTTCATGTTTTAAATACAAATATTCATGGATCAAAAAGTAACATAAAATAGTTTTGGCAAGGGTCAATTCTTTTCGTAAATTTCATCTGGAAAAAAAATACTGCATGCATGAATACAGTTTCTTCTGTCTTGAATCGTAAAAATTTTAACCCTGTCACTGCTTCACCGGACACAACAGTGATCGAAGCTTTGCAAATAATGGCAGAGAAAAATATCGGCTCATTGGTGGTAATGCAGGGCAATAATTACCTGGGCATTGTTACAGAGAGAGATTACTCAAGAAAAGTAATTCTGAAAGGGAAAAATTCTGCTGAAACAAAGGTCTCAGATATTATGTCTACAGACCTGCCCTCGATTAGTCCTTCAGACAAAATTGAACATTGCATGGAGCTGATGACCACAAAAAATATCCGTTATATGCCTGTATTTGACAATAATAAGCTTACCGGCATTATTTCTATGAGTGATGTGGTAAAGGAGACTATCCTGTCACAAAAAGAAACTATCAATCAATTACAGAGTTACATCCAAAGCTGACTTACACACTCATTAAATACACAGCGAAACCCCGTAAGGTTTCGCTTTTTTATTTCGCCTCTTCCTTCTTTTCTTTTACCACTACCAGATTTTTTATGTCCACCTGCATTGGAAGTAATCCAATTTTCACCACCGCCCTTTTACCTCTGAGTTCAATCACTTCCCCTACCTGGTGATTGCTTTTCATCTTCACTTTGTATCCAATTTTTATATCACCGCCAACCTCACTGAATTTGGCATCAATCTTCTTCTGCATCTTGCTTACGGCCTTTTTCTCATCTTTCTTAAACAATAATGCCTCCATTTGTTTTATTACCTTGTTCTTATTCTCCTCTTTTCTCCATTCAATCAATAATTGCTTCAATTTCCGCTCCATATCCTTAAGGTAGGCGATCTTTTCCTCTGAAACACGGCTTTGCTCTTTAAGTATTTCAATCTGTTGGCGATGCTTTTCCTTATCCATTACCAGTTGTATCTCTTTCCTGAGCCGTTCATTATCTTTTATTGCCTGGTTCAGTGTTTTCTCTTTTTTTTCAATTACCTGCAGATCCTGTTCGGTTCGGTTCAACAGTTTGTCAAGCCTGAACTGGTCTTCATCCACCAATTGCCTGGCCCGGTTGATGAGGTTCTTATCCAATCCTATTCGCTCAGCTATAGAAAAAGTGTAAGAGCTTCCCGGTTTACCGATGATCAATTTATACTGAGGCTGTAAATGCTTCTCATCAAAAGCCATAGCACCATTAATAACTCCGGCAGTCTTACCTGCCATCACCTTTAGGTTCAGGTAATGCGTTGTCACCACCCCAATAGCATGCTTTTTAACCAACTCCTGTAATATTACTTCCGCAAAGGCTCCCCCGAGATTAGGATCACTACCACTGCCTAATTCATCAATAAAGAAAAGAGTGCGGCCATTGGCATTCTCCATAAAGTGTTTCATGTGCAATAAATGGCTGCTGTAAGTGCTTAATTCAAATTCGATACTTTGGGTGTCGCCAATATGAATCATCAGTTGTTTAAAAATACCAAACTGTGAGGACGGATGAACAGGCACCAGTAATCCGCTTTGCACCATCATTTGCAACAGGCCAATCGTTTTTAATGTGACCGTTTTGCCCCCTGCATTGGGACCACTTATCACTAATATGCGTTTCGTATCATCCAAAGTAAGAGTAACAGGTATGGTCCGTTTATTAGAACGTTGATTATACAAATACAATAACGGGTGGTACGCTTCTATAAGATGAACAGCAGCTTTATCTGTTATTGATGGATATTCACCATTAATATCTAACGCTAGTTTTGCTTTTGCCCTGATAAAATCATACTCACCAACCACAGCATGATAGGCCAGAAGCAAAGAAGCATGTATCGAGAGTTTTGCAGTCAGTTCCCGCAGTATACGATACACTTCTTTTCTTTCATCATTTTCCAACTCATGCACCTGGTTATTCAGCTCAATTGTTTCCTCTGGTTCAACAAATGCTGTTTTACGACTATCGCTTTCTCCATGCAAAATCCCCTTCACTGTTCTTTTTTGCTCTGCAAAAACAGCAACCACCCTTCTTCCACTCATGAAGCTCTCTTCAATCTCCGCCA
Source organism: Chitinophagaceae bacterium (assembly GCA_016786885.1). Classification (GTDB taxonomy): domain Bacteria; phylum Bacteroidota; class Bacteroidia; order Chitinophagales; family Chitinophagaceae; genus JJ008. The sequence continues at coordinate 93,045 of JAEUVO010000031.1, read as the reverse complement.
GGTAGCCTTGCTTATTTAGTTTTGCAACAATCTTTTCGAAAACCCTTCTTAATTCATTACGTTTCCGGTACAGGTTCATTCGTATATCTTTCAGTTCATTTGACGCATTATCTTTCACCTGCCCGTAATCATCCAGCACTTCATCAATCAGTTGTATAATTACTTTTTCATAATATACGCCACCAATAACTTTTACCAGTCCGTTATAAGCTGCCCTTTTTTCAGCATCGAACCAACGAAAAATTTTTTCAATACTTTCTGCAAGCCTTCTTATAAGCATTAATTGTTCTCCAGTCAATAAAGCACCCGGAATCGACAATAGTTTCAATTCCTTAGACAGGTTAAGTACATAATCGTTCGGAAAATAAATATTGTTTGATAGCAATTGCCGGTATTCATGACTTTGCTTCAGCTCTACTTCAATAAACTCTTTACGGGTATGAATACGAAGTTGCAGGGCTTTATTCCTGGCATGGTCTGTCTGGCAATAATTTGACAAGAGATCCTTTACCTTATTGAATTCAAGCTGGATATGTGCAGATTCCGGGAAAAGCTTCATTAATATTCCTTAATTAGAGTATACAGGATGCGAATTTCGGACTTTCACACATACTATGGATTATCCACCTGTACAATATCCGGGCGGAGCGTCTTTTATCCCCCATTTATCCCATTCATACAATTCCTTATCTTTCGGTGCGCATTGATCACTAAACTTGTAGATCAATATTTATCCACAAACAATAATTCCATATGAAGTCAACATCACTACTTGCCGTACTGTCATCAGGACTTATGCTGACAGCCGCTGCTCAAAACAAACCTGCTATACCTGGTCCGGGAGGTGCTAACCCCGCTGCAATGGATTCTTCCAAATCAAAAAAACCGGCTGGTATTACAGACAAAGTAAAAAGCAGTAAAAAAATTGACGGCTTATTTACCTTATACCAGGATACCGCTACCGGAAGTGTACAATTGTACGTCAAAAAAAGCCAATTGGGTAAGGAGTTCATTTATCAAAGTTTTTCTATAAGCGGCCCAACCCAATTCTTTTTAAATCAAAGTATGCACAGAGCCACTTTCGTTTTCAAAGTGCAGAAATCATTTGACAAGCTTGAATTCTCCAGGGTGAACACTTCTTTCTACTATGATGAAAATAACCCGGTTAGCAAAACAAAGAATGTTGACAAGCCCGAAGCAGTCTTTTTATCAGAGAAATATGTGTCGGAAGATAGTGCCGGGTACCTGATAGCTGCAGATGGATTCTTCATTAGTGAAAAAATGGATCCGGTAAAACCTGCCAGCTTTCCCGGAATGCCCCCCGGTCTTTCTTTTTCACTTGGCGGATTAAATCCCACCAAATCAAAATACCATACGATCCGTTCCTTCCCTAATAATACTGACGTAGTAGTGGATATGGCATATGACAACCCGGGAGCAATTGTATCAGGCGGGCCAGATATTACTGATCCGAGGTATGTAAGAGTAAGAATGCAACACAGCCTGATTGAAATGCCTTCGAATGATTTTCGCCCCCGCAGAGATGATCCAAGGGTAGGTTATTTTATGCAACAGGTAACAGACCAAACCAGCATCAGCCCGGTTCCTTATAAAGACAAGATAAACCGCTGGAATCTGCAAAAGAAAGATGCGGGTGCTGCCGTCAGCGAGCCTGTAGAACCAATTGTTTATTGGGTTGAGAATACAACACCTGTTGAATATCGTCAGACAATTGTGGATGCAGGGTTGAAATGGAATGCTGCTTTTGAAAAGGCTGGTTTTAAAAATGCTGTACAGATGAAGATAATGCCTGATGATGCTGATTGGGATCCGGCAGATATCCGATACAATGTGATCCGCTGGGTATCTTCAGCTCAGCCCAGTTATGGTGCTATCGGGCCAAGTTTTGTGAATCCAAAAACAGGGCAAATTTTAGGCGCTGATATTACTGTAGAGTGGTTTAGCGGAAGCGCTACTCCTATAATAGATGAATTATTCAGTGGCCCTGCTGCTGATAACAAACCTGAATTCCATATTCCCGGAATGGACCATAATCATTATGCAAATTGTGTATTAGCGCAGGAATTAAAAGCACAATTAACCACCGGAATGACTGTGGCAGATGCTATGGAAGCTAGCCCTGCTGAAATCAAAGAAATGCATAAACAGTTCCTGCTCTACCTGATCATGCATGAAATGGGACATACACTTGGGCTTAACCATAATATGAAAGCAAGCCAGATGCTTTCTCCGGCCGAAGTCCATAATAAAGAGATCACCCGGAAAATCGGGTTGATAGGCTCAGTGATGGATTATCCTGCCGTTAATATCGCTTCAGATAAAAGTAAACAAGGCGACTATTACACAACTGTTGTTGGCCCTTATGATATCTGGGCTATTGAATATGGATATACACCTTTCTCAGCAACTGAAGAAGAAGCCGGACTGAAAAACATTCTCAGCAGAAGTACAGACCCTAAGCTTACGTTTGGTAATGATGGTGATGATATGAGAGCACCCGGTAAAGCAATGGATCCAAGAGTGAATGTAAATGATATGAGCAGTGATCCCATTGCCTATGCTGAAGACAGGTTCAAACTGGTAAATACGGTTATGGGAAGACTTGTGCAGAAATACAGCAAACCCGGTCAAAGCTTTGCCGAACTGCGTTCAAGATATGGCGCCTTGCAAGGTCAAAGAAACAGTATGATTGCTGCAGTGAGCCGCTATATCGGTGGAATTTACGTTGACCGCAGTACTCCTGATCAGAACTCTGGAAACAAACCATTTACTCCAGTGTCAATAGCTACACAGAAAAAAGCAATGGAAATATTAAGTAAATACGTTCTGGCTCCCGGAGCCTTTGATGCCGATGCGCAGGTATTTCCTTACTTGCAGCCACAGCGTCGTGGTTTCAACCAGAACGGTAGTGGTGACGACTACAGGGTTACTGCTGTTATATTAAATAATCAGGGTGCAGCTATAGCACATATCCTTCATCCTTCTACGATGCAAAGGATCACTAACAGTCGCCTGTATGGCAACCAATATAGTGTTGCGGATGTAATGAATGACCTGCTAAAAGCCTGCTTCGATGCAGATATCAAAGGCAATGTGAATGTATACCGTCAGTACCTGCAGACCGCCTTTGTAAAACAGGCTGCGTTCATTCTCGATGCAAAATCCCTGGGGTATGATGATATTGCAAGAGCCGCTGCATTGAACACCATAAAAAAGTTAAAAACACAACTGGCAGCAGCAGTTTCACTTAACGAAGAAACAAAAGCTCACCGGGGGAATTTGTTATTCCTGATAAATAATGCACTTGAAGCGAAATAATTATTGAATAAGTTTCTTAAAAGCCCTCTCGTTCGAGAGGGCTTTTTTATTTAAGAATACTTAGTTCTCCTTCACCTGCAATTCTTCCCAAGGGGTGGTACCATCCTTCTCTCTTGTAAAATTATACTTGTCAGTTGCCAGAAGTACAATTTCAGCTGTAGTATAGATCTTGCACCCTTGCAGTAAATGTCCGCCTACAGTTTTGCCTGTGCTGTCACTAATACTAATATGCAGATGAGACCCACTGGTGCTTACAGTGCCAACCAGGCTGACAATCTCAAAATATCCTTCTCCTTTACTTGCATCTTGCTGATTGGCAAAACGGATAGAGTAATTAAGAAGGCTGCCCACACAAGTGGATATCCACCCTGCTTTAATATTCTTTTCAGTCACTATTTTTTCAATCCCTTCTTTCAAATCTTCACCCGGCTTCAGGCGAAATGCAGATGTTGAGATTCGTTCCTGGCTCATATTACTTGATTGACAGGTAAGAAATAACAAAGATGTTAAAATAAGTATAAGGACTTTCATAATAAATCTTTCCGTTTCAACTCTTCGTAGGTTTCGTTGTTATTACAGTAATAATGCAATTTAAGCAGTTGAAAAGAAAATTAATTATCCGAAATTTATACAGGTTTTTAAACAGACAAAAATGAGACTACTTTTTACTTTCGTTATTACAGGGCTTACCACCCTGTTTTCCTGTGCTCAGAAATCCACACCAACAGATAAAATAAAAAAAGACAATACTACTATGACAGCCCAGCCTAATACCGCTATTGCAACTTTTGCCAACGGATGCTTTTGGTGTACCGAAGCTATTTTTGAAGAACTGGATGGAGTAATCAGTGCCGTTTCTGGCTATACAGGGGGGCAAATTAAAAATCCTACCTATAAAGAAGTTTGCTCCGGAGAAACCGGGCATGCAGAATGCCTGCAGATTACCTATGATACAACTAAAATAACCTTTGATGAGCTGCTGGAAGTTTTCTGGCAAACACATGATCCTACCACCCTGAACCGACAGGGAGCTGATGTAGGTACACAATATCGCAGTGGAATCTTTTATCACAATGCCCAGCAAAAAGAAATCGCTGAGAAATATAAAGCCGAACTGGACAAAAGTGGCGCTTTTGATAGACCGATCGTAACAGAGATAACCGCTTTTACATTGTTTTATCCCGCTGAGGATTATCACCAGCAATATTATGAGCTAAATGGCAATACGAACCCTTATTGCAAAATTGTGATACAACCCAAGTTGGAAAAATTCAGAAAAGTTTTTAAGGGAAAACTGAAAGTTCATAATTAACAGATAAAATAAAGCGGGGAATTCCCGCTTTATTTTATTGAACTATTATTTTCTGACTATTAAATTCTTTTCCTGTTCGAACTACCAGTACAAAATAACCCTTCCCTGCTTTAAAATATGGCAGGTCAACAACATTTACCCCTTTCATGAGTTTAGTCCTTTTACGATAAACCATCCTTCCGGACATATCAGCCACTTCCATTTGTACTTCTATCTGTTCATTACTTTGTATTGTAACAGCAGGATCTGCCTGACGCAGGATACTATTATAAAAAGTAAATTGCTTTTTCTCATTCCCTGCTTTTATCATGATTGTATTGCTTATTTCATAAATTCTTTGAACTGTATTAACAAGTTTTATCCTGAAATAATTAACCCCTTCGTAAGGATGGCTATCTAAAAAAGTGAACGGGAATTCACCGGATCCTCTATTTGTTATTGCCAAAACTCCTGCCTCTTCAAAATAATAGCCATCCCTACTCTTCTCGATAACAATTTTATCATAAGTATGACTGGCAGATAAAAGACCTTTCAATTCAACCTGATTAGATTTGAATATTCCGTTAAAACTTATCAATGTCCTGTTGGGTAACACTATTTCAAAAGGGTAGGAAAATTTTTGAAAATATAAACTTCGCAATCTTGATGCACCAGTATTCGATTGGTTATCTGCCCCTACCCGTACGCTGATAGAGCTGATGTTTGCATTAACAGTAGTAAACATTACCGTTTTTTGTGCCGTATCAATTCCGGGATAATCCACCGCCGCTTTATTCTTACCCCTCGCCCAGGTTCCGTTGCGGGACATGTTTAATTCACTTCCGGCCCATTGAAAATAGGTATACCCGTTAGGCATATCAACTTCATCAAATTCGTAAAGAGGAAGACCGGAATACATTTGACCATCTACGTCAATCGGGGTAATCGGAACCTCTGATTGTATGAGAACATTATTTGTGCCAGCCTCAAAAAAATCAATTTTAAATTCAATATAACCATTTTGCATTGCCGGAACAGATATTACTGGTTGTAATGCCCTGTCAAAACCTCCTCCTCCATCAATATTGGTTATTGAAATTCCTCCTGTAATATCGGCGATAGTTACAGTTGCATCAACTCCAGTTGTTACTGTAGTAAATTTATAAACTGCCCCAATGCTTAGTGCTGAACCTGAAATTAAAGTAGCCCCCTTAAATTCATATTTTGATTGAGCAGTTGCGAAAGATTGAAGTAAAATAGTAATGCTGCACAGTATAATAATACGGGTAGAAAATAGTTTCATAGTACGGTTTTTTAGTTTTTACCAGGGTTGTGATTATCGGCTCAACACAGGAACTTGGAATTGCTTTCAAAAACTACGATACACTATATGAAAATGTACCCGGCATTTTACTTGCGACTCAAAAGTAATATGTGATGTGGAATTATGCAATAGATAGCGTATAAATCCTATATGAAAATTATCCGTATAACTACGATTTTAAAGCTAAAACAGGTTAAAAATAATTTTACCCCCCTCTTTAACAGTCATAAATACAAATCTGCTGCTAAATCCTCACAAACCTTGTCTCCCTGCTTTCCATTTCTCAAAGAAATTTACATCACATTACAAATACCGTATAAGCTAGCCGCTCCATTAGGGTGAAGGAAATATTGCCTGGAAGATCCAGGCTTGATAAGATAGAGGCTGTTTACCCTGAACTGGCAGGAAATGGTGGCCACCCAATATCGAAATGGAATCTATTATCACATTGCCAGCAAAAAGAAAATTGCTGAAAAAATAAAGCCAAATTGAACAAAAATTCTGCTTTTGATAAAACGATCGCAACAGAGATAACCCCTTTCTCAGAATTTTATCTCACCGAAGATTATCACCAGCAATATTATGAGCTAAATGGCAATATGAACCCTTATTGTAAGATCGTAATACAATCTAAACTGGAGAAATTCAGAAAAGTCTTTAAAGAAAAGTTGAATAAAAACTAAATAGTCCTACTATCTTAAAAGGTAAAGGGCGGAGTTATTTCCGTCCTTTCTATTAACACAAGTGCAAGAATGGTGACTCTTACTGAACTAATATTTTTTGTGTGAACATATCTGTAGCAGTTCTTACAGATACGATATAATTACCTTTTAAATATCTTTCAAAACCATTTACAGTAACACTGTTAACCCCTGGATTAAGCATTAATTGTTGTTGCTTAATCATTCTGCCGGACATGTCAGTTACCTGTAGTACAGCTTCCGCTTTTTGAGCTACGCTAATACTTACTGTTGTAGCAGAATTAATTACTGAAGGGTATACTTTCAGCTCCTTATTTGTGTTTGAACCTACTCTGAATGATAAAATATTGCTGTATTGTACCTTACCAGACTGATCTGTAGCTTTCAGCCTGTAAAACACCATATTACCAGGTAAATTATTATCAGTATAGTCAAATGTATTATCTCCTTCTTCCGTTACATCCAAAACATATTCTGCAATAGTGCTGAAATTGGATGAAGTATTACTTCTTTCCAAAGCAACTTTTGTATAGTTGTTAGCCACTGCAAGTTCCCAATTAAGCTTTACATTGTTGTTTCCGGCAATCCCATCAAAAGATATAAGGTCAGATATAGCCAAAGGAAAATGCTGATAAGTAAATTTCTTATAGTACAAACTTGCATATCGTGTACTGTTGCTGCTTGTCTGATTATCAGAGCCTATCCTGTAAGTCATGGTAGACAAGCTAGTTGCAGTAACTGAAAACATAACTTCTTTGGCCACTGTATCCACCAATGCTCCAAACAAAACGCCGGTAGTATTCAAACCAGTGATTGCCGTACCGGTTTGTGAGACTACAATCTGGCTGTTGTAAGTGTTATACTCATAAGTACCGCCCCCCATATCAATACGGTTAAATTCATACAGACTGGTTCCGCCGTTAATATTACCGTCAATATCCAAACCGGTAGCTGACACAATAGGCTGAGTAACCGCAGTACTGGTTCCGGCGTTAACAAACACGATTGTAAAGTCAATATACCCGTTGGTATTTCCAGAAATCCTATACTCAGGTTGAAATGCCTCCTGGTAACCATCAGCGGTTCTGTCAATACTTCTTAAAGAAATACCGGAAGACATTCCCGCAACTGTAACCAGTGCATCTGTATTAGTGTAAACATTAACAAATCTGTAAACAGCTCCGGTTGTATTGGCAGTTCCAGACTCTAAAACAGCATTGCTAAAATTATAAATGGGGGCTTCCTGAGATGTTGCTTTTTTCGGAGCAGCGACGATAACAAACAACATTACACTGAGTGTAAAGAAACGTTTCATAGTACGGTTTTTTAGTTTTTACCAGGGTTGTGATTATCGGTTCAACAGAGGAACTTGGAATTGCTTTCAAAAACTACGATACTCAATCTGGAAATGTACCCGGCTTTTTACTTGCGACTCAAAAGTAATATGTGATGTGGAATTATGCAATAGGTTACGTATAAATCCTATAAGAAAACTGCCCGTATAACTACGATTTTAAAGCCAAATCGGGTTAAAAAAAAATTTTAGACTCAGGGCTTTTTTAACATCTCTGTCCCAAAATCTGCCACAAATTCCTCCTATTTTTATAAAAAGGAGGTTCTATGAAACAAGCATTTATACTTCTTATCCTCGCAAACCTTATCACACTGCCTTCCATCTCTCAAAGAAATTTAAACCATATTGACGATGACAAATACAGGATAAACCTTCCCGATTACTGGGGAAAAGGGAATAGAGTTTGACATAAACTTATCGAAAAACTACCTCTTCTATGTGAAGAATTAAAAGGTAAAGATCTTTGCGGAGATAAATGCAACCCGGCTTATACAATTGATTTTTATATTACCGAACCCATAATTTTTGATTACACAGCAGTAAAAAAGTTTCCTGCTTTGTCCACCAACACACAGTTAAATGCAAATCAAGAAGCGGCCAGAATCAGAAACCCGCTGGCTTATCAACAGTATAATGTTAATACTATTTCTAATACTGGCTACCAGAACAATTGGAATATCACAACAAATTATGGTTTTCAGTGTTTTTTACTTCTCAAGGACAATTCAGGTAAACTCCTGACTAAAATTGTACTCGTGGATACAAACCAGGTGTGGAGCAAGCAGCATATGGTTAATTTATCCTCCAATGGTAATTTCTCTGCACTAACACCACAAACTTATATTGAGAACAGTGAATCAAAACTAAGACCGTTACCAAAAGAATTGATGGAAATTGCAGAACAAAAATTATTATCCATGTAATTTCTTTTCGACTTATCTTTTTTCAAGCCGGGTGTAGCGAAGCTCAAGCAAGTTCAATGCATTGGGGAAAAATCCTTTTATATAGGGCTGTACAAGATGAACTGCCTTATCATACCACAATGGCACCACTGGTGCATCATTCATCATTACCTGGTCTGCCTGCTGGTAAAGTTTGTACCGCAATGAATCATTTGTCTCTGCGATAGCCCTTTCGAAAAAGTTATCAAATGCCGGGTTATTATACCTTGTATAATTGGGAGGGGCCGGGTTTTTTGAATAAAAAACAGAGAGATAGTTTTCGGCATCGGGGTAATCAGCAATCCAACTGCCACGAAAAAAAGCAGCCCGGGAATTAGAGGTCATATCAAGCAATAATGATTTCTGAACTACTTCTACCTGTACCGGTATACCTGATTCTTCCAATTGCTTGGCAATAAAATTGGCCATGTCTGCATAAATAGCAATTGTCAGCAGCTTAATTACCGGCAACCCTTTCCCGTCGGGATATCCTGCGGAAGCCAGCAGTTGTTTTGCCTTGGCAGGATTGTAATTATAGCCTTTTACTATGGATGAATCGAATGATGGTAATCCCATCGGTACAAAACCGGATTCCGCTGGTGTCCCCAGGGAATTGCGGAGATACAAAATCATCTTTCGCCGGTCAAATCCATAGTTGATCGCTTGTCTTATCTCTTTATGTCTCATCGGTGATTTGCTAAGCAAATCGTTAGCAGAATCAACCAGAATACCCAAATATTCAATATTCAGGTATGGGCTGGTATGCAAAGCAATCTTACCTTCCCAGCTTTTCCGTAATGTACCGCTTTTAGTAAGAACCTCGTCTTTAAAAGAAGCTTCGATATCATTGATAAACTCCAGTTCCTTCTGCCTGAACAATAAAAATTCAGTTGCTTTACTATCATAAAACGTAACTTTTATTCCATCAAGATACGGCAACCGGATTCCGGCGCTGTCTTTCTCAAAATAGTTGTCATTCCTTTTCATCACCAAAGCCTGGCCTTCTTCCCAGGCTACAAACCGGAATGGGCCAGTACCAACAGGATGGCGACGAAATTCTGCTCCATACATAGCCACTACTTCTTTTGGAACTACGGAACAATACTGCATAGATAAGATGCCCAGTACAGGATTATAGGGGCGAAGAAGCTTTACCTGGAAAGTTGAATCATCAATTGCTTTGAAAGGCTGTATTGAATCCACCTTCCTGTTAAATATCCATGAGCCGGGGCTGGCAACCTGTTTGTCTATTATTCTGTAAAGACTGTATTCAATATCTGCAGCAATCATCTTTCTGCCTTTCCCATTCTTAAATGCAGCGTCATCATGAAAAAAAACGTCAGTCCTCAGGTGAAAAGTATAAACAGTGCGATCAGGAGATATATCCCAGCTTTTGGCTATAGAAGGAACAATATGAAGATTATCATCAATCTCGACCAATGTGTTAAACAACTGGTGCGCAGGCCACATGGTTGCCTGACTTTTGGCAAATGCAGGATCTAAGGTAGGTATGCCAGAAAATTCGTTATAATGGAATATATTACCCTCGTGGCCCTGCTTGTTATAGCAGGATTGTAATAAAACCAGTACAATAGAAAAAAATGGAAAATATTTTGTTAAACGGTTCATGAGTTAGCTACAGGCAGTCTAAATTAGCAAAGTATCCTTAACAACCATTCAAACAAAAAAGAATGAACAAATTATTTCTCCGGCTGATCATTATTTCTGCATTATTTCCGTCATTGTATAGCTGCGCACAGCCATTGAACAACAAAGATAATTTTACCCGGCTGGATACATTAAGAGGAAGTATTGGAGCCGGAAGAGATTGGTGGGATGTGATTCATTATAATTTATCTCTTAGTATTGACTATGTAAAAAAAGAAATCACCGGCACTAACCAGATTTCATTCAATATACTTAAAGCCGGAAAAGGCAAAGTGCTGCAACTGGATTTGCAGGAACCAATGGTCATTGACAAAATTCTATATGGCCCTGGGTTAAGATTTGAAGCTCAGTTTAAAAGGGAAGGTAATGTCTACTGGGTAACATTTGGTGAAAAAGAATTTACTATCAATGAGACCAATAAGAAGGATTACGAGTCGATCTATGTCCATTTTCATGGCAAACCGCATGAGGCCACAAGACCACCATGGGATGGGGGCTGGATATGGACCAAAGATGCAAAAGGACGGCCATGGATGACAGTGGCCTGCCAGGGACTGGGTGCCAGTGTATGGTATCCCTGCAAAGACCACCAAAGTGATGAGCCGGATGAGGGTGCAATAATATCAATAGAAGTCCCTGATACGCTTACCGCAGTAGCCAATGGTGTTTTACTGCCTCCTCCTACTGAACGACCAGGCCAGAGAAAGGTATTTTCCTGGATGGTTCAGAACCCAATTAATAATTACAATATTGTCCCTTATATCGGTAAATACGTTAACTGGCAACAAGTATATAAAGGAGAGGAAGGTACACTCTCTCTTGACTATTGGGTATTAGATTACAACTTAGAAAAGTCAAAAAAACAGTTTGGCCGTGATGTTAAAAGAATGCTGGAAGCATTTGAATACTGGTTTGGCCCCTATCCCTTTTACGAAGATGGCTTTAAAATAGTTGAATCTTCCCATTTAGGTATGGAACACCAGAGTGCTATTGCTTATGGTAATTACTATCTTGATGGATACCTTGGCATGGATCTTTCAGGAAGTGGTTGGGGAAAGAAGTGGGACTATATTATTGTTCATGAAAGCGGCCACGAATGGTTTGCCAATAATATTACCACCAATGATATTGCTGATATGTGGGTACATGAAGGCTTTACAATGTATTCAGAAGTGCTGTTTACCGAATATCACTATGGCAAACAGGCAGCTGATGAATACCTGCAGGGTATAAGGCAAAAAATTAATAATGATATTCCACTTATAGGTCCTTACGGAGTGAACCAGGAAGGAAGCGGAGATATGTATAATAAAGGAGCTGCTCTTTTGCATACCATACGGCAGGTAATAAATGATGATACAGTTTTCCGAAGAATAATGAGAGGTTTGAATAAAGATTTCTATCATAAAACAGTTGACTCAAAAGATGTAGAGGAATACTTTTCCCGTATATCAGGCAAAGATTTATCCAAAATATTTGACCAATATCTGCGCACCATAAAGATCCCGGTTTTAGAATACAAAACGGATGGCAGAAAATTGATTTACCGCTGGGCAAATTGTATCGATGGATTTAGTATGCCTGTAACTATTGGTACTGGTAAGGCATTTTCTGTCTTCCCAAGAACAGAATGGCAGGAGACCGAATTGCCATTGAATTATGAAATAAATGATTACAATAAGAACCTCTATATCTCTTTAAAAAAGGTGCAATAAACATTTTTCAACTACAACAGCCATTGACCATTCACTATTGACCATTACCTTTACCAAATGAGTAATATCCGCCGGCAAAGCATTATTTCATCATTGGTTATTTATATTGGTTTTGCTGTCGGGCTGCTAAATGTTTATTTCTTTACTAAAGAAGGACTTTTCACAGAGGCTCAGTACGGCCTCACTACTGTCTTCATTGCTATTGCTACTATGATGAGCACTTTTGCAAGTTTTGCAATGCCTTCTTATATCTATAAATTTTATCCTTACTATAAAGACCATCTGCCTGAACGAAAAAATGATATGTTATCATGGGCCTTACTTACCGGGCTAATTGGTTTTATACTTGTAATGATCGCCGGGTGGTTACTGAAAGATCTTGTTATACGGAAATACGGAACCAATTCACCTTTACTGGTAGTATATTATTACTGGATCTTTCCCCTTGGGCTTGGTCTTACTATTTATTCCATCCTGGAAGCCTATACATGGACTATAGGCAAGTCTGTAATTACCAATTTTTTCAGAGAGGTGCAATGGAGATTATTTACTACGGTCCTTATTCTGCTTTTCCTTTTTAATATTATCAAAGACTTTGACCTGTTCATAAAACTTTTTGCATTTACTTATCCAGGTATTGCACTCGGTCTTATTGTGTACCTGTTTTATACCAGACAACTTCACCTTAGTTTAAAAATAAGTAAGGTGAGCAGGCGGTTTTTAAAAAAGATAATCCTGTTTTGCTCTTTCTTTTATGGCGCCATGCTGATCCAAACCTTATCAAAGGTTTTCGATTCTTTTGTTATTGCTTCAGTACTTGATGATGGGCTGGATAAAGCCGGTGTTTTTGCACTGGCAACAGTTGTTACCAGTATCATCCAGGCTCCCCAGCGGGGTATAGTATCTGTAGCCGTGCCTCATTTATCAAGAGCCTGGAAAGAGAAAAATATGGAACTGCTGCAAAGAGTTTATCAGCGTTCTTCTATTAACCAGTTGCTTTTTGCCTGTGGCATTTTTCTGCTCATCTGGCTTAATTTCCGCGATGGCGTCATTACGTTTGGGTTAAAGCCTGTCTACCTGGATGCTGCCTGGGTTTTCTTTGTATTAGGCATCACTATCATTATAGATATGGGCACAGGGGTAAACTCACAAATAATTGTAACATCAACCTACTGGAAGTTTGAGCTGATCAGCGGTGTCATATTATTGATCATTATGCTACCGCTCACCTATTTCTTAACAAAACAGTACGGTATTATCGGACCAGCCATTGCAACGATGATCTCAATGAGTACATACAACCTCATAAGAATCATTTTCCTTTGGAAAAAATTCCGGTTAATCCCTTTCACAATAAAATCGCTATATGCAATATTACTCGCAGCTGTATGTTACGCCATTTGTTATTTTCTTTTTCAAAACATGCACGGCATTGCAGGAATGATTGTAAGAAGTGTATTATTCATCACCTTGTATGCTGCCGGAGCTTTGTACATGAACCTGTCACCCGATATAGAACCGATACTGCGTAATGCTAAGAAAAGACTGGGGATGAAAAGATAAATTATTCGCTGCTGACCACTGCCTGTTTTTCATCAATGCGGCCTGCACCTACAAAACGGCGCAAGTAATAGTTTTCAAAGAGATCATTCACCATTACCCCTCTTGATACAGAGGCATGAATAAATTTATTATTACCGAGGTAAACGCCAACATGAGATACACCTCTTCCATTGGTATTAAAGAAAACGAGGTCACCCTCCCGTAGTTCTGTAGTAGATATTTTCCGGCTGATGCGGTATTGATCACGGGAAATTCTCGGAAGCATCATTCCATACACAGCAGCATATACCGCCACCGTAAAACCAGAACAATCCACCCCTTTTTTGGTATTACCCCCGGTACGGTATCTCACTCCATACCATTCATCCACACTTTCAAGCAATGACTTACTTGGAAGTGACTCTACTTCCGTATCAAGTAAAAGAGAATATTTTAATTGCACCGAGGAAGCATTTTCGACTGAAGGGATGCGATTGGCAAACAGGTTTACGGTCTCTGTCTTTGGAGTTTCCACCTTGGCCGGACTGGCAACTGTTTCCTGAACTTTTGTTGTACGGGCAGGTTTTACTTCCCAGATATCAGGCATTTCTATCTTTTCAGATACCTGCACTGGTGTTGTTACAGTAATTTCTTCAATAAACTTTGCCTGGACTGTTATAGGAGGTGCTGGCTCATTGATAGACGAAACCTGCTTGTTGCTGGTAAAGTTCAGCGGTTTGAAAGTTGAACAGCTGCTGAGAAATATAATAAAGACAAATGCTGGTAATAATTGCTTAACCATTGGGTTTTCTTATAAGGTTATTTCATAGGCGGTTAAAAACCTGTTTTGGCTACGCCCCTCCCTTAAGGAAGGTGTGCAAAAATATAGGTTATTACCCTAAAATAATGCCATTCCATAAACGAAATTACCCGGTAAAAATTGCCAACTGTCTAATGCCTTATGAATTAGCGATTTAAACTTTTAAACAGCCTGTGCATATTGAGTAAAATCAACCCAATTGCCGGGTCCAATTATTTGATTATTATTGGTGTAACTATTAAACCATGCAAGCCTTATTATCTTATTTCACCTTTTTATTACTGGCTTCCGGCTGTCAGACAGTGCCAGATAATAACAAACCAACTGATTTACTGGCAGTTAGTATTATAAAGCCAGATACAATCAGACCTGCCTTGCCTTCTGTACCAAAGCCTTACACCAACCTGGAATATGAGAAAAAAGAGGTACTGGCCGCAGCTTCCGGAACAAAATCTGTCATCTTCAACTCTTCAGGTTCAAAAATATATGCCATGAACCTTGAAGGAATGAGTGTATACGAATTTGATCAATCTACCCGAAAAATTACCCGGGAATTTAAATTCAAACCCACCCGAGGGACTGGCTGGGATTATAATAAAAGCCGCCCCATTGCTTCTTTCCAGGAAAAGCCAGTGGAAGCATGTTTTAGTCATGATGATAAGATCTTATGGGTATCCCTGCATAATGCAGATGGCATAGTACCAATCTGGGTAGATGATTTTTCAAAAAATAATGCGAAAGCAACCCAATCACAGAAAATAAAACCAGTTACTGTGATCTATCCGGGCAGCAATAAGAAAGACTCCTTCAGTGTGCCGCTGATTGAAACAGGTAAAACACCCAAAGTGATCTCGAGAACAGCTGACAGTAAATATTTGCTGGTCAGCAACTGGCACTCCCGTAATGTAAGTGTACTTGAAATGGATGAAACAACCTCTCCATATGGAAAAGTGATCAGCGAAGTGCCCGTATCGGCTATTCCCAGGGGCATTGCAGTGGATGATAAAAACAAAAAATCCTTTGTAGCCATCATGGGAGGTTCCAGCCTGGCCGTAATCAATAACGAAACATGGAAAAGTGATACCATATTGAATGTCTGGAGCAGCCCCCGGCATATCGTAATGGATACCAGCGGGCATTTATTTGTTTCTTACAATAGTTTGGGCACCATTGCCTGTCTGAATGCGGCTACTGGCAAACAATTATTTACTGCAAAGACGCATGCACAACCCAGGACCATCGTATTATCAAAAAATCACAAGTTCATTTTTGTAACCTGTTATACCAGTGATTATGTGGATGTGTACAAAATCAATGCTGATAACTTTGAGAAAGTGTCATCTTTGCCCTGTGCCGGCCACCCGGTAGGTGTTGATATTTTTGAGAATGATAATACACTCGAAGCATGGGTGTGCAGCTATAGTAACGGCCTGATAAATATTTATAGTTTTAAAAAGAAATAAAGGACAGTGAGCATGAAATTCTCTCATCTCCACGTACATACACAATTCTCATTATTAGATGGCGCCGCTTCTATCCAGAATCTTTATAAAAAGGCTATAAAAGATGGCATGCCAGCATTAGCCATCAGCGATCACGGCAATATGTTTGGTGTGTTTGAATTTGTAGCCGAAGCATACAAGCATAAGGATGAAAATGGAAAAATAAAAGTGAAACCCGTAGTGGGTTGTGAATTTTACATAACAGAAACAAGACATCAGAAAACTTTTACCAAAGACCAAAAAGACAAAAGAAATCACCAGATACTACTGGCAAAAAATGAACAGGGGTACAGGAATCTTGTAAAACTTACTTCACTTGGTTTTATAGAGGGTATGTATAGCAAATACCCCCGTATTGATAAAGAACTCATCCTGAAACACCATGAAGGATTGATCGCCACTACCTGCTGCCTTGGCGCATCTGTGCCGCAGGCTATCTTACGAAAAGGGGAAGAAGAAGGAGAAAATGAATTCAAATGGTGGCTGAATGTTTTCCAGGAAGATTATTATGTGGAGTTGCAGCGTCATGGCATGGCTGAACAGGATAAGGTAAACCAGGTATTGATAAAATTTGCAAAGAAATATAATGTGAAGATCATCGCCAGCAATGACTCACATTATGTAGAGCAGGATGATTTTAATGCCCACGATATTTTACTGTGTATCAATACTGGTGAAAAACAGGCTACTCCTGCCCTCAGAGATTTTGCTGATGATGATGTCCATGTGAAGGATAAGCGATTTGCTTTCCCGAATGATCAGTTCTATTTCAAGACAACTGAAGAAATGAGTAAGGTTTTTCATGACCTTCCGGAAGCAATAGACAACACAAATGAAATAGTTGATAAAGTTGAGCTGCTGAGTTTAACCCGTGACATATTGCTGCCGAACTTCCCGATAGAAAAAAGATTCCAGGTTCACACAAAAGAAGAAACGATAGGGAAATACAAAGTATCAGCAGAATCGCAGAACCAATGGGAATACCTGAAGCATCTTACGTATGAAGGAGCTGAAAAACGCTATCATGAGCTTACTGATGAAATAAAAGAAAGGATTGAGTTTGAACTGTTCACCATTAAAATGATGGGATTTGCCGGGTACTTCCTGATCGTTAGTGATTTTATCAGGGCCGGAAGGGATAAAGGAGTATTTATCGGGCCGGGACGTGGTTCTGCTGCCGGATCCGTAGTAGCTTATTGTATTGGCATCACCAACATTGATCCGATAAAATATAATTTACTATTCGAAAGGTTTCTTAATCCTGACCGTAAATCAATGCCCGATATCGATACGGATTTTGATGATGAAGGCAGGCAAAAAGTTATCGATTATGTGGTGGAAAAATATGGCAAGAACCAGGTAGCGCAGATCATCACTTATGGTACCATGGCCGCCAAGATGAGTATCAAAGATGTGGCAAGGGTTATGGACTTACCATTGCCGGAATCAAATGCACTGGCCAAACTGGTTCCTGAACGTCCGGGAATTGAACTCAAACGGGTGTTACATGCACCCATGAAAGCAAAGGATGGAGAAAAATCACTGGAAGAAAAGGATGGGCTAGGAAATGATGACCTGGAAAATGTAAAAAAACTCAGGGAGATATATAACCAGGTCAATTCACCTGCCGGAAAAGTATTGCATGAGGCAGAACGACTGGAAGGATCGGTACGTAATACCGGTATTCATGCGGCAGGAATAATCATTGCCCCGCAGGATTTAATGGAACTTATTCCTGTTGCTACTGCCAAAGATTCTCCTTTATGGGTAACACAGATAGAAGGGAATGATATCGAAAGCGCCGGTATTATCAAAATGGACTTCTTAGGATTGAAAACACTGACCATTATTAAAAATGCCCTGCAGCTTATCAAGCAGAATCATGGTGTTGAGATTGATATTGACAAGATACCATTAGACGATAAAAAAACATTTGAGTTATACCAGCATGGCTCCACCATAGGTACTTTCCAGTTTGAGAGTCCGGGTATGCAGAAATACCTGAGAGAATTAAAACCTGATAAATTCGGTGACCTCATTGCAATGAATGCCTTGTATCGTCCGGGGCCAATTGCATATATTCCTAACTATATTGATCGTAAACATGGCCGTGAGGCTATTCAATACGATTTGCCTGAAATGGCCGAATACCTGGAAGAAACTTATGGCATTACCGTATACCAGGAACAGGTGATGTTGCTGGCGCAAAAGTTAGCCGGTTTCAGTAAAGGCGATGCTGACGTATTGCGTAAGGCAATGGGTAAAAAACAGAAAGCAGTACTGGATAAAATGAAAGCGCAGTTCATTTCAGGTGCTACTGAAAAATTATTACCTCCGGAAAAGCTGGAAAAGATATGGACCGACTGGGAAGCTTTCGCCCAATATGCATTTAATAAATCACACTCCACCTGCTATGCCTATGTTGCTTATCAAACTGCTTATTTAAAATCTCATTACCCTGCGGAGTATATGTCGGCAGTGCTGAATAATGCAGGCAGTATCGAAAAGATCACCTTCTTCATGGAAGAATGTAAGCGGATGGGATTAAAAGTGCTGGGGCCCGACATCAATGAATCACTAAAAGGTTTTGCAGTAAATGATAAAGGTGAGGTACGGTTTGGACTGGGAGGATTAAAAGGTGTGGGGGAAGCCGCCGTAGAAAGCATTATTGAAGAAAGAAAGAAAGGCGGATCATTTACTAATATTTTTGATTTTATCAAACGTATCAATCAACGAACGGTAAATAAAAAAACCCTGGAAAGTCTTGCTTATGCAGGCGGTTTTGATTGTTTCCCGGAACATCACCGGGCTCAATATTTCAATGTACCGGAAGGTGAGATCATCAATGGATTGGAAAAAGTCATCAAATATGGACAAGTGATGGCAACGCAGAATGCCACTACCACTAATACCTTGTTTGGCGATCTACCTATTAGTATGGAGATCCCTCCTCCGAGGATACCTGATTGTGCACCGTGGCCTTTGATCGTACAACTGGATAAAGAAAAAGAAGTAGCAGGCATCTTTTTAAGTGGCCATCCGCTTGACAATTATAAATTCGAAATGAAGCATTATGGCGTAACCCCATTAGCTGACTTCAATGAATTTAAAGAAGCGATAAAAATGCAGCCCAACCCCGGCAGACCTTTTCGCATTGTAGGGTTAGTATCCGATGCGCAACACCGCATTGCCCGAAGCGGAAACAAGTATGGCAATTTTGTGATCGAAGATTATTCCGGGAAAACAGAATTCCCTTTATTCAGCGAAGACTATATGCGTCTTACACCAATCCTGCAGCAAGGCAGTACTGTGCTGATACATGGCTATTTTAAACAACGGTACAACAAGGACGAATTTGAATTTAAAGTAATGAGTGTTTCACTGGCCGAAACCATGAAACGTAACATGACAAAACAGCTTACCATTGAAGCTCACCCACAGGATATCAGTGCTGAAATGGTGAGTTTTATTGAAAAAAATGTGAAAAGCAACCCCGGCAAGTCAACCCTGAAATTCACTTTATCTGAGCCGAAGAATAAGATGAAAATCAGCCTGGTGACAATGAACAGTGGCTTTGAAATGAACGAGGAAATGATCCAGTTCCTGGAGAAAAAACCAGAGCTGGATGTGCAGGTGTTAACGGTTTAATAAGATGAGACGTTTTAGCAGGTTTGTAGTGATGTTACTACACAAAGTGACAAGTTTTACACAACTTTGTGCCAGTCTCGCATGTTATAGGTGCAGGACTTAAATTTGCAATCCCTTTAAAAACAAAAAATAAAATTCATACAATGGCAAAAGAATTCACAGACTCAAATTTTCAGTCGGATGTACTGGCTTCTGATAAACTGACCGTAATTGACTTCTGGGCAGAATGGTGTGGTCCCTGCCGTGCTATCGGGCCGGTGATCGAAGAATTATCAAAAGAATACGATGGTAAAGCAAATATTGGGAAACTGAACGTAGACAATAACCCTGAGGTGTCTATGAACTATGGCATTACTTCTATTCCTGCTATCCTGTTCATCAAAAATGGCCAGGTAGTTGATAAATTAGTAGGGGCCCAGCCTAAAGCAAATTTTGTAAGAAAGATCGAAGCACATATATAAGCTATATTCTTAACTAAGAAACCCCGTTCAATTGAACGGGGTTTCTTAATATATGGACTTGCTACAATTAGTGTTGTACATTTTCCGTAGTCTTTGGATCATGCCGATGTTTAAATAATACCGCAAACAACACAGCCACAACCAACGCATAGATCGCAAAAGTGATCCAGATATCCTGCCAGTTTTTGTCTCCGCCGTTCACTGTGAAATATTTGTCGATCACATAACCGCTTATCTTACTGCCAAGGAAAGCTCCTACTCCGTTTGTCATCATCATAAACAAACCCTGGGCACTGGAACGGATAGATGCATCCGTAGTAGTTTCTACAAATAAGGAGCCTGAGATATTGAAAAAATCGAATGCCATACCATACACGATACAGGAAAGAATGATCATCCATAATCCATCTGCAGGATTACCATAAGCAAATAATCCGAAACGCAATACCCAAGCCAGCATTGAAAACAACATCACTTTCTTAATACCAAAACGTTTCAGGAAAAAAGGAATGGTAAGGATAAAGACTGTCTCTGATATCTGGGAGATAGACATAATAATGGTTGAGTACTTCACTACAAAAGATTCTGGTCCGTATTCAGGTACTTTTTTGAAATCATCCAGGAAAGTATCACCATACATATTTGTAAGCTGTAGTGCAGCCCCTAAGAACATAGAAAAAATGAAGAATAAGGCCATTTTGTACTTTGCAAACAGCTTAAAAGCATTCAACCCCAACTGCTCAATAATAGATGCATCCTTTGATATAGACCTTTGAGGCGGACATTTGGGAAGTGTAAAAGAATAAATACCTAACAAAATAGCAACCACCCCTCCTATTATAAACTGGTTTGTATTTGCCTTGCTTCCGGTAAGGTTGGTTGTCCACATGGCTACGATAAAACCGATGGTCCCCCAAACCCTTATTGGTGGAAAAACTTTTACCACATCATAATTATTTTTCTTCAGTATAGTATAAGAGATCGAATTGGACAAGGAAATGGTAGGCATATAGAAGATCATGGCTACCAGGATAACATAATAGAGTGTATCTGCATCCTTTACCTGCGGCACATACAGCAGTACTGCACCATATAAAATGTGCAAGACGCCATACAATCGCTCAGCATTTAACCACTTATCTGCAATAATGCCCGTAAGCGCAGGCATAAATAAGGAAGATAAGGCCAGCGTTGAAAAGATGGCACCAAACTGGGCTCCGGTCCCCATATTATTGGAGAAAAAATAGGTAGCAATAGTAATAAGCCAGGCTCCCCATACAAAAAATTGTAAAAAGCTGAGAACCGTTAACCTGAGTTTTAAATTCATATAGCTCTATTAAGTGAAATGAAGATAAGGATTTTTTAAAGTTGTCAACTTTGTACTCTGTAACTTTGCCTTCGTAATTAATACTACTATGATCACCACAACAGGCATTCCTACCGATCTGCAACAAATAGCCGATAAAGTAAAAGCCGGGCAGCGTATCAATGACGAAGATTGTTTATTGCTTTTTGAAAAAGCCAGCCTGGGATTCGTGGGCCGGCTTGCCAATGAAATAAAAGAAAGACTGCATGGTAATAAAGTTTTCTTCAACCGAAATTTTCATATCGAGCCCACCAATGTTTGTGTATTCAGCTGTAATTTTTGTTCTTACAGCCGTCTATATGCCCATCGTGAAGAAGGCTGGGAACTCAGCATTGACCAGATGCTGCACATGGTGAAAAAATATGACGGAAAACCCATTACTGAAGTACATATTGTAGGAGGTGTGCACCCAAAGATGGATCTGCCATTCTTTGCTGATTTGCTAAAAGCCATTAAAACTCATCGTCCTGAATTGCATATTAAAGCTTTCACAGCTGTTGAATATGATTATATGTTCCGCAAAGCAAAAGTAAGTGCAGAAGAAGGGCTGAAGTTTCTGATTGCAGCGGGTCTTGATTCTATACCCGGTGGTGGTGCAGAAATATTTCACCCCGAGATCAGGGAGAAAATATGTGCAGACAAAGTAGATGCTGATGGCTGGCTGAATATTCATGAAACAGCACATAAACTTGGATTACATTCCAATGCCACCATGCTGTACGGGCATATTGAAAAATATGAACACCGGATCGATCACATGAGACGGCTGAGAGAATTACAGGACAAGACAAAAGGTTTCAACACTTTTATTCCTTTAAAATTCAGGAATAAGGATAACGATATGAGCAATGTACCAGAAAGTACTCATATTGAAGACATGAAAATGTATGCCATTGCCCGCATCTACCTTGATAATTTCCCTCATTTGAAAGCCTACTGGCCGATGCTGGGCAGGCAGAATGCACAACTCACTCTTTCCTTTGGTGTGGATGATATTGACGGAACAATTGATGATACTACAAAAATTTACAGCATGGCTGGCGCTGAAGAATTAAATCCATCTATGACCACAGCCGAGTTGATCACCTTAATAAAGCAAGCCCGGAGAATACCAATAGAGAGAGATACTTTATACAATGAAATAAGGAGTTTTGAAGGCATTAAGATTGAAGCAAATCCTGAATTGAACTGAACAAATTAACTTACGAGTTAAAAAGCCGCCAGTTAACTGGCGGCTTTTGATTTCCTAATGTTCTGATTTAATTAGATAATAGTTTCCCAAAAAAATGGCATCCAGCCCGGAGTCAAAAAAACATTTGATGGCTTCCTTAGGATGATTAATGATCGGTTCACCCATTACATTAAAAGAAGAGTTGAGTACAATATACTCACCGGTCAGGTTACCAAATTCATTGATAAGCTCCCAATATCTTGGATTTGTTTCCTTCTGCACCATTTGTGGCCTCACTGTACCATCCACATGCACTACCGCAGGTATCGCTTCTCTTTTTTCATCGGTCACATCAAAGGAAGTGATCATAAAAAATTCATCCCGGTTATCCTTCAGATAAACATCTTTCTTTTCATATGTTAATGAGGGACAAAAAGGACGGAATCCTTCACGGAATTTCACCCATTTGTTGATGACATCCTTGTTTTCAGGTTTCAGCGGACTCATCAAAATAGATCGATTACCCAATGCTCTCGGTCCACATTCCATACGTCCCTGGAACCAGGCTACGATCTGGTTTTTGGCCAATAACTCAGCTGCCACTTTGGAAGGATTATCGGTATAATGATATTTCAGCTTCCTGACCTTTAGCATGGCTTCTATTTCCTCGTTACTGTATGCAGGTCCGCCATAAAGGTTCTTTATTTCATTTCCTTTAAAGTCGTGATGTTTGTAATACTGCAATAATGCTGCGCCGATAGCGAGGCCTGAGTCACCTGGATTAGGAAAAACATGTTGCTCAATAATACCAATCTCGTTGCGGTTATTCCAAATTCTTTGATTCAATTTTACATTCAGCATCACACCACCCGCAAATACTACTCTTTTGATGCCGGTTTTTTTCACCCAGCCGGATACAAGGTTTATTACCACTTCTTCCAGTAATTTTTGTGCCCTGGCAGCCACATGTTCCCTTCCGTATTTCTCTACTAACTTCTCCACTTCTTTTGCTTCATCAAAATGGAACTGGTAAGAGCCTCCCTCATTCCAGCAATAGTCTTGTCCTAAAGAAGATGGTGTCACTAATTCATCTCCTTTAAAAACAGGGAAATACTTATCCAGCTCATCGCTGCATTTGGACGGATCTCCATAGGGTGCCAGGCCCATCGTTTTTCCTTCCCCATCACCATGTATCCAGTGTAAAGCTTCGGTAACGATGCTATATGCCCAGCCAATTGATGCATCCCTGTAATAACTTTTTAGTAACTCAATTTTACTGCCTTCTCCCATCCATATCGCCGTACAGAATTTATCCCCCGCACCATCAATGGTAAAAATGAGACATTTTTCAGCTGATTTGCGGGTAAAATAAGCACTGGCAGCATGTGAGAGATGATGATGATTGTTAATACACTTGCTTTTATCCCTTACAATATAATCAGGATAATAAATCGGAAGCTTCATATTGCTTATATACACTTCTTTCCGCATAATTGTATAAAGCATCTTTTTAATTGTCTTTTTTAATCCGCCAGACTCGTTTTTTAAACCAAAAACTGATTCTATCTCTTCAGTGTTACTTTGATTTGAAAAACTGATATAGTCTACATCATTAATACTGTTAAGTCCGGCTTCTTTTAAACAATAGGCAATTGATTTTAACGGCAAACTGGCTCCGTGCTTTACCCGTGAAAATCTTTCCTCCTGCACATCGGCTAGGATAGCGCCATCTTTAACAATAGCTGCTGATGAATCATGTCCGTGATGAATACCTAATACTGTCATGTGGTTTTTGTTTTGAGGTTGGTTTAATTAGTTAATGGTTGTAAAATCATTATCCCGGAGTATCCTCCAGGCTATTTTCAGGACTATCAATAAATGAAAAAGACAGCCAGTATTAAAATCTGATCGGCGACCACTCCTGTGCCGCCTGTTATTGCTGTCCGGGAATTATTTGAAGGGCCTAAAATTGCCTTCTGTCCCGCTTAGCAGCGAAAGCTGCTATCTTATCTTAAGATGAAGGAAGTTTTATTGAATATAGTTAAAAAAACTTCCTGAAAAAAATACAGGCGGATTCCACGTTATGCAACCTGCCTGTGCTATGTCATATCGTTGTTCCATCCTCCTCGTCCGGATTGCCTTCTGTTTCTGTCAACCCCTCTTCAATACTATCTGAATAATCAGTACTGTCTGCATCAACAGTAACGATAGTCTCTGTTATCTCCAGCTCTCCTTCCGGAGTCACAAATATTTCTTTTATTTCTTCTACAACTACCGGTACGGAATGAACAGGAGCCGGTGGAATAATTTTTTTCTTCTTAGTTGCTTTAGGTTTGACTGCCGCCGGTTTCTTTTTTGCTATTTTTTTAGCAGCTTTTCTCACCGTCTTTTTTGCAACTTTCTTAGCTACTTTTTTCACCAGTTTTTTTGCGGCTTTTTTCTTTGCTACTTTTTTAGGCGTTGCTTTTTTACGGGCAACAGGCTTACGTTTGGGTTTGGCTTTAACCACTTTTCTTTTTGATGCAGGTTTCTTTTTAGCTGCTTTCTTTTTGGAGGCCGGCTTTCTTTTAGCAACTGGCTTTGCAACTTTCTTTTTAGCTTTCTTTTTAGTTGCCATGGTAAAATGGTTTGAGGTTGTATTAATTGGTTTTTTGCCGGAAATAAATTTACAACATCATCTCTTTAATAGTGCAATAACCTGTAAAAAATAAAGCTCTTTTTATTTGTACTTGACAATAAGTTAATATATGTCTCCCGAGGGACAATCAGCATTCAGGCAAACTGAGAGGCACATTTACGGCTAGTCCCCCGTCAGCAGTTTCCTTGTACTTGTGGTTCATATCCAGGGCAGTGTCCCACATGGTTTTAATGACTGCATCTAATGATACTTTGGCAAAATCAGGAGTGCTTTGGAGTGCCAGTTGGGAAGCAGTGATTGCCTTAATGGCCCCCATGGTATTCCTTTCAATACAAGGAACTTGCACTAACCCGGCTATCGGGTCGCAGGTTAATCCTAAATGATGCTCCATAGCAATCTCAGATGCCATCATTACCTGCCTTTGGGTGCCTCCCATGCATTCGGTAAGTCCGGCGGCAGCCATAGCGGATGACACACCAATCTCAGCCTGGCATCCTCCCATAGCTGCGGAAAGAGTGGCCCCCTTTTTGAAAATGCTGCCTATTTCAGCAGCAGTCAGCAGGAATTGAATGATCTTATCCTCTTTGTTTACCTCCCGATAGCTATCTGGGCAAAAGGCTATATAATACTGGAGTACAGCTGGTATAACTCCTGCAGCGCCATTGGTTGGAGCCGTCACCACTCTGCCGAATGATGCATTTTCTTCATTAACTGCGAGTGCAAAACAACTGACCCAATCCAGTATGTATTTAAAATCATTGCCCCCGGAACGGATAGCTAATAACCATGTATCATAATCCGAATATTCCTTTCCTGCAAGAAGCCTTTTGTTCAATTCTGCACCACGTCTTTTTACATTGAGTCCGCCGGGTAAGATGCCAGGTGTATGACAACCCCGGTAAATACACTCTTTCATCACCCGCCATATATTCAGTGCATCTCCTTTTGTTTCTTCTTCGCCCCTCCAGGTATGTTCATTTTCCATTACTATTTCATGGATACTCATACCTGTTTTTATACACCAGTGTAACAGATCATCCGCATTGTTAATGGGGAAAGGCAATTGAACAGATTGCACCGTACCGGTTTCTTCTCCTTCCCTGATCACAAATCCGCCACCAACCGAATAATAGGTTTCAGCAATCGCTTCTCCATTCCGGGCAGTTGCCAGGAAAGTAACTGCATTGGGGTGATAAGGAAGCGTTTCTGTAATGAGGAATTCAATGTCTTCCTGCGGATCAAAGTCAACTTCATGTAGTCCAAGCAAGACAAGTTTTTTCATTGCGGCTATGTCATGAATCTTGGGATCAATCTGATCCACTGCAAATGTTACCGGGTCATCACCGCAAAGTCCCAACTGAACCGCTATATCCGTACCATGACCTTTACCTGTCTTGGCTAATGAACCATAAAGAAGCACCCTTACCTGCGTCACCGTTGCCAGCATATTTTTATGTTGCAACATTTGGACAAATCGCTGTGCAGCTCTCCATGGCCCCAAGGTATGAGAACTGGAAGGGCCTACCCCGATCTTAAAAATATCAAAGACAGAAATGGCTTCGTGAGGCAAGATGATGAGTTTGGGATCAAAAATAGTGTAAAAAGAACCCCGTCGCTGCAAGCAGGACGGGGGAGCAGAGCATAAGCAGTAAAGGCTCAGCAATTATTGAACATCTACCAAATCGATCTCAAAATATAATATTGCATCTCCTGGTATGGAACCGTATCCCGTACAGCCATAGGCCAGTGATGATGGAACGATCAGTTTGATTGTACCTCCCTCCTGTACCAGCGGAAGACCTAACTGCCAGCCCGGAATCACCTGGTTCACCGGAAAAGTGACGGGAGTTCCGGCTTGAGTATCGAAAACAGTTCCATTCAGCAGTTTTCCTACATATCGCACAGATACGGTAGAATTAAGGTTAGGTGCAGGTCCGGTACCGGCGGTCACTACTTCATAATATAACCCGCTGCTGTGGGCAGTAGCAGTTATTCCGTTTGCAAGGGCATAATTCACAATGGCTGCCTGTTCACTTTCAACAGATTTTGCATTACAGCTATTGTCCTTCAAACAACCGCTGCTGAACATTAAAAAACCGGAAACGGATAGAAAAAGGATAAATTTCTTCATACTCAATTGTTGGTACAAAATCTAGGGTAAGACCCTAGAAAACTATTATTCGCTGCAAAAAAAGGAATTATTTTTTAATCTTTCGCCTTCTTATCCAGTAATTCACGATAACGCTGCTCATTCATATCCCACCGGTGACGGGCAGAGAATATGACAATAAAAACTACAATAGAAAGTGCCGCTATCAGTAAAACGATGATCAAAGAAGAGTTTTCCCTCGACATGACCATTTGCGCCCTGCTATACCACCCGGAAAGAAGGTTCGCAAAAATGGTAATGACAAGTATTACTGCCAAAGGGAGCCCAACATATATCTGTCGCAGTACTTTTTTTTTGGCCAGCCTGTTCTCTTCCCAATAGCTGATGAAATCCGTTTCTTGTTTGGTAAGCATAATTGATGTAAAGTTAAACCCCAGAGTTTTCCGGCACTTGTATTGGTGGTATAAAATATTTATATTGTATTCTTTTAAAAGCCAAAACTTTGAAACTAGCTCAGATACTTGCCCAATATCTCTATTCCACACGGAGACTGGATCTGCCCGGTATTGGCACATTCCTGCTTGATTCAACAACTGTTGTTGATCCTGAACCTGACAAAAACAGCAAGAAAGACTTTGGCGAAGGCATCACTTTTGAGAATAATCAGGGCATTAAAGACAATCCTGCCCTAATAGACTTTATTTCTTCGCAAACCGGGAAAATCAAAGCATTGGCAGCAGCAGATCTTGATTCTCACCTGTGGCTGGGACAACAATTCCTGAACATAGGAAAACCTTTTATGCTGGATGGCATCGGCAGTCTTGTAAAAACCCAATCTGGTCAATACAGTTTTTCTCCCGGTCAGCTTACACCAGAAATATTAAAAGAACAACCAGCAAAACAAGTAGGTTATACCGAAGTTGATAACAATACAGATGTTTCTAACTACAGAGACATCCTCAACCCAAGAAGAGAAAAAGTACAATGGAAAAAACCGGTAGCAATACTCTTAATGCTTATTGGTTTGGTATTAGCTATCTGGGGTGGATATATTATTTACAAGAATACTAAAGCTGATGCCAACAACACTACCGCACCAGCTACAAATACATCAGAGCCTTCCGCACAAAATGATAACGACACTGCTACGGTTCAAAAAGGAAATATAACCATCCCGCCACCAATTGTAGCACCAGCGGGTAATTACAAATTTGTTATTGAAACAGCCGGCAGGGAAAGAGCCTTCAAACGTTTTAAATTTCTGAAAGAATTGCCTACAACAATACAGATGGGAACAAAAGACTCTGTCAATTTTATCTTATTCTTTATACTTCCGGCCACAGCTGCAGATACGGCCAGGATCAAAGATTCTCTGAGAATTTCCTATACTCCAAAATGGAGCAGGGCTTATATTGAACAATAAAAAAAGCCACCTTACCAGATGACTTTGTTTTATGAGGTCCCGAGCGGATTCGAACCGCTGTAGGAGCTTTTGCAGAGCTCTGCCTAGCCACTCGGCCACAGGACCATTTTTTTAAACCGCTGCGAAAATAAAGCATATTTTTGAAATAGGTTTATTTACATCATATTAAACTAGTTATATGAGCCGGATCGCAGAATCAGAACTCATTATTAATGACCGGGGAGCTGTATATCATATTGACCTCAGGCCCGATGAACTGGGCGATACTGTAGTAACAGTAGGAGACCCGGACCGGGTAAAAGAAGTGAGCAAGTACTTTGATAAAATTGAAGTAAAACGTCAGCACCGGGAATTTATCAGTCATACCGGGTATATCAACAAAAAAAGAATTACAGTTCTATCATCAGGCATCGGACCTGATAATATTGATATTGTCATTAATGAACTCGATGCTCTTGTAAATATTGATTTTGAAACCAGGGAGATCAAAAAGCAACTTAAGTCTCTCAACATTATCCGTATCGGTACTTCCGGTTCATTGCAAAGTGATATTCCGGTAGACAGTTTTGTTGCATCCACCCATGGCCTTGGAATAGATAACCTGCTTAATTTTTACCGCTATGAGCAAAATGATGAAGAGCAGCAACTGATCCACTCTTTTGTTACTCACACACAAATTCACGGACAGATCGGGCATCCTTACATTACAAGTGGCGCCGGCTCTTTAATAAAACATTTTGTAAAAGATTTTCATCACGGCATTACAGTAACCTGTCCGGGTTTTTATGGTCCGCAAGGAAGGATACTCAGATTAGGCATCCGTAATCCGGACCTGATCAACCGGCTTACAGATTTTCGTTTCGGGCAACATCGTATTACTAATTTTGAGATGGAAACCTCTGCCATCTATGGACTGGGTAAATTGCTCGGCCATAATTGCCTTGCCGTAAATGCTATTGTGGCGAACAGGATAAAGAAAGAATTTTCCAAAGATGGAAAAACAGCGGTTGAAAATCTAATCAAAAAATTCGTTCAGATATTTTCAGAAAGTATTTAATGCAATTACATTTTTTTAAATACCAGGGCACAGGCAACGATTTTATTATAGCAGACAACAGAATGAATGAGTATACTGGCCTGACCACTCAGCAAATCCATCATTTGTGCGACCGGCGGTTTGGTATTGGCGCAGACGGCCTGATGCTGCTGAATGAAAAAGAAGGCTATGATTTTGAGATGAAATATTATAATGCCGATGGTAAAGAAGGCAGTATGTGTGGAAACGGCGGAAGATGCATTACCAAATTTGCTTATCACCTGGGCATTCATCGGGAGACCTATCATTTTCTTGCCTCTGACGGACCTCATGATGCTGAAATCGACTTTGATGGCATCGTTTCTCTTAAAATGAAAGATGTAGATACCATTAAAAGATTCCATAACGATCTGATCTTAAATACCGGTTCCCCTCATTATATAAAACTGGTAAATAATGTTATGGATATAGATGTATACAAGAAAGGCCATGATATACGCTTTAGCAGGGAATTCGCCGACGAGGGCATCAATGTTAATTTTGTAGAACAAACAGAGAATTCAAACAAAATAATCGTACGCACCTACGAAAGAGGAGTTGAAGATGAAACCTATTCCTGCGGTACCGGTGTCACAGCTGCAGCACTGGTAAGCTATCATAATGAAAATGGCTTCAACGATATTGAAGTAAAAACCCTGGGAGGAACTCTCTCAGTAGAGTTTGACAGGACGGATGATGAAAAATATATTAATATCTGGCTTTGCGGCCCCGCTGAAAAGGTATATGAAGGCAACGTTGAAGTAAAATAGGTTGCCCGTATCATCCGCTATTTTTAATACACTACTATTACCTGGAATAAAGATTAGAAAGCAAATCTGAAAGTGCAGGCTTACCTTTGCGGCGGTTTATGATCAAGTACTTTAAAAATATTAACCAGCAAACGGTAGAGATCAATTCACCAGAAACCGGTGCATGGGTAAATGTTTCGCCACCGCTGAAGCAGGAGGAATTTTCTGAGCTTTCTGCCGGACTCGATATACCTATCGACTTCCTGACTGACTCATTGGATATAGATGAAAGGAGCCGCTTTGAAGAAGATGATAATGTAAAGCTTCTCGTTATCAAGACACCAACAGAGAATAACTCATTCAACGAGAGTGACGCATATTACATTACCATTCCTATCTGTATTATTCTTACCCATAACCAGATATTAACTGTTAATTCCTTTGATAACCCGGCTATCAAAAAATTTCTGCATACTTTTCAAAACCGGCACCCGGATAAAAAGAATATGATGGTACTGAAGATTTTTGAAAAGGTAGTGCAGAATTACATGGAACACCTGAAAGAGATCAACCAGCGGCGAAATACATTTGAACAAAAACTATATGCGGCCAGCCGGAATGAACACCTGCTGGAACTGATGCGGATACAAAAGAGCCTTGTTTATTTCGTAACAGCGATTCGTTCCAATGAATTACTCTTTATGAAACTGCAACGAACCAATTTCCTTGCTCTGAATGAAGAAGAAAAAGAATTCCTGGATGATCTTATCGTAGACAATTCACAGGCCCTTGAAATGGCCAATATCTACAGCAATATCCTAAGCAGCACACTGGATGCTTTTGCCGGCATTATTGCCAACAACCAGAACGAAGTGCTGAAAAGATTATCTGTGATCACTATTGTATTGACTTTACCTGTTCTTGTAGCCAGTATCTATGGCATGAACGTTCCAATTCCTTACCAGGAATCCAAACTGGCCTTCTACATGCCCGTTGGTCTGTCGCTCATCATTTCTTTATTCATCGGCTGGTTTTTCCTTAAGAAAAAAATATTCTGATCTATTATGCACCGGTTCAATATCAGGGTTTATGGCATACTGCTGAATGAACAAAAGCAGGTATTGGTAAGTGATGAATTGATCCGTGGTAGTTATATCACCAAATTTCCCGGGGGAGGACTGGAATTTGGAGAAGGTACCCGGGATTGCCTGCAACGGGAATTTATGGAAGAGATGAACCTGAAAGTAGAAGTGGGTCATCATATTTACACCACAGATTATTTTCAAATGTCGGCTTTCAACCCCGAACACCAGATCATTTCAATATATTATTTCGCAACAGCACTGGAAGAAATACAAGTCCCTCTCCGGGAAAAACCCTTTGATTTTGATGAGGCCCAAATGAAGATATACGAAGAGAACAAAGAAACTGAAACGTTTCGTTTTATTAATTGGGATAATTTCTCTCCTGAACAGGTCACATTACCCATTGATAAAATAGTATCCTCAATTATCAAAGAAAAATATTAGTTATCCTGCATGGCCGCTGCTTTCATTTCAGCGGCCTGTTCCTTCCCAAGGTATTTTTCAATCATGTAATGAACAAAATATATGACCGGTGTCATCAGTATGGCTACTATGAACTTGTATATATAGTTAACCAGCCCAACCGCAATAAAGAGGCTGAAAGGCCATACAAAATCATTCCCGGTCTGGTTTACTCTGGTACCAACATAGAATGCAATGAAAAGAACAACGAAACTATCGATGAACTGTGAAACCAGCGTAGACCCGGTTGCCCGTAACCAGATCTTCTTCTCGCCGGTAGCTTTCTTTATTTTATGAAAAACAAAAACATCGATCAGCTGACCGAGTATAAAAGCTGTTATGGAACCAATGATAATAAAACCTCCCTGTCCCAATACGCTGTTGTAAGCTTTTTCCATATCGGGCACTCCACTTCCCTGCTTGCTGGTAATGAAAAAATCGGCAGGGGTTAACTGCATTGCTCCCATGAAAACAAGAAAGGCGAATGCAATAAGACCGGCTGTAAGCCAGGAGAGAAACCTGACACCCTTCATTCCATAGTACTCATTAATGATATCTGTCATGATAAATACAACAGGCCACAACAATACCCCGGCAGTAAGGTTTACTGAGAGCTCATTACCCAGCAGCTTTATATTAAGCGGTGAGAAACCAAGTGTCTTTTCAAATGAAAATATTTTCACCCCGATTATTTCTGCTATCAATGCATTAGCAATGAAAAAACCTCCCAGTATCAGGAAAAGTTTGGTTGGCTTATTTCTGATAATGGCTTGTATCATATTTCAATTTGAGAATACAAATAGTTTGCATAAACGATGTATCCCAGCAGGATACAAAAAACAATAATGTTAGCTACGATAAGCCAGCCCGGAACAATTCTACCTGGCTTTTTTCCCGCTATCCACAGAAACAGGTAACATAGTAACGTAACCGGTACAATGATCATTCCCATAAAAAAACCTATGGTAATAATGGTAGAAACCATATTATCATCAGTCAGCCAGTTCTTAAACAAAAGCGATAAAGACAAAAGGAAAAAAAGGCCGCAGATAAAAGCCAGTCTTGACAAAAATAAAAGCCAGCGCATCGGGAATTTTAGCTCAAAATAGCATTATTTTGTCACCTTAATAACTCATTGGATATGAACAATCCCCTGCTGAAGAAATTGCTGCCCCATGCAATGGCTATTATCATTTTCCTGGTTGTAGCGGCCCTTTTTTGCAAACCGGCATTAGAAGGTAATGTACTGAACCAGCATGATACGATCGGTTGGAAAGGCATGGCGCAAAACTCATTTGATTACAAAGAAAAGAATGGCCATTTCCCGCTATGGAACCCCAATCTTTTCTGCGGGATGCCCAACTACCAGGTGGCAATGGAAGGCAAATCAATTTTACCAGATACGGTAAAAATATTTTCGCTGGGTTTACCAAAACCAATCAATTTTTTCTTTCTCGCCTGTCTTTGCTTCTATATTTTATGTTTAGTGCTCCGGTTAAACCCTGTGGTAGGAATACTGGGGGCACTGGGTTATGCCTTTTCTACTTATAATCCTGTTATCATTAATGCAGGCCATGATACTCAAATGCTGGCAACTGCTTTTATGCCTTTATTACTGGCTGGTATAATTTCCACATTTCAAAAAAATTACTGGTTGGGTTTTGCCCTTACCACATTTGGTGCCTACCAGCAAATCAGTGTGAATCACCTGCAGATAAGCTATTACTTCTTTCTTGTTGCGGTGCTCATAACCATTGGCTACCTGGTAAAATGGATAAAAGAAAAAGACTGGAAACACATCGCCATTGCCGGCGTCATTACTGTTACATCTGCTTTGATCGGACTGGCCGGTAATGCCATGGTATTAATGACCACATCAGAGTATTCCCAATATACTATGCGGGGCGGTAAAGACATTTCAATTGAAGGAGATAAAGTAACAGTCGCCAGTACAAAGGGACTTGATACCTCTTATGCATTCGTATATAGTTTAGGCAAAGCTGAAACATTCACCTTATTAATGCCAAATGCTTTTGGTGGTGGTCACAGTAATTCCTTAGGTGAAGGATCAGCTGTAGCGAGCAAACTGATCAACCGGGGTATTGATGAAGCAAATGCAGAACAAATAGCCCAGAGCATGCCTAAATATTGGGGGGCTCTTCCTTATACCGCCGGGCCAGCTTATCTTGGTGTCATCATTTTTGTACTGGGATTATTAGGGTTTGTGCTGGTAAAATCTCCGCTTCGCTGGGGCCTGCTGGCCGCCACACTGTTTGGCATTTTTATATCGTGGGGCAAAAATTTTGCAGGTTTCAATGTTTTTCTTTTTGAAAATCTTCCTCTGTTCAACAAGTTCAGGGCGCCTTCGATGGCACAGGTCATCCCACAATTTACTTTAGCCATTGCAGCTGTAGTTGCTTTACAATATTTGTTGTTCCAGGAAAAAGCAAAAGAAGTATTGCAAAAAGATTTTAAGAAGATTCTCTATGCTGCAGGCGGTTTGTTTGGTGTACTGGCATTACTATACATAACAATGGACTACAGTTCCGTAATCGATAAACAGATCATTGCCGGTTATACAGATAAAAATGGTTCTGATGAAATGGGCCGGCTCATCGTATCAGGGCTGAAAGAAGAACGGAAAGCTATGTTTGGCGGCCAATTATTAAGAGCCCTTGGATTAACACTTGTATTATTAGGCACTCTTTACCTCTACTTAAAGAACACTATTAAACCTCTTGTTGCAGGAATTATCCTCATAGCGGTATCAACACTGGAATTAACAATTGCCAGTAAACAATACCTGAATGATGAAAGTTATGTATCACCTGATGAATATGAGAATTCAAATTTTGCAGCTAACTTAATTGACCAGGAGATATTGAAAGATAAAGACCCCAACTTCAGAGTCTTTAACCTCGCCGGTGATACTTACAATGAGTCCCGCACTTCTTATTATCATAAGTCTGCCGGTGGTTACCATCCTGCTAAACTTCGTATTTACCAGGATATGATCGAGAAATATTTGTCGGGATCGCCCAATCCCGGCATAATCAATATGCTCAATATTAAATATATCATTGTGCAGAATCAACAGAATGGACAGGCAATGCTGATACCCAATGCGGATTCGGCATATGGTCATTGCTGGTTGGTAAAAAATGTAAAAGTGGTGAACGACCGGGTAGCGGCTATTACTGAGATCGGCTCAACCAAACTGAGGGATACAGCTATTGTTGACAAGTCATTTGCACAAAGCATTACACAACCACAACCGGATTCGGCCTCCTATATCAGGATGACTAAGTTTGATAACGATGCTATGGAATATGAAGCCAGTTGCAATGGACCGCAGTTTGCAGTATTCAGTGAGATATATTATCCTAAAGGCTGGAATGCGTATATAGATGGAAAGAAAACAGAATATGTCAATGCCAATTATCTGTTGAGAGGATTATCTGTTCCTGCAGGAAAACATACCATAAAATTTGTCTTTGAACCTGAGTCGGTAAAACAGGGAAGGTCTATTATGTTCATTGCCTCCATTCTTATCACTTTAATACTGGTTGGCGGATTATTCATGGCATGGAAGCAAAGCAAAAAAACAAGCTGACCGCTTAATGAAAAAAGTATTGGTGATAGCTCCCTATCCCTACCTGCCCTATTTTTCAGGTGGGCAGAAATTTATTTCTCAATTCCTGCAGCATCTTGCGGAAGAAGTTGAACTTGCTGTGATCAGTGTGTCTGAAAATGATTTTCAGCAGGTAAAGAATTACAAAACTATTCCGCTACTAAAAAGATCTTTTACCCGCTACCTTGACTGGACTCTTGTAAAAAAGATCAGCGCTGAAGTAAAACAAAATAAGTATGACGCCATCATCTGGGAGCATCCTTACTTTGCCTGGCTGGCATTCCGTATAAAGAAAAGGACAGGCGTAAAAACAATTATTCATACTCATAACATCGAGTACCAGCGATTCCAATCCACCGGCCGCTGGTGGTGGCCTGTATTAAGAGCTTACGAAAAGTGGAGCTTCAAAAAGGCAGATAAACTTTTTTTCATTACACAGGAAGACAAAAGATTTGCTGTTGATACATGGAAAATAGAGGCTAATAAATGTATTGACCTTCCCTTTGGCATTACCATAAAAGAATATCCTGCCGATAAAGCAGCCTGCAAAGAAGCGATCAGCAAGGATCATGTTATTTCGCCGGATGAAAAAATCATTTTATTTAATGGTCTGCTGAGTTACAAACCGAATCTTGATGCGGTAAGAGTGATCCTTGATACTATTAACCCTCTGCTACAGAAAGAGACATCCTTTCGCTACAAAATTGTGATCTGCGGCAAAGGGCTGCCCGACGAATTGAATTCATTGAAAGAATATGCGGAAAGAAATATTATCTATGCGGGGTTTGTAAACGATATAGAAGCCTATTTTAAAGCAGCGGATATTTTTCTCAACCCGGTACAAAGCGGCGGTGGCATCAAAACAAAAATGGTGGAAGCGATTGCCTTTGGCAATACAGTCATCGCCACTGAAACAGGAGCAACAGGTATTAATAAAGAAATCTGTGGCAATAAACTGGTTACAGTAGCTGATAATGACTGGACAAGTTTTGCAAAAGCAATTATAGACAACAAGAATAATACAGATATCACTCCTCCCGCCTATTACGAGTATTATTATTGGGTAAATATTGCAAAGAAGATAGCCTCCGCTATCTAACGACCCTGCTCCCACTTCATTTTAAATCCATCTTTCAGGCCCTGCATCAGTTTCTGTTTTCTTGCTTTATCAAATCCAAGCCAGAAAGCTATCCTTGATATCAATGTGTACAATAAGGCAAAATATCTTTGCAGTCCTTTAAAGTTCTTTCTGATGAAGTATATTTTATTCCTGTTTGAATAGTACACATAAAACGGGGAATTGGTTCCCACCGAAGAAGAAACCTTATGCAGCAGTTCCAATGAGGGTTCATACCATATTTTGTACCCAAGCTTTGCAGCCCTCAGTACAAAATCAGTATCATCATAATAAGCGAAATATTTTTCATCCATGATGCCTGTTGCATCAAAGACCTCTTTTTTTACCAGCATAAAACAAGTGGGTGAATAGGTTACATGTTTGGCCACGTTATATTTTGGTTCATCCTTTTTATTGTATCCGTAATGCACTCCTATTCCCCGCCACATATCCATGTACCCGCCAGCCATCCAGATCTTTTTCTCATCGTAATAATAAATTTTAGGGACGATCATGCTCTCGCCTGCATCAGCCAGTGAGAGCATCTTGCTGAACATAAAATCCTGCTCTATTTCAATATCATTATTCAGTATCAATACATGAGAACAGTTATCAGCTATGGATAATTTTATTCCTGTATTATTACCCGCAGCCACTCCAATGTTTCCGCCTGTTTTAATATGCCTGTATGCTGTAACAGGATACTCTTCCAGGCATTGACTGATGATGGCATCTGTAGCGGCGCTTTCAGAATTATCAACGAGGTAGAGAATATAATCCTTATGTGTCTGGCGGGAAATGCTTTTAAAAAAATCAGGGAGTACCTCATCACTCCTGAACAAAACAGTTACCAGTCCGATCTTAGCCATATTGTTTATTTCATCAATCCTTTTGATTTCATTTCTGCAATAGACTCCTCGTACTTGCTGTCCTGTACCTGCTGATCCAGTACCCAACGGGTAAATTTTTTCAGACCTTCTTTAAAAGGGATCCCCGGTGTAAAAGAAAGTAACCGGCCGATCTTTGACATATCAGCATAATTATGACGGATATCACCCAGCCGGTAATTACCTGTTATATTTATCGGCACCTGCACATTATAATATTCAGTCAGTAAGGTGGCCACTTCCAGTACCGTGGTAGCCACACCGGTTCCCACATTAAACACCTGGCCGTTTGCCTCTTCTTTTTCAATACCAGAAAACGTTGCCCTTACCACATCATCAATAAATACAAAATCACGGCTCTCTTTGCCATCTTCAAAAATGTTGATGGGCTTTTTATTCCTGATAAGAGTAGAGAATATTGAAAGTATCCCTGTGTAAGGATTGGTTAGCGACTGACCCGGCCCATACACATTCTGGTAACGGAAAGCCACCGGGGCAATACCGATCGTGGGGCAAACAGTCATTACCATCTGCTCCTGGTTTTGTTTGGTGATACCGTATACAGAGGAAGGATGAACTTTAGATTCCTCATCGGTAGCCACTAATTGTAATGGTTGTGTGGCACCTGGGTATGTTACTTCAAAGTTTCCGTCATCCATCTCTTTAGCTGAGCGGTGTGCAGGATACACTACCCCCAATTCTTTGGAAATATATTTTCCTTCCCCATAAATAGCCCTTGAAGAAGCAATGATCACTTTTTTGATACCGCTTTTATTATTAGCCAGGATATCCAGCATAATAGCAGTACCGCCAATATTCACTTCTGTATAGTGGCTGATCTGGTACATCGATTGCCCTGTACCCGTTTCAGCAGCCAAATGAACGATCACTTCGTTACCGGCAATAGCATTCTCCCAATCTTTTCTTGAAGTAACGGTTCCTTTTATAAAATTTACTTTATCCTTAATAGAGATGTACAATGGTGAAGTGAATGCCGGGTTGGCTCCATGGATCTGTTCCGATAAATTATCTAATACCGTTACACTACAGCCCTGCTGAATAAGAAACAGGGCCAGGTTTGACCCGATAAAACCAGCACCACCCGTGATTAAAATGTTCTTATATCCCATTGTGTCCATTTTCAGATAAAGTTTCCTTCTTTATCAGTTTTGCACCATTCTTTTTTATCAAAATTGTACCGCCTGATAATAATAGCCGGGGAACCTGCGGCTACACAATGATCAGGTATATCTTTTGTTACGACACTGTTGGCGCCCACCACACTATTCTTCCCTACAGATGCACCCACCACACATACATTTTCTCCCAACCAGGCACCATCTTTTATGATCACCGGGTTCAGCTGCTCTACCGGCTGATCAATAACAGGTATATTAATATCCCTGTACCCATGCATGTTATCACTGAGATACACTTTATCAGCGATCAGTACTTTTTTTCCTATCTCAATTTTTGACGTTGCATAAAAATGACAAAACCGGCCGACATAGGTTCCGTCCCCGATGATCAGATGACAGTTATTATCCCCGGTTAGCGGAATAGAAGCCAGCCAGCCATTACTGTTGATATATACTTTTGTTCCGATAAAGATCCGTTTATGCCCTTCCAGTTTTGCATGCAATATCCTGGAACGGGTGCCGATCTTCCCCAACATGATTTTATAAACAGGAAACCTGAAGAGGTAGTAAAAAAGTAGGTTTATTTTTTTCAACATATCAGCCGGTAATTTCCAATGCTGGTTTTAAAATTATGAGGAAGGCAAGGTAATACATTTCCATTAATCTGTATAAAAGCCGCAGGCGGATGGGAACAGGTACAAAACTTAAAATAGCTACTTTTGAGCCCGGCAAAAGCATCAGCAACAAATATGAATATTTTTCAGCGGCTTACTATTGCACTGTTTAAAGAAAAGGCAAAAAGGAAGATCTTCACCAAAGAACTTTCAAAACTGGACCCGCCAAACCTGTACCCGGTAACGGATGCAGATGCTGTACACTTCAAACATTTTGGCCTTATCGGAGATATCATTTATGCTATCCCGACTATGAAGGCGTTGGCCGGTGGGAAAAAGATCCACCTTCACCTGCAGATCAATCAAAAATCGCTGTATAAAAAAAGTATGCAGCATGCTAATAAGGGAAAGATACTGACGGAGAGAAGTGTGGAGATGCTGGCGCCGCTGCTTCTTTCACAACCGGAGTTTGCCGTTTGTGATATACTGACAGATCAAAAAATAGATTACGACCTGGATGAATTCAGAAAATATCCGTTTGACTATAATACCAATCATATCTGCCGCTGGTATTTCCATATGTACGGCATCACAGCTGACCTGGGAAAACCCTGGCTGACTGTAACTCCAGATCTGTCGTACAAAAACGAAATTGTAATAGCCCGCAGTTTCCGCTACCGGGCCCCGGGCATCAGTTATGATTTTCTGCAGGCTTACCCGGATATTACTTTTGTAGGACTGAAGGAAGAATACGAGGATATGAAAAAGGCGATCCCTGCATTGAAACACAGACCTATTGCTAATTTTTTGGAGTTTGCACAGATAATTGCCGGATGCAGGTTCTTTATCGGCAATCAGTCATTTCCCTTTGCCGTAGCGGAAGGATTGAAAGTAAAAAGGGCATTGGAGCTTTGCTTTGAATGTCCCAATGTAATTCCCGAAGGTAAAGATGCTTATGACTTCTGTTACCAGCCACAGTTTGAAAAAATTGTAAAGCAACTATATCAGCATTAATCCCTTGAGAATACAAGACACTAGTTATATCTTCGATTCTGAATTTTTACAACCTAAACCATGAATGAACAGATAAATGATACGGTAAAGAAAAGTGCATATTTTTCAAATAGGAATGTTGATGATAAATCATATTCCAGTTACTCACTCCCTCGTTATCTGGTTCCTTACTTTAAAGATTCAGACAAGGAACTTCACATACTTGATATTGGATGTGGCCTCGGCCAAACATTAGGATACCTGAACAAAAAAGGCTTTAGAAATTTATATGGTATAGATATCAATGACGAATCAATTAGTATCTGCAGAAAAAACGGGTTAGAGGTGGAAAAAATTAATGATACCAGGGAATTTGCTGTAAAAACCGATCGGAAGTTTGACAGAATCATTATGAGTCATGTTCTGGAACATATCAAAAAAGAAGACATGATAGACACCCTGATTCATATCAAAAAATATCTCCTTAACGAAGGAGGTATATTTCTTCTGATGGTCCCAAATGCCCAGTCGCATACAGGGGCTTATTGGCGATATGAGGATTTTACACACAACATTATGTTCACTGCGGGATCATGTATCTATGTTCTCAAATCTGCGGGGTTTAAGAATATAGAATTCATTGATCCGGATGGCACCCTGTATATGAATCCTGTAAAAAGATTAGTTGTAAAAATTCTACTCGGCTATTATAAACTAAAAGAAAATACCTGGAATAAGATATTGCAAACTTCTTACCATAAACCCAGCCCAAGGATTTATACTTTCGAATTAAAAGTTGCCGCAAGTTAATGATTGAGAAATGTAATGTACTAGCTTAGTTTGAAAATGATAGCATGCCCGTTTAAATTATAAATTACAGCCCTGTCTGATCTTCCTTTTTGCTCATTAACATACCTGGTAATTCCGGTACATGTATGAAATCCGTAATCATCAAAAACAATTGCTCCACCTATAATCATCCTATCCCATATCCAATCAACAATATCTTTCGCCGATTGATAAACATCAACATCTATATGACATAAACCAAACCTCTCCTCCGTATTTATTAAAGATGCTGTATCATTTGGAAATATGCCCTTTAATATCTTGTAATTCTTGTATACACTCTTTATTATTCCTTCCGCAATCTCCATTGCTGTATCAGCATGCTCTCCTCCTTTATAAAAAGCATCTTTCTCTGTCGCTTTTACCACACCCGAAAAAGTATCAGCCAGATAAAAATTATTTGTTGAGTTCAATAGTGCTAGCTTCCTGCCGATAATTCCTGAAGTACCACCCTTCCATACACCAACTTCAAGAAAACTAACCGAGGGATTAATAGCATGAATATTCTCTACCATTTGCCACAACTCATAACATCGATAAATATCAACCAGCGTATAGCCCTTTATCCGGCTATATATTTGCATAAATTCCTTATCCTGAAGCCA
The DNA here is from genome assembly GCA_016786885.1 of Chitinophagaceae bacterium. Classification (GTDB taxonomy): domain Bacteria; phylum Bacteroidota; class Bacteroidia; order Chitinophagales; family Chitinophagaceae; genus JJ008. The sequence goes on along the minus strand of JAEUVO010000031.1, from coordinate 50,825 downwards.
GGGGGCATAATCTGCATATGGAGTTACCTGTTCATATTGATAGTCGCCAACTGAAAAACTCAATTTCGACCTTCTGATAATCGTGTAACCGGCTTTTGACAAAATATTAATCAATATTTTTTTCATACTTGTATATTGCTTTAATCCCAGCGAGTAAAAAAACAACTTTACCCCCATAGTTACAAATATTTTTCAGTCGGAATTCTGTTTTATATAAATGAACACAGCTGTGCAAAACTAGTTTATGTATCTTAGCTCGCCGTAAATCGAAAAAAACAAATGACTTTTATCAAGACTGGCTTAAGAAAAATATTAGTCAATACTTTTTTTGCTCATATGCGAAGAAGCTATTCCCAAAGCGGGGAAGATATAATAGTTAGCTACTTATTTGAAAGAATGGGGATAAAAAAACCAACCTACCTAGATATCGGAGCCAATCATCCAATGGCATTAAGTAACACTTATCGCCTATATACTTTGGGTAGCCGGGGTGTACTTATTGAACCAAACCCTTTTCTTTATAAAAAACTTTTGCAAAAAAGAAAGGGAGACAAATGTATAAATACAGGTATTGCTTTTGACGAGAAGACTGAAGCTGATTTTTATATTTTCCCGGAAAAGTATCACGGACTAAATACTTTCTCCAAAAAAGAAGCTGATTTTTGGGCAAATACTGGAAACGAAGAAATAGGCAAACAAAGTGTCGAAAAAATAATCAGAATCCCCCTTGTTAACATCAATGAGATAATGGGAGAATATTTCTCACCATACCCAAATTTTGTTTCAATAGATGTAGAAGGATTTGATCTTCAAATTGCAAAAACAATTGATTTTCAAAAATTTCAACCTGAAGTCTTTTGTATAGAAACTTTTGAGTTTATTGAACACAATATGGAGACAAAAAACAAGGAGATAATTCATTTCTTTGAAAGCAATGGTTATTTTGTTTATGCCGACACATATGTCAATACTATTTTCTGTCGTAAAGATGCACATAAAAAATTCGTATAGCCCGATATGAAAATTATTTAACCTTATTTCTCACTAATCACTTCCAAAAATCTTTTCATCCCTTTTTTTTTCTTTTCATCCATGTGATAGCTGAGGTGCAATGTATAATACTTCTTAAGGTCAAAGAGAGTATAAGAGTTTTCAGCAACGATCTTATCAATATGATCCAATCCCAATGCATTAGCCTCGTCAAATAGCCGGACGAATTCAGCCGGCAATTCTTTTATGCTTACCCATGCCGCAAACACAAAAGGTAATCCGGTTATTTTTCGCCATTCTGAACCCAGGTCATAAATAAAAGTGGATATTTTTCTCTGCTCCAGGGCCCTGTCGCCAATCACTAACCCGGCAGTGGTTCCTTTTATCTCCTGCCGGTAATCTTCATTCTCGGCATAGATGATCTCAGGGCTGATGCCCCAGTATTCACTCATCAGGAACTTTAGCAAGGCTACTGATGTACGGCTCTGGTAATCGAGATACACTTTTTTAATCTCGTTCATCGGTACTTCACTGAACAAGGCAACAGAAGCGATCTCTCCTTCCGTACCGATACAATAATCTCCTACAATATGATAAGAAGGCAGTTGGGGTATTACCGCAACCGGTATCAGACCCACATCAATCTCTCCTTTCTGCAGCATTTCAGCCACTTTTGCCGGGTAATCTCCTGTCAGCTCAATTATTTCTGAAACAGGTGGTTTTTGCAACCCGTAGATCAATGGTTTGGTATTAAGGTAGTTGACAATGCCTACTCGAATCTTCTCCAATTGAGTTATTTTTGCCGGGCAAAGGTAAAGGAACAGCGGCTTCTTTAAACTACAATCATGGAACTTACTACTCTCACTGCTATTTCAGCTATTGATGGACGCTATCGCAAACAGGTGCAGCATTTGGATGAATATTTCTCAGAATATGGATTAATGAAATACAGGGTGCTCGTAGAAATTGAATACCTGCTTTTCCTGGAGAAAAAAAAATTCTTTAAGCTTACTAACAAAGCCGCTAAACACCTTTCCAAACTAGCGGAAGATTTTGGGCCTGAAGATGCCCAGGAAATAAAACAAATTGAATTTACCACCAACCATGATGTAAAAGCCGTTGAATATTTTCTGAAGAATGAACTTGAAAAATGTGGTGCCACCGAGGCAAAGGAATGGGTGCATTTCGGTCTTACTTCGCAGGATATAAATAATACTGCCGTTCCCCTTTCATGGAAGCATGCGGTAGAATATGAATACCTGCCTGCCCTGCTCAACCTGAATACAGAACTGAAACTGCTGGTGGATGAATGGAAAGATATTCCCATGCTGGCACATACACATGGACAACCTGCCAGCCCTACAAAGCTGGGCAAAGAAATAATGGTATTTGCAGAAAGGGTGCAGAACCAGATCGAACAATTCATCGGCATACCCTTTAGCGGAAAATTCGGCGGGGCTACCGGGAATTTCAATGCACATCATGTGGCGTTCCCTAAAACAGACTGGATAAAATTTGGCAATGAATTTTTGCAAAAACTGGGGTTGGTCAGGCAACAATTCACTACCCAGATTGAACACTATGATAATCTTGCCGCCCATTTCGACTGTATGAAACGAATCAATAATATCCTTATTGATCTTTGTCGTGATGTGTGGACTTACGTTTCCATGGAATATTTCACACAAAAAACAAAGAAAGGAGAAGTGGGCTCTTCTGCCATGCCACATAAGGTGAACCCGATCGATTTTGAAAATGCAGAAGGTAACCTGGGCCTGGCCAATGCAATACTGGAACACCTTTCTGCTAAACTCCCGGTTTCAAGATTACAAAGAGACCTTACCGACTCTACAGTATTAAGAAATATCGGTGTTCCTTTTGCACATACGCTGATCGCTTTTCGCTCCATAGAAAAAGGGTTGAGCAAACTGGTGATCAATGATGCCAGAATTTATGAAGACCTCGATAATAACTGGGCGGTAGTGGCAGAAGCAATACAAACTATTCTTCGCCGTGAGAACTATCCTAACCCTTACGAAGCGTTAAAAGATCTTACAAGAGGAAACAATAAAATTGATAAATCTTCTATACACAAATTTGTTGATAGCCTGAAAATCAATGATTCACTGAAAAAAGAACTCAAAAAGATAACTCCTCATAATTATACAGGCATTTCAGCTTTTTGAGTAAATTTATCCCAGATCAATTCGAACCGTTGATGAAAAGAACCTTACTCCTTCTTCTTATAATAATCAGTTTTGGTGCTTCTGCCCAAATAAATCTTAACCAGGGACTGATTGCCCATTATCCTTTTAATGGAAATGCCAATGATGTAAGTGGAAACAATATTAACGGCACAATCAGTAATGTTACCCTTACAACTGATAAATTCGGCGCCCCTAACAGCGCTTATCATTTTAATGGTACCAATGCTCACATTCTCTTGCCTTTTTCTAACCTGTATAATTTTGCTCCTCAAGATTCTTTTTCTATTTCTGTATGGGTAGCACCTGAAGCTGGCCAATCCTGGATCGCACAGGCTCTTGTAGTCAAGTCTCCTTTTCATCCTGATTTTACACTTTCGAATTGGAACTATGGAGTTTATTTATGGAATTACACCCCAATGGGGGGGTATGCACTTACACATTTACTTAGCAGCAATATTGATACACGCATAGCTAATCCATGTTGGTATAATATCATCATAACCTACAAAAATGGGATATGGAAAATGTATGTTAACGGGATACTTGTTTCGCAAGACCTTACACAGACAAAATTTATCCTTCAGGATGGCTCTTCGAGGATCGCATTTGGCAGAAAAGGAGACGCTATAGGAGACTGGTATAGAGGAAAAATGGATGAGATCAGGATTTATAACAGGGTGCTCAATGAACAGGAAGTAGACTCCATTGTGGGTACATGCTTTGTTCAATGTTCTCAGAAAAATGATTTTTCCTTTAGCCAAAACCCATGTTCTCCAAATGATGTTACTTTTTCAACAACAGTTACAGGGCAAAGTACTATAAAATGGGATTTCGGAGATGGAAATATTGCTAATACAGCCACAACTATAACAAACACCTACACAAATCCAGGCAATTACCAGGTCACACTAATTACAGGCTATCCTCATTGCAGTGATACTGTCAGAAAAACCATCAATATAGGTATACAAAATGATAACCAGTTGATAAAAACCAACGATACTACAATTTGTATTGGCTCTACGAAGCAAATATTGGCAACACCGGGTTTAAATTTTTGCTGGACACCCACTACTTACCTGAATAATCCGAACTCTACTAACCCTGTCACATCAACACCTCAGTCTATCACTTACTATCTTACCTCTTTATCATCAGGTACAAATCTGATACCTAATGGAGATTTCAGTGCCGGCAACACAGGCTTTACTTCTCAATACTTTTATACAAGCAATAATACTACCGATGCTGAATATTTTGTAGGACCCAACCCCCAGGCATGGTACTTTGCCCATCACCCCTGCACAGACCATACAACAGGAAACGGAAATATGCTTTTGGTCAATGGTTCTACGACTCCAAATCTTGAAGTTTGGAGAACAAACGTTCCTGTAACAGCTAATACTAACTATTCTTTCTCTGTTTGGATTTGTTCTATATCAAATCCCAATCCGGCACAACTTGCTTTTTCCATTAATGGTAATAGTATCGGCGGATTAATTAACGCTACTCTCCCAACCTGCACATGGGTACAGTTTTATACAACATGGAATTCCGGTAATACAACTACTGCAGCAATTTCGATTATAAACAAAAACACAATATTCTCTGGCAATGACTTTGCTCTCGATGATATCTCATTCGCACCTTTTACAGTAAAAAGAGACAGTGTGAAAATTACTGTTGACAATCCACTTGTCGCTACCAATAACGATGCAACAATTTGTGAAGGAAGTACCATGCAACTAAATACTACCGGTGCTGCTGCTTATTCATGGTCACCGGCAACAGGACTTTCGAATCCCAACATAGCTAATCCAATTGCTACACCTTTAACCACCACTGAATACATTGTTACCGGTACAACGGCCAATAATTGTACTGCAAAAGACACCGTACTGATCACTGTCAACCCCAAACCCGTTGTTACCATTACCAACGATACCACTATCTGCCAGAGTGCTTCTGTACAACTACTGGCTACCGGCGGCACCAGTTATGTATGGACACCCGCCGGATCATTAAGTAACCCTGCTATTGCTAACCCGGTTGCCACTCCGGCCGCCAACACCAAATACTTTGTTACCGTTACCAATGCAGCTACTTGCAGTACTATAGATTCTGTAACCGTTGATGTAAGGGCGGTTAATAACTTTACAGTCAGTCCGCCTGTTGATGTTTGCCTGCTGAATACCGTACAGTTAAATGCTTCCGGTGGTGATGTATACAACTGGACCCCTGCTGCATCTTTGAATAACCCTGCTATTGCCAATCCGTTTGCTTCTCCGCAAAATACCACACCCTACTCCGTTACCATTACAGATACTGTATGTAATAATATAGCAACACTAAGTACTACGGTAACCGTGTTGCCTTTACCTGTAATAACAGCATCCAGTTCCAATGATATTGACTGCAGCAACAACCAGAGCCAGTTAATGGCCGCCGGAGGTGTACAATATAGCTGGTCGCCTGCCGCTTCGCTCAGTAATGCCACAATTGTCAATCCTGTTGCCACGCCACTTACCACCACAGAATATATTGTAACCGGTGAAGACATTAACGGCTGTATCAATAAAGACAGTGTGCTGGTCAGTGTTACCAGTACAAATGCCGGAGGATACCTGATGCCTACCGCCTTTACACCAAACGGAGATGGCATCAACGACTGTTATGGTATAAAATACTGGGGAACGATCACAGAACTTGAATTCAGTATTTACAACCGCTGGGGTGAAAGAATATTTTATACTGCTAACCCGGCTGACTGCTGGAACGGAACATATAAAGGCGTCCGCCAGTCTGCAGCTGTTTATATTTACATGATAAAAGCTAAAACAACCTGCGGAGAAGCATTCCGGAAAGGAACTTTTACATTGATCAGGTAAAGTTTATCTTCTTACAATAAACACAGTCAGCTCCTTTTCTCCTTCATTTTTTTTTCCGAAGTACTCAAACCCTGCTTTCTGCAATACTTTTTGGGAAGCAATATGAGGTGATTCCGTAACGGCATATATTTCTGTCAGCGGAGTTTTATTTCTGAAATACTCCAGCCCGGCTTTGGTTACTTCCGTGGCAAACCCCTTTCCCCAGTTCTCCGGTGTGAAGGAATATCCTAACTGTGTTTTTTCCGGATCATCAGGAATAGGAACGACCACAAAATTGCCAACGAATTCACCGGTGACTTTCAGGTCAACCGCCCAACGGCCCATCCATGATGAAGGATAAACTGTTGCCAGGGCCTGGTCAAGAAAAGCATCGCTTTGTTCCCTTGTTTTTACGGCCCTTATATACTTCATCACTTCCGGGTTGCCGTGCAACAGGAACAAGCGGCCATAATCTGCTTTGGTAAACTGCCGTACGATAAGTCTTTCTGTTTCGAAAACTATTTCCATACAGTTCGAAAGTTAAAGATTTTCATAGTCCAGAAACCGGCCTCAAAAAAATGGCGTTAAAAAAATTATGGAGTAAGCCGTTAAAAAGCCGGCGTTGTTTGAGCCGGCAGTATGTAGAACTATAATAAATTTAGCGGCGAGTTCGCCGGGTTTAGGCTTACGGAATAATTTTTAGCCATTTTTTTGAAGCCTTGACCTTTTTTGTTACTTTTTTGTGTCAAGACAAAAAAGTAAAACATTTACTGACAAATAACTTCTGTTACAGTCAGCAAGTTTACAACTACAGACTCTAAAGCCCCTCTGGGGAGTTGGGTGCATTATTTATGTATCTCACTCGTAAAATGAAACTCAATATCCGGGTTATTGGTTCTTTCCGTATTCAAAAACCATTCACTATGCGCCAGGTACACCATATGCCCGTCCTTGTCTTCACCTATATTCGCCTGTTTGAACCGGGAGAACTCCAATAGTTTTTTCTCGTCCTTACTCGTCAGCCAGCAGGCTTTGTAAAAAGGTAATGTATTAAACACCACGGAGGCGCCATACTCATGCAACAGGCGGTACTGTATCACTTCAAACTGCAGCTCACCCACACAACCAATGATCTTTTTATTACCGCCAAACTGGGTAAACAACTGCGCCACTCCCTCATCGGTCAGCTGCAGCAAACCTTTTTCCAGTTGCTTGGTCTTCATCGGGTCTTTGTTCACCACTTCTTTAAATATCTCCGGAGAAAAAGAAGGGATACCCGTAAAGAAAAAATTCTCTCCTTCCGTCAGTGTATCACCGATTTTGAAATTACCGGTGTCAAACAATCCCACCACATCACCGGCATAGGCATCTTCGATCACAGATTTATCTCTTGCCATAAAGGAATAAGGATTGCTGAAGCGAACATCCTTATCCAGCCGCACATGATGAAAATATTTGTTTCGCTCAAACTTGCCGGAACATACCCGAAAGAAAGCGATCCTGTCTCTATGCTTCGGGTCAAGATTGGCATGTATCTTAAAAACAAAACCGCTCATTTTTTCTTCTTCCACATTCACGGGGCGAATGGTTGTTTCCCGGCTCCGGGGTGTGGGGGCGATGCGGATAAACGTATCCAGCATTTCCTTTACTCCAAAATTATTAATGGCAGAGCCGAAGAATACCGGCGCCACTTGTCCTGCCAGGTAATCTTCCACTTTTAATTTTCCATGCACCCCGTCCACCAGTTCCACATCTTCCCGCAACTGGGCCGCATCCTTATCGCCCAGTTTTTCATCCAGCACTTTATCATGAATATCTGAAATGGAAATACTGTCTTCATCCGCCTTGGTGTTGGCGGTAAACAGTAAAAGGCTTTTCTGATCCAGGTTATATACTCCCTTAAATTCCTTGCCGCTGTTGATGGGCCATGTCATCGGGTGCAGGTGGATGGAGAGTTCCTTTTCTATTTCTTCTAATAGATCAAAACGATTCTTACCATCACGGTCCATCTTGTTGATAAAAACAATCACCGGGATATCCCGCATCCGGCACACTTCCATCAGCCGCCTTGTCTGGTCCTCCACCCCGTTCACACTGTCCACCACCAGTATCACACTGTCCACGGCCGTGAGGGTACGGTAAGTATCTTCAGCAAAATCTTTGTGACCGGGAGTATCCAGCAGGTTGATGAGCACCTTGTTATATTCAAAACTCATTACCGAGGTAGCCACCGATATACCCCGCTGCCTTTCTATCTCCATAAAGTCGCTGGTAGCATGTTTCTTTATCTTATTGCTCTTTACCGCACCGGCCACCTGTATGGCGCCGCCAAACAGCAGAAACTTTTCTGTCAGTGTCGTTTTACCCGCATCCGGGTGAGAGATGATGGCAAATGTTTTGCGGCGTTCTATTTCGTTGTGATATTTCATTGTTTAGTCAATAGTCCATAGACGACGGTCCACAGACACTGTTTAAAGGCGGCAAAGGTAAGGATTTGAGAGGTTGTCATCCTTTGTCATCCTGAGTTTATCGAAGGATGTCGAAGGATGATCATATTAAAAATGATGTAGCCAGCGTAGTACTGCTACCATTGTCTGTGCAGTTTACCCTGAGGCAACAAAGGGTTGCACTCTTCAGGGTTCAGTAACTTTAATGAGCAATTTTAATGGAAACCGCAAATTTATGAAAACAGTATTGATACCAGGGTATAAAGACTTATATGGCGAAAGTGTTTTGAGTTACGATGATATTTTAAAAAACACATCGTCTGACACTGTTATCATGTTACTAATTAGCCTAAATGCAGAGTTAAATACTGAAGAAACTTACCTGGAAAATCAAAAAAGAGTTATTGAGGTCGTAACATTCAGGTATACTCCGGAGCAAATTTCACTATTGAACGATGCTATTTCCAACTATAAAGCAATGGCCCCAGACTATTCTGGAGCATTATTCAGTCGTAGATATTTGTTATCCATGCTACTAAAAGAGTTGAAACGAAATAATAAAGATGGTATTAATGAGACTGACCCCATTCATGAGTATAACTTTTTGCTTGCTTATCTATTTACAGTAGATGAGGTAAATAATAAAGACCATGCCTTATTAGAGGTTGCAAAAAAGTATAATTTTCAAATAATGCCGGCAATGCCACTTATTTGGGCTTCAAATATTAGTCAATATGAGTTCAACGATATGTCGAACTCAGCTTTTGAACTTTTTAAGCTGCTTAGTTTTTGCAAGTATTCATATCACAATCATAGATTATATCTTAAGGAGCTTCTTAATAGATATGGGTTTACAAATATTTCACAATTCATGGCTAGCTTTAATCAAGTAGTGAAATCGACATTGACATATCAGCCCAATGAAATTTTACGAAAGCTTTATTTTATTGTCCCAAGAGAAGGTATTGAACATACTCATCTAATTTCTCAGTGCATTAATAATATTAAAGATAAAAGTGAGTTTAATATTGCTGATTTAAGGAAGTTCCCTCTTTACAAAACTCAAAAGCGAGGCTTTATGGTTATTGATGAAAATATGTATACAAAAAAGATTTATCGTGGTCCTTTATTTGAACTACATAAAGAAACTACGTTACGCAAAGAAATGGAGTTTGAAGATTACAAAAATAAAGTATCAAAAGATTGTTTTGAAGATGTTTTGTTTAAGGGTATAGTTAGTCAAATGTTACAAAAAGAGACTTCAATACTTCATTTTGATAGTAATAGTGAAAACGGAGAACCAGACTTGTATTATCGATACGGAAATGATGTTTTTCTAATTGAATTCAAAGACTATCTTTTTCCAGATTCCATAATTGAAGGAGCCAATTTTGGAGCCTATAAAAAATATATTAATGAAAAATTTTTGTTGTCAGATAAGGGTAAGAATAAAGGTGTCAGCCAACTATCAAATTGCATAAATAATCTGCTTAATAAAAAGTATGAATTTGATTTTGGCTTAAATGAAAAAATTGATAAAAGAGAAAGGATAAATATTCATCCTATTATTTGCCACACCGATTTTATGTTTAGCATGCCGGGAGTAAATGAATACTTAAATTGTTTATTTGTCAAGGAGCTAAAAGAAAAAGAATGCACTTATGCAGGGATTAACAATATAACACTAGTAAATCTTGAAGTTTTTTTTGATTTAGCCTTGAGGGGAGGAGATTTTATGAAGTTATTAGATTTTATAAAAGCCTATTATAAAATGATTGACTTAATGAGAAGGAAGGCATCTATCTCTCTATCTGCGGATGATTTTATACCTTCTACTGCAAGTTTTGATGAATTGTATAAAATTAAATTTCGTAACGAGATGATAGATAACGGAGAGTTGACAGATAAATTTAGAGTGAACACAATGACAAGTATAATTGGGATAAGTCAAGAACAAATTAATGAAATACTATAAGTTTTTTTCACCGTTGCCCATAGCCTGCTACGGCAGATAAATGTTCCAAAAATAAAAAAAATGCTGAATGGCGATGCTTCGTTTGCAACGAAGCATCAGCCTTAACAAGGCTGGGAAAACCAACCATAAAAGCAGTTTGCTATCTTAGTAAGAAAAAAAATGAGTGAAGGTGGCTACAAAATCCGTAACCAGCAGGCTATCCATTTTATACCATTTATTGTAACTAAATGAATAGCCCTGCCTGCTGCCAGTGTAAAGCAATAAACGTATTTTTAATATTAAAAAAACGAAATGAAACTATTATTTCTCTCCACAATATGCCTGCTTTCCTTTGTTGTTGTTACGGCGCAAAAAACAAATCCGAAATATGATTCTTTACTGGCCAAACAATATGGAGCAGATGAATACGGTATGAAAAATTATGTGCTTGTTATTCTAAAAACAGGAAGCAATATGTCTGCTGACAAAGCATTAAAAGATAGTTGCTTTGCCGGCCATTTTCAAAATATGGATAGGATGGTAAAAAGAAATAAACTAATTGTGGCAGGACCTTTTGGCAAAAACCAAAATAATTTTCGTGGAATATTTATATTGGATGTTGCCAGTATAGAAGAAGCCCGCCAGCTATTGCAAACAGATCCGGCTATTAAAAACGAATTTCTGACCCCCGATATTTACCCGTGGTATGGTTCAGCAGCATTACCTGCTTATCTCGATGCATCGGATAAGGTTTGGAAGACAGGTTTTTAAAGCCCCCCGGACTTTCTCTCCCCTGGCGAGTTTTAATAAACTGACAGTTTCTCAGCCGATGTCTCACTGCCCGGCTTTGTATGTGGAGTGGCATTAATTTGCAATACAACTCCGTAGTACGGCGAGTGCCACAAAACCAACACACAACCCCATCTGACACCCGCCCCGGAGCTAAATACTATCTTAACATTTAGTTTTATTTTATAGTAATACTTTATTCTATCTTACAATAAACTAGTGCTATGAAAATGCTATTATCAGCTACTCTCTTTATATTTTCTGTACTTAGCAGCCCGGCCCAATCAACTATCCTTACCGATACCACCATTTTTCAAAAATTCCCGGACGAAAAAGAAATTAGTTTTCAGGCAATATTCCCGGTTCAAAAAGACTTTGTAAGAAGAATATTCCTTACAGATACATCCATTGTAATATGGAGCCTGAATGCGGACAGAGGTTTTTTCTTCAGGAGCTACTCTATGACCGGCAGGTTGGCATCAGGCGGTTACATTAAAGCCGGAACCGGGTTTGGGAAAGTTGCCGGGGCACTTTCCGGTGGCCGTTACAAAGGAACTTACTGGCTGCATGATGTATCAATGAAAAAATTAGTAGCAGCAACGCCATCTACAAATTCTGCCGGGGCCGATACAGTACTGCTGCAGGAATACGCCATGCCGGATTTCTATTTTGGTACTGCCCTTGTAGACAATCAGCAGTTACTTGGCTCAGGTTCTTACGATGCAAAATACAGGCTTGTAAAAATCAATTTACAAAATGGGTTATCATTCCGGAAGTATGGTTCCTTCGCCAATCCCCCCGAAGATGTTCCTGTTAGTTCCTGGAAGCAATCGTATGAGTCATTCGTCTTCACCAACCCTGATGGTACTAAGGCCGCACTGGCCTGCCGGTTTACTGACCAGGTAGATTTTATTGATCTGGCCACACAACAATGCAGCATACTGAAAGGACCAGAAAATTACCCGGCAATGTTTAATACAATCAATGTTAATGGCAGGGATATGCTGGAACGAACTGCTGAAACAAGATTCGCTTTTGTTAGTGGTACTGCTTCTGATAAATATATTTACCTTCTTTACTCCGGAAATCATGAAGTGGAGGGGGCTGGAAACCTAAACTCAACCGGGAAATTAATCTATGTGTATGATTGGGAAGGGCGGCCTGTCAGAAAATACACAACCAGCACTTTAATAAGCAGCATTGCTGTTACAGCCGATGACAGCCTTTTGTATGCCTATGATACTGATACTGGAAACATTGTGAAAACAACAATCAACGAATAATAACAGGCAGGCCAAAGTGTTGATTCATATCTCCCGGTTGTTGGTAGCCTGCCTTTGGCAGATAAATGTTCCAAAACTTAAAAATGCTGAATGGTGATGCTTCGTTTGCAACGAAGCATCAGCCCCAACGAGGCTGTAAAAACCAACCATAAAAGCAGTTTGCTATCTTAGTAAGAAAAAAAAGTAAGGTGGCTGCAAAATGAAAAGCGAAACTAAACTGATCCTTATTAAGACTGTTCATACCCTTATCTGGGTGTTTTTCAATGTGGTGATCTTCTACATGCTGTACGCTGCACTTACGAATAAACTCGACAAATGGCTTTGGATCGGCTACGGGTTATTTGTGCTGGAAGGGATCACCTTGTTATTGTTTAAGTTCTTTTGCCCGTTAACCGTCATGGCCCGCAAATACTCCGATTCACCTAAAGCCAATTTTGATATTTATCTCCCCCACTGGCTGGCAAAGTATAATAAACCCATCTATACTTCCCTTTTGGCAATTATTATGATCATCACGGTTTACCAGCTGCTGCGATAGGTTTTTACTAACAACGACAATTCTTCCCGGCGGTTTTTCTTTCACCAGCCATGGCGTAAAAATTACTTATTGTGAAGTTCGCTCATACCAGTCATTATACTTTTTCACCAGCACAGCCAGGTCCAATTCGTTTTTATCGTTCAGTATTTCGGTTACCTCCGGGCAATCAGCAAGATATTCTTTCAGGGAATCTCTTTTTTTAACCTTATAATAGGCTGTTTTTTCTATTATGAAAAGTTTGTCATTTTTTTTCTTGATATAGTAATAGTCCACATTGGCTGTATTCCGGTCAATCATTTGCAGTGTTGCATCCTTATACAAACGCAAAGGGCCATCTATTTCAATAATCACCAGTCGCTTGCTTTTATATACAGTTTCACTAACATACCTTACCGGTGAGGTTCTGTTCTTAGCAGCATAATAACCAAATTCTTTTATTTGCTTCGGCTCATAGAATACAAAACTGCCCTGTTTTCCCTTTTCGCTAAAATCAATTCCATCTCCCAGCCGGGCATAGACATTCATTCCCCAAAGCTTGCTCCCCGGTAATTTTACACTACCCTGTACTGAATCGCCATTCAGTTTAATAATATATGCATCTATTATATCCTGGCTGTTTATTTTTTGAGCATTCCCAATAAACAGGAAAAAAAACAAGTAATTAATTGCTTTCATAAAGTAAATATTGTTCAAATTATTTAGGCGAACCGATAATTGTTTGATTAATAGCTGTATAAAAACGATTTTTCATACGAATTATTATCCTCTTTCTTCCCTGGGTGAGTTAAGAACACCCTGACGCATATTTCCTGCCATTGATAATTGCATACTACCAATCATCGGAAACAGGTAGCTGTTCAATTGGTGAATATCGTAAATTAACAGTCAACTATTTTAAAATAACCGGTATGAACAATAATCATCTTCAACGCCGCCGCTTTGTCAAAAGCGCTGCCTTTGGCTTGATTGGTATCACAACATTTGGTACAGTCGCCGCAGGCGAAAACAAAAAAAGTATATGGACACCTGGCAATGCTGAACCATTGTTTTATCGTTATCCCAGCATGGATGATACAATGGCCAGCGGTATCGTAGGTGCCTCGCATGGAAATTTTGATAAAGTGAAAGAACTCGTAACCAAACGTCCTGAACTCGCCGGTGCATCGTGGGACTGGGGTTTTGGTGATTGGGAAACGGCACTGGGTGCTGCTTCACATGTAGGCCGTCGTGATATTGCTGAGTTCTTAATCAGCCACGGCGCAAGGCCAGATATTTTCACTTTTACCATGATGGGTATGCTCAAGAGTGTGCAGGAGATCATTGAAACGGTGCCGGGTATTCAATCGCATACAGGACCACATGGTATCACATTGCTGCAACATGCAAAGAACCGGCTTGAGGATAAAACTATTACTGATACCGATAAAGCCAATGTAAATAAAGTAATTGCTTACCTGGAAGGATTGGGAAATGCAGATGTAAAGCCTAAGAATCTTGCAGTGAGCGAAGAGGAAAAGAAAAAATATTTGGGTGAATACCGTTTTGGGGAAGGTGAAACTGAGCTATTCGTGGTAGACCTTCACCGGCTTGGTTTTTTACAGGTGGCTCGTAAGGGATCGGCTGCACGGAAACTGAATAAAACAGATGATTCCATTTTTTCACCGGCAGGTGCTGCTTCCGTAAAGATCATTTTTAAATTAAAAGAAGATAAAGCTGTTTCCTTTAGTATTCATGAACCTGAGCCAATTGTAACGGCTGTAAAGATCTGATCTGTTTAGTGCTTTCGTCATGACAGGTAGTTTTCCGTCGCTATTAGTTTTTCCAAATACAGCTTCACACCGTTGCTGCGTGTTGTGTGCAGGTTTGGCTACCGGGCAAAGGCACTTTAAACAACCACTTAAAGAAAGTTTGTTCTTTCTACCCAGAAAAGAATAACAATCCCTTTACATCTATCGGCACAGATTTTTCCGTTTTATCGGATAATCTCCCCGCACATGAACAATACTTATATCCTGCTGCGCAATAACAGCGAGAGCACTCCCCTGAACCTGGAAGATCTGAAACGCATTGGTCTGCTGCCCACCGACCTGCTGTGGGTGGAATGCCAGAGTGTATGCTGGCAGCGGCCGCAGGAAATACCGGAACTAAGGCAATTGCTGAACCAGGCCGTACAGCCAACACTTACCCCTGTCATGGATGAAGCGATGGAAAAATATACTCCACCGGTAAAGGAGGAAACACCCATAACCAACGGGAAAAAAGGAGTGTATGTTGAACTGCCACCAAACTACAACTCCGCTACTAAAAAGGAAAAAGACATTGCTACAGCAAAACAAGAAAATAAGGCATGGCAAAACGAAACAACTACAACAGCACAGATTATTAATATGGCCCATACTAATAATAGCGGTTCACTCAATGAGATACAGCAGGATACCGGTACTAAAGAACTGCCATTACGACAACAGCCTCCCAAAGACAAAACCGAAATGCTGGAATCATTGCTCAAACTTCCCGGAAAGAAGATTGCACTCTATGCTGGACTGATAATAAGCGGCGCCCTGATGATGCTGGTAATAAGAGGTACCGGCGGTAAAGAGATGATGAGACCGCAACCTGTGAGTCAGCTACCGAAAACCGAAATAGCTACTCCTGTCGAAGAAGTGACAGAAGAACCTGTGGCAGACAGCAGTAACAGCACCCCGGAAAGTTATGGCCTGCAAAACACTCCCCTCGCAGAAACTATAACGGAACGGGATGCAGCACCCGGCATCTCGGCATCTGTCAGGAAAACAACAGCGTCAAAGAATGCAGCAACTAATAATGAACCGGTACCTGTCACTAACGAACAGCCTGCTAAAAAGCTGCCGCCTGTTACCGAAAACAAGGAAGTAAAGAAAGTACCAGTTGAAAATATCACTTCCAAATTGCAGCTAAAGCCAAACGAATACACCGTAGCTGCATTTGGCGGTATCCGCAATCTTAAAATGACCTTGCAAAATGATTCCCGCTACCTGCTGGATAAAGTATCGGTGGAACTCCGCTACCTGAATCCTGAAGGGAAAGTGGTAAAAACAGAAACGATCGATTTTAATTTTGTGCAACCGGGAGCAGAAGCCACTGTAGCAGTGAAAAAAACAAGCAGGGGTATAAAGCTGGATTATAAGATCACCCATATCGAATCAAAAGAACTGGCCGGAAATAATTCAGTTGCGGGAGAAAATATTAATTATTCTAAGAATTAATCTGCATAGCAACAATAACTCCTGTTATCTTTTATTCTTCAGCGCAAATCCCCTGAAGGAGTTTATTTTTTTATTGCGGTCAAACTTTATTTCAATTCTCTCATACTGAAAAGCTGTACCATCAAGGTATTCTTTACCAAAAATGATAGCGGTTGTGATACCTGCCTGCACGGTAATTTGTACCGGTGCTGTTATTTCAAATTTATTTGTCGGGTGTGCCTTCCAGAAGTTTCTGTCACTCTCAGTGATCTTTTTCTTTGGTACGTTCCGTAAGTACTTCATATATACCAGCACCGTATCAGCAAACAATTGTTCTGCCGAATCAGCTTTGTGTTCATTCCGCAGCCGGAATAATTCATGCACTATTTTTATTTCTTCATTCTGCAGTGTATTCACCGGTTCATTTCTCCCGGCCGTCATACAGGCAAGCAAAAAGTAAAGCAAGATCGTCATGAGGATAAGTGTTAGAAAAAAATATTATTCCGGTCCGCTTTCCTTTTGCCGCTGAAACTCAAAATCGATCACCCTGTCCATAGCATCTTTTTCTTCGATCTTATGGTGTTTGAAGCCAAAGAATGCAGCAACGACAAAAGTCACCACTGCCATATAATACCAGATCGTGTAGTTCATTTTCACAAACATGCCAATGGCCCCGCCATAGTCGGGTTCTCCTTTTTTTCCTGCCATCGAATCATTCAATTCATGGTTCATCTGTATCATCATACCGATCAGCAATACAGCAGCCAGTATTCCGGCAGACATTGACACGACAGCCCGCAGCTTTGAGTTTGTTAAGCTAACGATCAGCCCGGCCACAGCTGCCAGCAGTGAGATAAGCGTCAGAATATTTGGCCAGTCTTTAATACTGGTGAATTTTGCGTCTTTCGCAGGGTTTTCTTTTCCCTTCAGCATATCACCATAACCAGGAAGCCCGTAAGTTTTCCACTCTTTTCCGGTAGCCAGCCCTATACCAGTATTGGAGGCCAGTACCGAGTCATTACACCTGATTTCTGCAAAAGGCAGAAAGAACAATAATATACCCACAGCAAATGCCGTTGTGCTGGTATACCTTCTCCTGAAAAAACTGGTTGCTTTATCCTCGTACCGGAAGTCTTGTTGCTGTGTTGCATTCATTTGCAGGTGATTGATCAGCAAGATAAAAAAATACATCCGAAAGAGTAATAAGGGCAGGCAGAATCCCTGTTTATACAAATAAAATTGCCTGAAACGGGTAAAATAAAATCTTTAGCTACTCCCCCGATGGGTTGTAAATTTGTGTATGATCCGCCGGTCGGTAGAAATTGTAGTCAGTAGTTTTAAAATGGCGCTGCAGGAATTGTGGAAGAATAAACTCCGCACTTTTCTTTCCCTGTTTGGTATCACCATAGGTATATTTTGTATTATCGGTGTGTTAGCAACTGTCAACAGTCTGGAACAAAATATCCAGAATGAAGTAAAGACTCTCGGCACAAACACCATCTATGTGGACAAATGGGATTACAGTGCAGGTGGCGGCCAGAATTATCCCTGGTGGAAATATGTAAACCGGCCTTCTCCCAAATATGATGAACTAAAACAAATAAAAGAACGGACTCCTTCGGCCAAGTATGCGGCATTCAAGATCAGCATCTCAGATAAGGTAGAATATGAAAACAACCAGCTGTCTGGTGTAAACATCTACGGTATCACCGAAGAGTTTAATGATATACAGCCTGTCGAAATTGCATTTGGCCGGTATATTTCAGAATCAGAATTCAGCCAGGGCAGCCCGGCTGGTGTTATTGGCAATGAGATTGCAGAGAAATTATTTGGTGAACCGGAAAGAGCTGTAGGAAAAATGGTAACGGTGCGTGGCAAAAAGATCATCATTACCGGTACGATCAAAAAGCAGGGCAAAACGATGATCGGTGGATGGCAATTCGATCAGAGCCTGGTACTTTCATACCGTTATGCCCGCAACATCATGGATCAGAAAAAAGCTGACCCGCTGATCTTGGTACAAGGCCAGGATAACCTTTCGAGTAAAGCATTAAAAGATAATCTTACAGGTACCATGCGGGCTATCCGGAAACTCACTCCCACCAAAGAAGAAAATTTTACACTGAATGATATAAACGACTTCAGTGATGCGATCAGTGAGGCGTTTGTAAGTCTTAACATCGGTGGATGGGCAATAGCTGCTCTTTCATTAATAGTCGGCATGTTTGGTGTTGCCAACATCATGTTTGTATCTGTTCGTGAAAGAACGGGACAAATCGGTTTAAAAAAAGCGATCGGAGCTAAAAAAAGAATCATACTTACCGAGTTCCTGCTGGAATCAGCTTTTCTCTGCATCATTGGTGGTTTTATTGGTCTCACTCTTGTTTTTCTGTTAACACAAGTGTTGACCAGTGCACTCAATTTCCCCGTTTATATTTCTACCTCCAACCTGGCATTGGCAATTGGTATTTGTATTGTGGTTGGCGTTATTGCGGGTTATATCCCGGCCCGGCAGGCAGCGAGGATGGACCCGGTCGTGGCCATCAGGAGTAAGTAAATGATAGCGCCAATGTGCCGATTTGAAGATTTGATAATGAGTTGCTGATAGAATTATTATCCTTTACTTTGATACAATTAATATTTGAAGTAGTGAAACATTGTGATAAACCAAAAGAAAGAATCTTAGTTATATCTAAAGCTTAATCGGCACATTGGCTCATCTTCCAATTATCAAATCATGATCACAATCCTGGCAATAGAATCTTCCTGTGATGAAACATCTGCAGCAGTATGTGCTGATGGAAAAATTCTTTCCAACTTTATAGCCAACCAAACAATTCATGAAAAATATGGCGGAGTGGTACCTGAACTGGCCAGCAGGGCACATATGCAGAATATAGTTCCTGTTGTTGATGCAGCCATCAAAAATGCCGGATGCAGCCTGGCAGCTATTGATGCCGTTGCTTTTACCCGGGCACCGGGATTAATTGGTTCATTACTGGTAGGCGGTCAGTTTGCAAAATCATTAGCTCTTGCACTAAATAAACCGTTGATCGCTGTGCATCATATGCAGGCTCATGTACTGGCAAACCTGATCGATGACCCTAAGCCTTCATTCCCGTTTTTATGCCTGACAGTAAGTGGAGGGCACACACAGATTGTACTTTGTGAATCACCCACTGCTATGAAAGTGATCGGTGAAACCATTGACGATGCCGCAGGCGAAGCTTTTGATAAATCAGCTAAATTACTGGGCCTTCCTTATCCCGGCGGACCATTGATAGATAAGTTTGCCAGAGAAGGAGATCATACTCGTTTCAAATTTCCGGAGCCACAGATCCCCGGACTAAATTTTAGTTTTAGCGGATTAAAAACTTCTATTCTTTATTTTTTACAAAATGCCGGTAAAAGCAATTTGTACAAAGAAGAGTTTGCAGCTACTGAAGAAGAGAGAAA
This sequence comes from Chitinophagaceae bacterium, assembly GCA_016786885.1. Taxonomy (GTDB): domain Bacteria; phylum Bacteroidota; class Bacteroidia; order Chitinophagales; family Chitinophagaceae; genus JJ008. Next base: position 31,070 of record JAEUVO010000031.1, on the reverse strand, counting down.
ACAGTTTATTGATAACAATCTTGCTGATATATGTGCTTCTATCCAGCACAGGATAGTAACGATACTGCTTAATAAATTAAAAAAAGCTTCTATCGAAACGGGTATTAAAGATATCTGCCTGGCCGGCGGCGTTTCTGCCAACAGTGGCCTGAGAAAATCCTTTGAAGAAATGGGCAAAAAATACCATTGGAACACTTTTTCTCCTGCCTTTCAATACTGTACTGATAATGCCGGCATGATTGCCATAACAGGTTATTACAAATACATGGCGGGCCAGTTTTCAGATTTAACTATAAGCTCCACCGCAAGGGCAGAATGGTAAAATCATTAAGCTTATTCATGTCAAACTCATATTTCCAGTTCAAACAATTTACTATTCACCAGGACAAATGCGCCATGAAGGTGACTACGGATGGATGTTTATTCGGGGCATGGGTTGCAGAAAGGATAAAAGATGAAAAGGCAATTAATAATAACAACTGCCTTGATATTGGAACAGGAACTGGCCTTCTTTCATTGATGCTGGCACAAAAATTTCCTGCTATGAAATTTGATGCAATAGAGATCAATGAAGAGGCGGCAGAACAGGCAGAAGAAAATGTAACAGCCTCTCCCTGGAAAGAAAATATCTCAGTGATACACGGAGATGCAAAGGATAATGCTTTCACCACCAACAGGCATTATGATATCATCATCAGTAATCCGCCCTTTTATGAAAACGAATTGGTTTCCCCTGATGAGAAGAAAAATATTGCTCATCATAGCGGCGGTTTATTATTAGAAGAAATAGTAGAAATTATCAGTGGCGTTTTAACTCCTGAAGGCCGCTTCTATTTATTGCTTCCTTATAAAAGAATGACAGAAGCTGGCTTACTGATAGAAAAATACCAGCTCGCTGTTACACATAGTACCCTTGTCAGCCCCTCAACACAACATGGATACTTCAGGTTATTTGTTGCTGGAAAACACAAAGGCAGTACTAATGAACCCTTTTCAAAAGATGAAATAGCTGTTAAGGACAGCAACGGAGAATATACTACCGCATTTATTAGTTTATTGAAAGAATACTATTTGTATTTGTAGCCTTCAGCTTCCTTCAGCATATTCTCTCAGGTATTCAAATTCTTTTGTCAGCTCTCCTTCCTTTACCATTGTTGCTCTTTCTATTATTGCCGAACCATTTCCTACCAGGTCTTCCAGTATATGTTTGATCAATTGCTCGCCAAAATAACGGCTCGCATCTCTTGGTAGTTCATTGGGCAAATTACCCACTGCCATCACATCAATCGAATTCGGGAGATAAGGCGCTGTTTTCTCCAAGGTAACTTTGTCTATTCCGTAAACAGGGTTTTCAATAGTCTGATCCCCGACATTGACAGGAACCGACCCATTGGCATCATCCGTAATATCAGCTATTGTTTGAATAATAAAATTCTCCGCCTGCACCGCCTCTTTCTCAAAAAGCCTGGGAACATTTTTATCCCAATAAACACCATTCATCAGGATATCTGTCTGTGTAGTATAGGGCAGAAAAAGAGATTCATATTTTTCAGGATGTTCATGAAATTCAATACGACTGTATTTTCCTTTTGCTTTTCTTTTATACAGGTCACTGCCTTTTAACTGGGTGTAAACAGGATAAGAAAACCGGCGTTTCAAATACTCATCCGGTTCTACTTCATGAATACCCATCAGGTTCATGATCTCCAGTATGCCATGCGCTACTCTTCCTGAACCGGTAACAGCTATCTTGACATTTGGCAATCTGAGCCCAAAATAATTATGGATCAATTCCCTGAAACTACGCTGCTTGTATACCCTGTCAAGTTTAAACAGCCCTGTTCTGTTACCATAAGCCATCATACCATTATGAGCTCCCACCACACCTGCAAAAAAACCAAAACCGATTATGCGTTGTCCATCTTCATGCTCCAGGCACTCGTAATCGATCAGTGTAATTTTTTTATCAATGATAGCTCTGAGCAATTTTTGATTTTGGGGTTGCTTCTTTTTAGTATGTGAGAAAAAAAGATAGGTTTTCCCGGAAATCAACTGTGATACAGGCACTTCTTTTATGCCAAACAGGATGTCACAGTCACTCATATCTTCTTTTATTTCGGCCCCTGCTGATAAATATTCTCTGTCTGAAAAACACCTGTCAGGAGAAGATTGTACTATTACCTGTACATCTGATGAGTTCTTTAATATCCATTTGCATTGAGCCGGTGTCAGTGCCACCCTGTTATCTGCCGGAATCTTCCCTTCCCGGATAAGTCCAATTCTGATCATATAAGCCTGTTGTCGTTTAAAGTTTCCTGCCGAAGGCAGGCAGGCGCAAAGTTGCTGTTTAAAATATTGCCAGACAAACTGATTTAGATCAAGGTATTTGGCATAATAAATGTTGTAACTTTAAAATTCTCTTATACTATTTTCAACATAAAGGTTACGTAGCTGCGTTTTGTGTTTACTTAAAAAAAAGGGCTTTATGAAGATTGCCAAAACCATCTTTTTTGCCTCGCTGCTGATCTTGGCATCAGCATCATGGCTTTCCTGCAACAAGTCTGCGGCAACTAATGAACCTGCAGGTCCTTATACACTAAGCTATGGTGATTCAATTCTCTACCTCCGCCCTTCTGCAGGAGATTATATAGTCAACCCCATGACCACCCGCCCGGGCACTTACTCAGGTTTTCCTGATGGAATGGAAATTGATGATAATACAGGAGCAATCAATATTTCTAAAAGCGAAACTGGTCTTCGTTACCGGATCACCCATACAGCTCCCGATGGAACTATTACAGAGACCAAAGTGGTATTATCTGGTATCACTTTTAAAGATCATTTTTATTTCCTTTCCAATAATGATTCTATCGCCTTACCCATTTACAATGCTGACGAAAACCGTGTGCTTCCCCTGAATGGCTCTTTATTTGACGAAGGGAACCTGGCTAATAGCGGCGGTTGTTCTGTCAAAACAGATAATGGAAAAATAAATCTTAGGGAAACTATCCGCAACGGAGTATTTGGTTTTCCCCCCCGGAATGATGCGCAGGAAACTTTTGAGATCAAATACCGGATCAATGACGCCAGTGGCAAATCGGAGAATAAACTTAAAGTACTGCTGTATTGGTATAATACGATCAATGATGTGCCTCAATATGTGTGGGATATCCTGAATGAACGTACCCAACAGGGAGTTTTCCTCAGAAACGGAATGGTGAATACATCTGCCTCGATGGAACGCCTGGATAAGGCCGCCAAACCAAGACCCCCCTGTGTTGTAATTGTTGATCATTAATGCCGCCTGAGCATTAAATTTGATAAGCTTTCAACGCTTATCATGCAACGTATTACCACAATTCTGTTTTCTTTTTTCCTGCTTGTATTCTGTTTTTCGCAAAAACAACAGCGTCAACCTGCTGCCTATTTACCTGTCTACCTGGCCGCAGACAAACTATTTACAGAAGCAGAACGATTAGCCCTCAGCGAAAACTATAGTGAAGAAAAGGAAAGTGAATTAAATCAACGGTCACTGCAGTTATTTCTTCAGTCACTATCTGCTATTACAGAAAATGTCCATGATTCCCTGGTCTTCTTCTGTCATTTAAAAATTGCCCGCCTGTTCCATTACTTTGATAGCCTCTCACAAGCCAAAGAACATTACCACCAGGCTATTTCGTTAAAAAAGAAATTACCTATTCTTGCCGATTCATTTCTTTTCAAGCCGCTATTATTTACGGGAATTATTCACTACAGCCTAAACGAATTTGATTCAGCCTTTCATTTTTATAAGAAAGCAGAACTTGTAAGTGATCAGTACAGTCAACCACTTGCTGAACAAGAGCGGCTCTATAACAGGCTTGGCACCATGCACTACGAAACAGGTGATTTCAGGCAAGCCATTAATTACTTTGAAAAAGCACTTACACTACTCCGGGTTAATGACCCTTTTTTTGAAGAGTTCTCTGTTAACTATAAAAACAATATTGCCTCCACTCTGTTGAAACTGGAAAAATTTGGAGAAGCAAGGTCTATTTACCAACAATTGCTGCCATTGGGCATGTACCAGAATGAGATAAAACAAAATCTTGGAAGCATCAGCCTTGGCCTGGGAAAACCAGACGAAGCAATCAAATGGTTCAAACAAGTACAATATAATAACAGTGCCGCTGTTTTACTGTTCAACAAAACCGGGAGAGCTTTTTTTGAAGCCGGGAAAACAGATTCCGCCAACCGATATTTACAGTTAGCACTGGCAGAAAATGATAAATGGAATCAAAACAAAAAAAATATCCCCCATGGTCTGACACTCTTTTACCTGGCAGAAAAAGCTGTGGCTGAAAATAACCTTGATGAAGCCCTTTCTTATTACCAGCAATCTATAATCCAGTTTCACAGAGGATTCAATGAAACTGACATAATCAAAAACCCTGATAAGTTCAGTGGCATTTTTTCTTACGTTAATCTTTTTAACGCATTGACGGGTAAAGCAGATGTATTGGAGAAAAAATACCGTCAGAAAAAAGAGATTACTATACTTGAATCATCCCTCCATGCTTATCACTCCGCATTTAAACTGGCCAGTTATGTAGAAAGAACATATGATTCTGATGAAGCCCGCCTGTTTCTTGGTAAGATAAAACACAGCATTCACGGCAAACCAATTGATATAAGCCTTTTATTGTATGATCATACCCAACAAACAAATTTCCTGGAAGATGCTTATTACTTTGATCAGCTTAACAAAGCCTCGATCCTGTCATTAAATGTGCAGGAAAATGACTTGAGAGGAAATGTAGTCAAAGGAAATCCATTACTCCGCCAGGAGGAAGTACTGAAGAAAACGATTACCCGGCTGTCAATAAAAGCTGGCCAATTGAGAGACAGTCTTGAATTGAAAAATATAGCTGGCCTGATCAGGGACAATGAAATTGAATTGGGCAAACTACAGGAAAAATTAACTTCTGATCCCGGATGGAAGCAAAAAGAGGCAATAGATCATATACCAACCGTAAAGGAAGTACAACGATCGCTGGATAATAATACAGCATTACTCTCCTTTCATTTATCCGACAAAGAATTACTTACCCTGCTTATTACCAGCAAGCGGTTTGAGTACTACAAAACGGCTATCAATAATACTTTTTTTACTAACCTTGAGGAGTTCAAAACATCATTGCACAATGTTTTTCCTGATCAGCGCTATAATGGAACATCTGTTGCCACTGAGCTTTTTCATACGATCATATCTCCGGTTTATAAAGTGATAAAACAGAGCACCCGGCTAATAATTATCCCCGATGACGAACTAAATTACCTTCCCTTCGAAGCATTACAGGATGAAAACAAAAAATACCTGCTGGAGAAATTTGCAGTGCAATACCAATTCTCTACTGCCCTGCTTGGGAAAAATATACAAACAACGGGGCTCACAAGCTCCCTGGCTTTTGCTCCATTTGCTTCCGGGGAACAGAAGGATTCTTCTGGATTAATTTTCAGCAACCTGCCTGCTTCAAAAGAAGAGGTAAGTGAATTACAAGGAAGAATTTTCATGGATACCAGCGCCACTAAAAATAATTTTCTGCAACTATCCAATAAACATGATATTATTCACCTGGCCACACATGCCAGTGCTAATAATGATACCCCTTCTCACTCGTATGTGGCCTTTTACCCGGGTGCCTCTGATTATAAATTATATGCAAGAGAAATAACCGATCTCAAACTTGACTCAGTACAACTGATAATATTAAGTGCCTGTGAAACAGGGGGCGGGCAGCTAGTAAAAGGGGAAGGGTTAATGAGTTTATCCCGTGCATTTGCTTATGCAGGATGCTCTAATATCATTACCTCCCTTTGGAAAGCTGAAGACAAAACCACCTCTTTTATCACGCAGCGTCTTCATTATTATCTCGGGAAAAAATATAGTAAGGACAGGGCCCTGCAACTTGCAAAATTAGATCTGCTGCGAAGTGATGAGATCGAGCCACGCTTAAAAACACCTGATTACTGGGCGCACCTGTTATTTATTGGCAATTATGAGGAAGACCGGGGTTCATCCAACTGGTGGTTTATTGCCATTGCTATAATTGTTGGGGCTATTACCTATAAGTTGATCAAAAGAAAGGCCTGACGTTTTGTGTCAGGCCCTGGTTCTTCATGGCAAGCAAATGTACTATTGATGCAACATTATTGTTGGCTGGTGAGTATCCTCCCTGTTCCTGACTATCACATTGTTAATAGTAGTGTCATTATAACCATTCTGTCCATCAATTATCAGTTTATAAGTTCCTGCTGTTAATCCTACAATCTTAAACTCACCATCATCATCGTCAGGAATAGCCGTGGCTGTATCTGACCCAATCACTGCTTTCACTATTGGATCAGCTGCCAGTGGCAATACTTTTCCTTCTATTTCACCAGAATGGCTGCGGGTAAATATTCTGATATGAGATTTCAGGCGATAGCCATTATTATTACCTGAACCGCTGTTATCAACCTGAATGGAGTTTCCGGCATCAAAATCAATCCAGAAGAGCACTTGCCCGGACGGGGTGATCTCAAAATTACTATTGTCCAGATTGGCAATCACTTCTCTGTCCTCGTCTTTTATTCGTAAAGGGAATACCTGCCCATTTTTCATTACACTGTTCTGAGTACCGAGGATCAGTTTAACCTTCTTTACTCTTGCATTGGGTAAAGTACCGGTGGCAAATAAAGTATCGAGGCCGTTACGGAAACGAAGGATATTATAAACACCGGGGTTAATATTCAGGTTCGCCCATCCGTCATTAGGCAATGTGTCATCTTCCAGCTTCACTTCCAATCCCTGCAGGTCAATAAATACGCTGTCAAAAACGGGTGTTTGATGATCTGTAAGATAAATAGTAACGCCATGTGGTTTATTAAAATCAGGGGTATTCCCAGAAATATCTTTTTGACAGGAATAAAAAATAATCGACACCAACACAATGGACAGCATTCCAAACCGGATAATGTTTTTCATAATAAAAGTTTTCATTTTTCTAATAGATTATCTTTTATTGGTACACACCAATTCTAAAATTGTAACATATAAAATAAAAAACCTCTCCCGGAAACGGAAGAGGCCACCATTAACCACTCAATGACGTTACCGCCATGTAAGCATCTTTACCTGGCGCACTAGTTTCCCTGATATCTTTTCATGATAGATATGTTCTTTATTATCTTTTATCTTATTCATCAGATAAAGCGCCTGGTCATATTCTTTATTACGGACATAACTGAGAGACAGATAATATTCCGCTTCGTCATTCAATATTTTATCAACAGTGTTTTTGTTTGCATCAAGCACTTCGTTAAAACATTTGATCGCTTTAGCATTATCATTAAGTTCCAGTGCAGCCGCTCCGCACAAAAACTCTCCTTTTGGGGTATGATCTTCATCAGCATCATGTATGCGGACAACTTCCTTGTAATTGCCTGCCCGGTAAGCCTTTTCAGAGGCTGTTTCACCTACGCCCCCATCACGGGTAGTAGTTAACTCAAATCTTTTATAATTAGCACTATATACTTTATCCGAAGACAGTGTAAAAAAAGTATATGCAAAAAATAAACCGGCTACTAAAAGAATAGCAGCAGCAACAGATGTCACATAACGAAGCATCTTCCTGGCTGGTTTTAGTTTTACAACCGGAGCTACCAGTTCCTTCATCATCTGTGAATGTAAGCCAGCGACCTTCTCTTTCAACCCGAAATAATGAACCGATTCACGGGTAAGTAAAAGACTGTCATACTGCTGCTTTAATAGTGCGTCAACAGCCAGTTGTTGCTCCATTTTTTCTTTATCACTCCCCTGCAATTCTCCGTCAAGGTATTGAACCAGTCGTTCAGGCCCATTATGTGTAGAATTATCCATGCAACAAGTTTTTCAGGGTTTCTTTTAAAAATGGTTTTTCCATGATCATTTGTTCCAGCTGTTTCAGGCATTTATATTTTTTATTCCTTACTACCTGTTCTGTTTCATAATCTGTTACATCCAGTATCTCTTTCATCGACATATTCTCGTAATAAAAAAGTAACAATATTTTTCTGCATGTCTCCCCTAACTCTCCTACAATTCTCAGTACTTCAGACTTACCTTCCCTGTCGGCTATGAAATGACTGGTATCCATTTCCACTCTTTCCTGCCCTCTTTCATATTTTTCCTCCCTTACCATAGCCCGGCCTCTTCTCTTTAGTTCATTCAACCAGGTATACCGGTTCAGGGAAAAAAGAAATGTTTTTATGGTGGATTCTCCCCTGAATTTATCCTTCTGCACCATATCAATAAAGTTCACCACCACTTCCTGGAAAATATCCTCTGCATCCTGCCGGCTGCCGCTATTATTCATCACATACCAGCACAGGCTCTCAAAATGAGAACGGTAGATAGCTTTAATGGATTCATCCATCCTTTGCCCCGACCTCAGATTTTCAACCAGTTCCGAATCCGGGAAGTTCCTGATTACCTCCATGCTTTATACGTAGATTTGTAAGTTTAAAAACCTGTTTTGTAACCTAAACTAAGGATATTTTTTAAAGAAACATGACCGAAAACACATAAACGGCAATGACCTATTTTGAACTATTTGAAATACCTGTTCAGCTGAAGGTAAACACCTCTGTTTTGGCACAACAATTCTTTGCCCTCAGCAGAAAATACCACCCTGATTACTTTGCTACAGAAGATCCGGCAGCACAGGCTGAAGCACTGGAAAAATCAGCCTTGCTCAATAAAGCCTGGAAGACCTTTCAAAATCCTGATGAAACAATCAACTATGTTCTCCGGTTGAAAGGCCTGTTGCAGGAAGAAGAAAAATATGAACTACCCGCTGGTTTCCTGATGGAAGTGCTGGACATAAATGAATCGCTGATGGATGTTGATGAAACAACTATTCCTCAACTGGAATCCCGTATCAGTGAATTACAAACTGAAATTTATGAACCTGTTAAAAAATGTATTGAAGATTATCGGGATGACAGTGTTACCGAAAAAGAACTATTGCAGGTAAAAGAGTATTATTACAAGAAAAAATATTTAGACCGCATCCGTCGTCAATTAGCAGGAATGGCTTAATATTGCAGCCCAATTCAATGCCCGGGTGGCGGACCTGCCTGCCGGCAGGCAGGATTGGTAGACATCTTGACCGGAAGTTCTATGATAGTTGTATATGCTATTAGCAGCGTTGAAAGAAATTATATCTATGTAGGTATGACAGATAATTTAGAGCGAAGGCTTGCAGAGCATAATACTGGAGAAAATAGATCAACTAAAGCCTATCGGCCATTTATGTTGATTTATCAGGAAGCAAGTATAGACAGAACAACAGCAAGAAAGCGGGAAAAATATTTAAAGAGTGGCGATGGAAAAGAGATCTTAAAAAGTTTGATAAAGTAATTGCCCGGGTGGCGGAATTGGTAGACGCAGCAGACTCAAAATCTGCCGTTCGCAAGAATGTGCTGGTTCGATTCCAGTCCCGGGCACCAACCTCATCAAACACTGATGAGGTTCTTTATTTTATCAGTGCATCATACAATATTTCCACCGGGTGCATGGCCACTTTACCCGTTCCATCCTTTACCTGGTGACGGCAGGATGTGCCTGAAGCAGCAATTATATCATTTGCAGCGGATGCCCTTATCGCAGGAAAGAGTACCAGCTCACCTACTTGTTGAGAAATTGCATAGTGTTCTTTCTCATACCCAAATCCTCCTGCCATACCACAACAACCTGATGGTATTACACTTGTTTTATAATTAACCGGTATTTCAAGACAGTTGCTTATATACTGCTGTGATGATAAAGCTTTCTGATAACAATGACCATGTATCAAAATATTCTTGCTCTCCGTTGTAAACAAATTCCTGTCGATCAACCCGGCCTTATATTGCTGCGCTAAAAATTCCTCTATAGTGAAAGCAGCTTTAGCAAGTTCAATTGCCTTTGACTGGTTGGTCTCCATAGCAAGGTCAGGATATTCATCCCTGAATGTGAGAATAGCGGATGGCTCAATCCCGATCAGTGGTGTTTGCAATGTAATATGAGGCGACAGCCGTTCGATATTCTGGTTAGCAATTTCAGCAGCTCTTTTTACCAATCCTTTTGACAAATAAGTTCTTCCACTCTCCAAATGATCAGGAATGACCACCTGGTACCCCAGCATTTCTAATAAAAGAATGGCCTTCTTCCCAATTTCCACATCATTATAATTAGTAAACTCATCACAAAAAAAGAAAACAGTATCCCTTTTCTTTAACGAGAGATTTGAACTCCCTGTAGTCTCAACTCCTTTATTGTATTTATGTTTCTGATACCAGGAAACTAATGTCTGGTTTGCCAGTTTTGGCATCGTCCTGTCGGGATGAAAGCCTGTTAACCTGTTAGCTGTTCTCCTAAATACAGGAACTCCATAAAACCAGTTAAACAATCCGGGAAATTTTGATACCAGTTTCATTTGTTTACTAAACCCTGCAATCAGCTTTGCCCTGAACGGAACACCATTCCTGTCATAATACTGTTGTAAAAATTCTGCTTTCATTTTCGCAATATCTACAGAAGAAGGGCATTCTGTTTTACAACCTTTACAACTAAGACAGAGATCCATTATCTCTTTTATCTCCCGGTGATTGAATGGCTGTTCATCTGTTTCATTACTTAAAAACTGGCGAAGCAGGTTGGCCCTTGCCCTTGTAGTGTCTTTCTCCATTCTTGTGGCCATATAACTGGGACACATTGTACCACCGGAGACAGGCATTTTCCGGCAATCTCCGGAGCCGGAGCATTTTTCTGCCAGTCTTAAAATACCACCAGTGGATGTAAAATCAAAAGTTGTGCTGATAACTCTTGCTGCTGGTCTTTGTGCTACCCGCAGGTGTGTATCCATGGCCGGAGTATCTGTGATCTTCCCCGCATTGAAAATATTATGGGGATCAAATATGTTTTTAATTTTTTTGAACAGCTGATATGTTTCTTCTCCCACCATGGCCGGGATATACTCTCCCCTTAACCTGCCATCTCCATGCTCACCTGAAAGAGAGCCATTATACTTTTTCACCAATACCACTGTATCTGCCAGTATACTTCTAAAAGTTTTCAATCCCTCTGCTGATTTCAAATTAATGATCGGCTCTACATGCAACTCTCCGGCTCCGGCATGGGCATAGTAAGATGCCTGTACTTTATGCCTGGCTAGTATTTCCTGTAACCCAGAGATATAATCCGGCAGGTCATCCGTGCTGACAGCACAGTCTTCAATCAAATTCACTGGTTGTGCATCCCCTTTCAGGTTACGCAGTAAACCCAATCCGGCTTTACGAATATCCCATGCAAATTTTGTTTGCTCTTTATAAAGCACGGGGTAAGCAAAACCAAGTCGTTCTTCTTTGAGTGAATTAATTAACTGCTGTGCTTTATTGAATGTTTTTTCTTTATCATTATCCATAAACTCCACCATCAGGATAGCAGCTGGGTCTCCTTCAATAAAAAAACGGTTCTTACCATATTCTGGGTGCCCGATAGTAAAATCCATGATAAACTTATCTACCAGTTCTGAAGCCATAGGTTTATGCTTCAATACAACGATATTAGCTTTCATTGCTTCAATGATTGAATGGCAATGAATACAAACAACAGCCGTCTCCTTTGGTGGCAGATCAATCAGACTTAGCTTCGCTTCTGTAACAAATGCCAATGTACCTTCGGAGCCTGCAAGCAGTTTACACAGGTTAAACATTTCACCGTTGTCTGTATACGGCCGCATGGCCAATAAACTATCAAGAGCATAGCCTGTGTTCCGCCGATGAATTTTTGAAGCAGGAAAATTGTTCCGGATGAGTTCCTGGTTATTTTTTTCTGACAACAGAACATCAAGTGCTGAATATATCTTTCCTTTAAATGATATATCTTCTTTATTGTTACGGATATCTTCTTTATTAAAAAGAACTTCTGAACCATCACTTAGCAAGGCTTTTACTTCCAGAATATGATCCCTTGCCGACCCCCACACAATACTATGAAGCCCGCAGGAGTTGTTACCTAACATTCCACCAATCATGGCCCTGTTTGCAGTGGATGTCTCAGGACCAAACATTAATCCATAGGATTTTAAATAATGATTCAGATCGTCCCTGATGACTCCTGGTTGTACCTTCACCCATTTTTCTTCTTTATTCACTTCAAGTATCCGGGTAAAGTATTTCGAAATATCAACAACCACACCATTTCCTACCACTTGCCCTGCCAGGGATGTTCCGGCGGCCCGTGGAATAAGTGTGGTTTTATTTTGTTTGGCAAATTTTATCAGTTTTTTTATATCAGAAGTATTGGCTGGTATTGCGACTGCCAATGGTTTTTCCTGGTAAACAGAGGCATCGGTGGAATAAGCCATCAACTGTGCCCGGTGTATAGGTGAATCATCAAAAAAAAGTAACCCCTCAAAAGATTTATCCAACTGAGCTAATTGTTCCTGCATATACCTCGTCATTAATGGCTGACCAAATTTAGCTGCTTTCTATATGAATACCGATAAATGAATACGAATAAAAAGACCGGCTCTGTGACCGGTCTTTTTTCTCAGCTCATTGCCTTCTTTTGTTTTTTTAAATTCTTTTTGAACAAGCGGAAGGCCTCGTCATTAAAATAGTCCCGGACTTTTAGCACAGCCTGTTTCCTTGTTAACTTATCTGTTGTTTCAATACTTACTACTTTTGCTTTTATGCCATGTTCTTTTTCGATCGCATTGTTCAGACTTTCCTTGGCCATACCCGGGCCGAAGAGATATAGAAAATCATCGTCATGAATCAGGCTGATAATTTGTTTAAAGAATTTTTCCCGCTGGTTTTTCTGCCGGTGTTGCTTTTTCTCCTGGTCATCAAGGTAAGATTGACCAAATCTTGCAGAAACCTTTCCTTCCCCAGCATACCTTATTCTGGATTCCACACCCGATTTCAATCTTTCCACCATCGGCTCAGCATCCCCGGTAATATGAATTATAAATGCATTTTCCTGATCAAGCCAGACCCCGGCTTTTTTTTCAGGCGGCTTAATTTTTTTCATTGTATACAATTTAAAGGTTATGACTACTTACTTATCAAATGTCCATCTATTGACTGCCCTATAAAAAGAACTACCCTCAGCAACCAGGATGATGTTACTCACCCCAGTCACCTATTTCAATAACCTATAAACATCTTTGTAATAAACAACTTTCCCTTTGGGATCGGTCGTTACAGGCATATACACGACAAAAACAGGAACGGGTGCAGACAGCGGTTTATAAATTGGTCTTTGCTCCTTAAAACAAGATTGCAGGAATGCAGTGTCCAGCTTATTTGAAAGCACCCGGTTACCCAGGTCAATAGGTTCTTCCAACCGGATGCATCCATGACTAAAATACCGGGAGGCTGATAAAAAGGCAGTCTTATTATTAGTATCATGCAGGTACACTCCATAGGGAGTATTAATATTAAACTTAATCACACCTAAGGCATTATCACAACCGGTAGATTGCCTGATCGTATAGGGAAAATAGCCGCTATGAAACGAAGACCAGTTCAACGTATGGTGATTGATCACTTTTCCTGAACCATCAATCACCTGCATATTTTTAGCATCAAGCCAGGAGGGATTGTTCTTGATAACCGGCAGGTACTCATTAAAAGTGATGCTGCGGGGCACATACCAATAAGGATACAGAATTACCTGGTCACACCAGGCGGCAAATCTTGGTGTAGGAGTAGATGATTTACCAAGTACAGTTTTCATATTTAATACCAAACTGTCCTTTTCAAAATAATGCAACCGGGCTGCCGGCAGATTAACAACTAACAGCTTATCGAAATTAAAATGGTGTATCCAGCGGTAATAATTCATAGACAAAAGCACAGCAGCCGCTGAATCTTTCCTGTTTTTATCTTTCTGCCTTTTAAGTTCCTTTTTCATCGCCTGGTAATTGATGTCACCGGGCTCAAGTCGGCTGGCAGTAGTTCTCAATTGATCAGCGGACCGGATATAAAACAGGCATTTAAGCAGGTATTCATCATCGCTTTCCGAATATTTAGCAGAAACCTGGTCAAAACCAACCCAGGGTTTCATTTTATACCCCTGATAAAGATCTTTGAAGACAGCAATCGCAGCATCAGTGTATATTCTTTCCGCAGCAAGTATAGCCAGGCTATCAGAGAATAGTCCTCCCCTATTTGATTTTATATCAGCAATATGATAGGCCTTTTCAGTAAGGCCAAAATAAAAAGAAGTATCAATTAGTGTTACCAGCTCTTCCCGTAACCCCACCGCCGCTACATCTGTCGTAAACCAAAAGAACTTGCCATCATTCATGGCGTAAAATTTATTGACCAGCGAAGGATGAAACAAATTCTCCTCATTTTCCGATATCACAGTAAAAGATAAATTGATCTTTTTCGACCTGTTGTCAAACCCTGTTACAACACTAATCAGGAACAGGCAAAGGGCGGATGATAAGAAAGTTCTCATTACCTCAAATTTGAGTAAATACTGGGTAAAATCAAATGAAACCTGTCAACCGGGAACATGATACATATCAACGGATGAAGCCAGGGAGTTCTTCAAAATACTTTGATTGTTCCTTATCAAAAAGGTGATCCTTTACCGCAAAAACAAAAGACTTAAACGCAGTAAAAATTTCCCGGTTAAAATTCAACAATGTTGTTATTTCTGTCTCTCCCAACTGCCCGGCTGTATTTTCCTTGTACAATTGGGTAAGTGTATCTGTATAGCTGCTGGTTACAGAATGATATAAAGATGTAAGTTCTTCAAAATGCAAATCCGGTTTAGCATTTGTCAGATGATACACTTTTTCGCAAAATTCACCAATGGCTTTCCGGGTCTGGTGATAAAAATCATATTTCACATCATTAGATGAATTCTTCAGCTGTTCCATATCCGGGATAGCATCTTTTATACTTTTAGCTGCATACATGGTATTTCTAACAGATGATATCAACCGGTCCAGTTTTTCCATTTCCTCCTTGTCCGGTACATTTTTTTGAAGCTGAATAAAGAAGCTATGTATTTCTCCGTGCAAAAATTTTATATACTCATATTTTTCCTGCACACTCATACCCGGAAAATCTTTATGCAATTTCAGGTCTTTCCAATGCTTATTATCAAGGCTAAAGCAGTTCAGGGTAAAATCAAGGACAACATATAAAAAATGCCGGTTTTCATTTTCCACAGCCACCAGTGCTGCCGCAGGAACTTGTGAAGCCACCTTATGAATGAACATCGTTTCATCCTCACCGGTTTTGAACCTGTTTTCAAGGAAACGGCCGAAAATACCGAGGAAGGGGTAGAAAAGAATAATTCCTGCAATATTGACAAGACTTTGAAAAAAGACGAGGGCAATCAGCTTATCTTTTATGCCGATCACATCGGTAACCAACCTGCTTAATGGGAAAAGAAATATCAATACTAATAGGACAGTAATGGCATTAAAAAGAAAATTACCCAATGCCACCCGGCGTTTGGCGGCTGCCCCGTTTACACTGGCTACAAACAACTTGATAGTTGTCCCCACTTCAGAACCCAGAACAATAGCGATTGCATCATTAAATGTAACGGCACCCGCATACAATGCACTCAGGGTAATGGCCATAGTAGCAGAGCTACTTTGGATCAGGGAGGTAATAATAAAACCAATCAATAAAAAGATGATCAGCGGGGCATCTGAATACTGCGCCAGATCAACATGCTTCACCAGACCTTCAATACCGGCCTTCATATACCCCAACCCAACAAATAAAAAACTAAAGCCAAGTAAGAAACGACTCCAGTTATACCATTTACCATGCCTGTCGAAGATGGCAAAACCCAAACCGGCAATACCGGCCAATGGTAAAGCAAGATTTTCGATATTAACGTTAAACCCGGCCGTTGCCACTATCCAGCCAGTGATCGTAGTTCCCAAATTGGCACCCATAATCACAGCCAGGGCATTTTGCATAGTTATAATACCAGCTCCCACAAATGCAAGGACCATCAGGCCAACCACAGAACTGCTTTGCAGGATACCTGTTACCAATGCCCCACCGCCAATGGCTTTCAATTTATTTGACGTCTGTCTTTTTAAAAATAATTTGAAAGGCCTGCCCGCTAATTGCTGTAAAGACTCTTCAAGAAATCTGACCCCTAGCAGGAAAATGGCAACTCCGGCCAATATTCTCCATATATCAAAAGAATTGTTCAATTAGAGTAAGTTAGCTACTCTAATATATTGCTTTAATTGAGATGCGTCAAACGGGCTGTTGATTAAGCTCATAGCTGTAATTTAGAGATACCAATAGATTTGATTTCTATACCGTTAATGAGCCGCTTAAAAAAATTGATACGACAGGGTTATTCCACCCGTAACCGGGTAAAACTGGTGAAAGGAGGGAGAGAATACTTTTTGCTCCTTCAAAAAATGATCGATAAAGCTGCTCACTCCATTCACCTCCAATACTACATCTTCCTTGATGATGAAACAGGCAAAACAATAATTGAAGCATTAAAAAAAGCTGCCGCCCGGGGGGTGTTAGTTCATCTTCATCTGGATGCGTATGCATCACAAGGCCTACACCAAAAAACTGTTCAGGATATGCGGGAACATGGAGTTTCCGTTAAATGGTTTGAACCGTTGTTTAAAAGCAGGCATTTCTACTTTGGCCGAAGACTGCATCATAAAGTGGTGGTAGTGGATGGAGTATCATCGCTTATCGGAGGTATAAATGTTTGCGACCGGTATAATGATAAGCCCGGGCAACCCGCCTGGCTGGATATGGCTGTCTATTGTGAAGGTGAAGCTGCTTACATAGCGTATCATAATTGTCGCAGGATGTGGTCCAAAAAAATTACCTCTCCTTCTGTTAGCTGGAAAGAGGCTGATGATTTTTGTGAAAAGATTCCTCATAATGAACAGACAGAAGTAAGAGTCAGAAGAAATGACTGGGTGAAAAGAAAGGTGGATATATGGAGAAGTTACCTTGAGATGTTTAACAAGGCAGAAAAAGAGATCCACATCATGTGCAGTTATTTTTTACCCGGCATGCTGTACAGGCGAAAGCTAAGCCATGCAGTTAAAAGAGGTGTAAAAGTAAAAGTAATACTGGCTGGTATCTCTGATATAATGATGGCAAAACATGCAGAACGATATCTCTATGACTGGATATTAAAAAACAAAATCGACTTGTATGAATACCAGGAAACTGTACTCCATGCTAAAGTGGCCACTTACGACAGCACATGGACTACCATTGGCTCATACAATATCAACAACATAAGTGCTTATGCCAGTCTTGAATTTAATATGGATGTAAGGAATAATGGCTTTGCGATGCAAACAGAAGCATTGCTAAACGATATTATCAATAATCATAGTAAAAAGATAACCTGGGAAAACTACACTTCTTCTACACATTTCTTCAGGAGGATATGGCAACGATTCTGCTACTGGTTTATAAATAGTGTATTAAAACTGTTTACCTTTTATTTTAAACAGGAGTAACTGCAATCATTAATCTCCTTTAATTCTTTTTAATAAGGCGATAAAAGCTTCCTTATTCCATCCTGCAAAACGTCCCCGCTGTACTACAAGGTCATTTTCGCCGGGATGCTGCAGGAAATAATGAAAAGCAAATCTTGCTCCCGGGTCCTTCCACCCTATCATTTGCCCAAACCGCAGATCACTAAAGACCAACGTATCATTCCACTGCTGTGTCGCATAAAATCCTTTAGAAAACCTGATGAGTTTCTGCAGGTCCTCATGATTGCTGACCTGTTTCAGCAGTTGGTCGTTTTTAGGGACAAAATGAAAATCTATCTTTCTTTCCTTATCAAATAAAGAACGATACCCTATATTATAACCTGAATCATTGGCTGCCACCACATACCATAGCCAGTTATTCAGGGGAGTTGGTGTGGTAAAGTAATTATTATATGTTATTTGCTGTTTCCTAAAGACATCTCTTACATCATTATCAATCTTTATTTTGTTCAGGCCACAATACAAAAGATAGATAGTACTCATTCCAACTCCAAATCTTACCCACCAGTCTCTTCTTGGGTGATTTCTTTTTAATATCAATAATACAATGAAAGAAATGCCCAGCCAGACAGAATAAAAAGGGTCAGCCACAAATATCCAGTTGTATGATACCCTATGATGACTGAATGGTTCAAACCATCCTACACCATATACATTCATTCCGTCAATAAGTAAGTGTATAAATAATTGCACTCCAAAAAAAACAACCCATTTTCTTAATGAAATATCATGTGGACGATGCCATCGCTCTGCCAGCATGGCCAGCAAGGGTGCCATTATCAATGCAAACAGTATGGAATGAGTAAATCCCCTGTGTGCCAGTAAATTTTCAGCTGTACTGCTCCATGCAGAAGCAATGAAATCAATATCCGGAACGCTTTGTGCTACCGCACCCCAAAACATAGCTTTCTTACCGAGCTGTTTTCCAGCAAAAGCATCTCCCAGGCAAGCTCCTAATGCTATATGAGTAATAGAGTCCAATGATTATTCCTGTGTTCCCGTAAATATATTCTAAAAAGACAGGCTGTTGACTGATCCGGATTAGAGATCGGATATGATTTACATCAGGAATAAAAATTATTCTCTTGCTCTTTATTTTGTACCGTGGAAATACCACTTACCGAAAACTCTCTTCCGATAAAAAGCTTGAATTTGTCTCCTCCTAAACAAATGAGGGTATAAACAAGAAATATTGTTACTTAGTTTTATTTCCCTTCGTTTCACGGCCGCCCTGGTACAATATAAGGTGTGTTACTTTCCCTGATTCATCTTTAAAAAATTCAAGCTTTGCATCTATTTCTTTGGGGAAAAAACGGGTCGTTGTTTCTGCAAATACTTCCACTGCCGATTGCCCGGTGGCTTTTACCATCAATTTATCTCCCTCCAGGCTTACTGTCATCACAAAATTCGGGGCCAGTTCATACTCCCCAACAAAAACTGCAAGTGCTGCTGCATCTAATTTGATAATGTCCGGGCTGGCCGGTATTGATTTACCTGTTTTCTTCCATTCACTTTCCTCTGTACGGCTTTTGAAATATGCTTTTTCAATTTGCCCAGCGGTATTCCTGGTAAAGCGAAGTGAAGAGAGTGAGTTTTCAAAAAAGAATTTATCCTTCTCATAAGGCTTTATCCTGTGCTTACTGCCCCCGGCTCTTTGTGAAGTAAGTTTTGCTCCTTCCACCGTAATAATTCGTTGCTCCCCTGCCTCATTCTCATATACACCGGTATACTCTTTTGTTGTTGCCTCATCAATTGCTATCTCTTTCTGATCATAGGGCTTTCCTAAAGTTAAGGCGGCCATCTTTGGGGCCAGCATATCTAAGGATCTGCAATCACAATTAGCAAAAACCGCAATGAAGATATCCTCTGCAGGAAGATAAATTCCATCTGTAACAAATCCGTTGATACCACCACCGTGCTCAATGGAAGCACTGCCCTGTATATCACTGAAAGACCATCCATACCCATACCTGGTAGATTTTCCATCGCTTAGTTTATAATCTGTAAATGCTTTTTGTAAGGACTCTTTCGATACCAGTTTGTAAGAATGCAAAGCCTGGTTCCATTTCCATAGATCCTCCACCGTTGAAATCAAAGAACCAGCGGCATAAGGCAGTGTCATACTCAGGTACTTCGCATTTTCAAACCCATGCTCACCCTGCTGATAACCCTTTGCCCTGTTTAGTATGATCCTGCTGTCGTTGCCATAACCTGAACGGGTCATACCGGCAGGTACAAATAAATTTTCCAGTACATATTGTTCGTATGATTTTCCTGATACTTTTTCAATGATATAACCGAGCAATATATAACCAGAGTTGTTATAATTCCACTTCGATCCAGGCGCAAACTCCATTGGCTGGTTTTTAAAAACATCTATCAGCTCCAGCGGCTTCATATCCTTACGCATCATGGATTCAAACTCCATCATCCCTGTATAACTTTTTATTCCGGAAGTATGGGTAAGTAAATGTTCCACCGTTATAGCATATCCATGTGTGGGATAATCAGGGATAAATTTTTTTATATCATCCTGCAACGACAGTTTTCCTTTTTCAACTAATTGCAGGATAGCTACGCCGGTGAATTGTTTGCTGATGGATCCGATACGAAAGATCATATCAGCCTGCATTGGTACATTCAGTTCCATATCGGCCATGCCAAAGGCTTTTTTATAGATCACCTGCCCCTTCCGGCTAACGATAGCTGTTGCTCCCGGTTCATTGGCTTTAAAAGCATTCATCAACAAAGTATCAAATGAAGCCAGAAGTTGTTTATCAGCTTTGGAAAGAGGTTGCGCTACTGTTGCAATACTGAATGCAATAAACAGAAGTACTATAGAAAATTTTCCTGGCATAGTTAATAGTTTGACTTATCAGGGAAGATACGCCTTTCAGTAATACTGTTATTCATTCATCCTGTATCATTATATTAATTCCTGCCAGCTTCTTTTTCCTTTAACATACTATCAAGAGCCTTGGAGAAGGTATTCAGAAAATCAGCCTTAGCTTCCGGTTTATTGATGATAATCAGCATTCTTTTTTTCTGTTCAGGGTTCAGAATGGCCATGATTTCCCAAAGCAGACCTGTAACCTGGGTATAAGCATTACCAATTATCCGTATAGTTTGCTTATCCAAACGCCTGTGCATTCCTGCACTGGGATTTTCCTGCAACAGGTTTTCAACATACAACCTCAATTGCTGAAGCATAACATCCAGCTTTGGCTGTAGTTTGGCAAGCAATGAATCTTTCTTTGCAGCTATTATTTCCAGTTTCGGGTTGTCTCTTTTTTCAGCCGGTTGTGGCTGTTTCCATTTCATCACCGTATCTGTAATACTCTTCCCGTTTATCGCATAAAAGTTCCGGTTGCTGATATTACTGTCGTTAACAGCGATCTCTACCCTATCCCAGTTCCCGGCAGTGTATTTATATTGATACTCCATTTTATCAAATAACGGAAGAGTGATGGAATATACCCCATCGCTTACTTTATGCATCCGGTACAATGAATCGGCGGCATGCCAGTAGTTAAAAGAACCGGCAATATAAACGCCTTTGTCATCCTCTTTTACTGAAGGAACATATACAGTAAAATTAACTGCAGCTACCTGTGCAGAAAGATGGCCCGCATACAAAAAAATAAGTACCCAAAATGTGGCCTTACAGAATTTCGGTATCATACATTACTGCTTTGAGCAAATTTCGGACGCAAAGGAGCTCTTCAAAATGATATTCATCAGGCAATGATCTAATTTCGGTTCAAGAATGAGATACGGTGATCTAAAATAAAACGGCACAATAAGCGCAGGCATATCACTTGTTTCCTTAATTTACAAGATTCAAAAAATAGTGATATGCATATTGAATCAGATATTAAGCTGGGTTTTAAAGATGTAATGCTAAGACCCAAACGCTCCACTCTCAGCTCCCGTTCTGAAGTATCGTTAAACAGGAAATTCAAATTCAGGCATAGTGAACTTACCTGGGAAGGTATTCCGGTAATGGCTGCTAATATGGACACGGTGGGTACTTACGAAATGGCTATTGCCCTTGCACAGCACCAGCTATTCACTGCCATTCATAAACATTATACACCGGCACAATGGAAAACATTTATGCAAACCAGCGGAAATAAAATAGCTGATCATATTGCCCTCAGTACAGGCACCAGTCCGGCTGATGCTGAAAAACTGGATACCATATTGAAGGAAAACGAATTGCTGAAGTTCATTTGTATTGATGTAGCCAACGGTTATTCCGAAAAGTTTGTCGACTTTGTAAAAGCCACCCGCACAAAGCATCCTGCTAAAGTAATCATGGCCGGTAATGTTGTAACAGGCGAAATGGTAGAAGAATTATTGCTTGCCGGTGCCGATATGGTGAAAGTAGGGATCGGTCCCGGATCAGTTTGTACCACCAGGGTAAAAACTGGTGTAGGGTATCCGCAATTATCTGCTATTATCGAATGTGCTGATGCGGCGCATGGACTTGGCGGACAAATTATTTCTGACGGTGGTTGCAAAGTACCTGGTGATGTGGTAAAAGCATTTGGTGGTGGTGCCGATTTTGTTATGCTGGGTGGCATGCTGGCAGGCCATGAAGAAAGCGGCGGCGAGCTGGTGGAAAAAGAAGATGGCAAACCTTATAAACTTTTTTACGGCATGAGTTCAGAAACAGCTATGAATAAATATGCTGGTGGTGTGGCTGATTACCGGGCATCAGAAGGGAAAACAACAGAGATACCCTACCGCGGGCCAGTGACTGATACCGTACTCGACATACTTGGTGGTTTACGTTCCGCCTGTACGTATGTAGGTGCCAAAGTGCTGAAAGAGTTAAGCAAACGAACAACTTTCATCCGGGTGCAGGAGCAGCATAATGAATGGTTTACAGAATAGAGGTTAACTAATTTTCTTTACCTGCCTGTATCTGTTTCAACATATTCCTTGCATTTTCCCCGGTAACACCCTTGGGGTCAAGTTCGATCGCCTTATTGTAATATTCAATCGCTTTCTCCTTTTTGCCAGCCTTCCAGTTGGCTTCGGCAAAACTGTCCCAAGCATTGGCTGATTGGGGAAACAGTTTAGTATTCAGCTGAAAAATAAAAAGGGCCCCTTCTGTTTGTTTTTGATTCAACAAATTATACCCTGCATCATTGATCTTTGTTTCAAAATCCATGTAGCGGTATTTCGGGTCCTTTACCATTTTTTGAGCTTCAGATTCCACTTCATTGTATTTACCCGCCATAAACAAATCCCTTAAGTGAGCTACAGGATCAACTACAACGTCCTTATCCGAAAAATTAATACATGCTGCAAGCACCGGATCTTTATTTGTTTTATAATCTTCCAAACTCATATCAACTGCCAGTTGCGGCGCCAGCCAGTCAGCATTTTCCCATTGTGGTTTATCCTGCCACCATGCAAAAGAAAGAAATACAGGTATCCCGGTTTTTGGCAGCTCCACTCTTCGGTTATCACCATAAAAATTGATATTCTCAGCTGTAGGCTCTCCTACAAATAAAGCATTGGTATAATTGCTGAGTTCGTTCACCAGGTTTTGGCAAGCGGAAAAAGTGCGGCGGCCAATGATAACAAACAATTTTCCGGGTTTGTTGATCTTTTTACTTTCTATAATACCGGTAATGATGGGTTTATTCTTATAATTATTACCACCTCCATTCAGGCGAACGTCGAGCACCAGCTTGTCAACATCGTTTTTATCAATGAAATCAAATAGCTTATTATAAAAAGCTGCAATAGATTCAGTCTTATCATCCAATACCTGGCTTTGCCTGACATATACGGTTTTACTTTCCTGCAGGTATTCATAATAATAATTCTTATCCAGGTTTTTTAGGTAATGGGGAGTGGCGGTTGTATCTCTTACGGTTATCCAGCCAGAGCTCTTCGATACAAAACCATACGTACGGGGCATCCGGAATGCATCTCTGGCCGTTACATTTTGTTCAAAAGTCTTCCCATCTTTCTCAAATGTATAAGTGATGGCTGATTTTAATTCTTTAGCCACACCCTGTACATGTAATGCTTCAGGGATAGTAAGAAAATCCAACCCGTACCCTTTAAAGTACTGATCATTCTCAACAGGTACCAATGGCTTTATCGCTTTAAGTGCTTTCTGCACCGGCACTCCTTCCACCTTCACCAATTTAGCACCTACAATTGTTGCATACTCTTTATCTGCCCCTTCAACGTACATACCATCACTGAACCAATAAAAATTTACCGGTGCCACATGGTATTTAACCGGGCTTTGTCTCCACCCGATATCTGTATGGCCATATTTAAACAAAGCCACTATACGAGCCAGCCCTGCTACTCTTTCATGATCTTTCATACCCGGCATCGCTTTGTACAATTTCTCCACTTCCGCATCAAAAGCTGCAGCTGTTACATTTTTAAATAGAAAGGAGTAATCCTTGTGAACAGTGTGTTGAAGGAAACGAAGATCAGTTTGCCAGTCTGCGGCAGTAAGTTTCTCAATAGCAACTTTTGAACTGGCTGCTGTAACCGGGTGGCCATCCTGCGAATGAACTGATACAATAATGATGGCACAACAAACAAACAGGAAGAACTTTTTCATGGCTGAGTTTTTTTGAAGTTATATTATTCAGACAGGGAAGTACAACAGAATTTGATAAACGGTTATAAACCATTTATGCCTGACTGCTGATTTTACCCAGACGTAACAGCCAATGAAAAGGTTACAGGCATCTGCTCCGTTTAAATAATACTGGGGTTAAATTATATATCACCGGCTTTTGTACAACAGCATGGCATACCGTTCAGTACTTTTCAATACCTGAATGATAGTTTTGCAGGTATTATTTCTGCCTCTATTTTCTTATCTGTATAATACTCCCCATCCAGATGGTATTGAATCAATGAATCACTTTCGACAATGATCTTCTTTGTATGAAAATGCCGGATAAAAGAAAGCCGCAGGTGCTTTCCTTTCTCAATAACCGGCAAATAGCGGAGACGCTGTAACGGAGTAAGCGCATTGGCCATCACCACATCAAGCCACCCATCGTCTGCTCTTGCTTCAGGAGCAATATGAAAACCACCGCCGGCCCGTCGGCCATTACTGATATCGATCAATAGTTTTCTATCCCTGCTATTATACTCTGCTGATTGAACAGCATATTCCTTGCAACGATAGCTGAATATTTTCGCAAGGATGGTGAGCAGGAATGATGTTTTGCCAGGCATTTTTTTCTTCCCGGTTAAAGCTCTCGCCACTTCGCCTTCAAAACCGATACCTGCCCCATTGATAAAATACCTGCCATTACATTTGCCGATATCTATTGGCCTGGGACTTTCATGCAGTGCAATCCGTAATTGTTCTTCCATTGTTTTATTACCATAGAGTAACCAATGAAAATCATTTCCGGTGCCACCATTGAAGATCACCAGTGGAAGTTGTATATCATGGTAATGATTGATAAAATAATTCAGCGTACCATCACCACCTATTATCCAGATATCTGAAAATTCACCAAAACTGGCAGGCCAGGTTTCAACCAGTAAAGTATGCCTGATCTGATGCAGCGAAAGCTCCTTTGCAATTTGATGCGCCAGTATTACGGCTTTGCCAACTCCTGCAAGCGGGTTACATAGAATGGCTATGTTCTTGTTAGCAGTTATGTACATTTTATTAAAATACAGTTTTCAGTACAATAGCCCGTTAAACTCATTTCCCAATTCAATACATACACAAATCAACCTGTATTCTGATTTGTAGTGGCCCAACTATTTAAATGCAAGTCCCATTGAATCTATTTTAGCTGTATTGTCTTCCCTTTTTTGGCTGAAAGTTTTGCTGCTTCCAGAATTTCCACTACGATCATATTATTCTCCAGCGAAGAGAGGTCATAAGGAGCTAAAACAATTTCGTTGCGAATAACAGCAGCAAATAACATAAAGGGATCATTAAAAGGTGCCGTTCTTTCTTCGAGTGAATACGCCGTTTCCCTGAAGCCATCATATCCTTCTGCCATTCTTATTCTTATTTTATTCCTGTTATCGGCATATATCACACCTTTTGTACCATAGACTTCCATATCCTTACGACCAATGGGCCAGTTCCACGAAGCCTGGATAGTTGCTTTAGATGAATCGTATGCAAGTATGATAGTTGACTCATCATCCACGGCAGGATTATTCTCCCGTTGAAACTGCTGGGTAACGGCTGTAACCGAAAGTGGTTTTTTCCCTTTGTGCAACCAGGTGCTGATATTCGCTCCATAACAACCAAAATCGGTAATAGCTCCGCCACCATTTTGTACAGGGTCGGTCAGCCAGTCTAAGAACTCTTTATTAATGCCAATCTTTTTTGGCCCCCTGTGCCCATCCCTGATAATAAGCTGGCTAAGATCACCTATACTATCATTAGCTAACCATACATAGGCATTATGTGTAGTTGGATACCAGCTTGTTTCGTAATTAGTGAGCAGATGTATCTTGTATTTTTTGGCCAGTGCTTCCATTTTCTTTGCATGTTCTATACTTACTGCCAATGGTTTTTCCACCATAACATGAATGCCAAGCGGCGCACAGGTTTCCACCACTTTTAAATGTTCATAAATAGTACCGAAAGCAGCGACAGCTTCGGGTTTTGTTTTAGCGATCATCTCTTCCATCGTTGAAAACACTATGTCCATGGAAAAACCATGTTGCTGTGTATAGCGCAGTGCCAGGTCCCTGTTTGGTTCCATAATACCAACAATAATGAATTTATCATTCTTCGGGCTGCCCAGTATCCAGTGAACATGTGTATGCGTTAATCCCCCCACCGCAAGTCGTACAGATTTGCTCTGGTTTTGAGGTTGTGCAATAATACAAGCAGTTAATAAAAGAAAAGTGGAAAGAAAAAGTACCCGAAGATTTTTCATTTTCTTATTTAAGGATGGTTTTAAGACACCTGTTTAAGGACAAGTTACACATTTGATTTTTTACACCGAAGTTTGTGCTGAGCATCGTATACCGGTAGCACCAACAGCCTGAGTTAGAATTTCCCTTATTCGTTTGTTGGTGATCTACTGCTCATCTGGTTTGTTGCAACTCCGAAATGATCGGGAAAGGTACCAGCAAAGGCCGCTTACTCTTTCGAAGACCAACAATGGCAAACTGACTTGCAGCCTTAGATACCCGGCTATAAAACAGCTTATGAAAAGAGGCTACCCTGCAAAGGATAGCCTCTTTTGTATAAGAAGGGATAGAATACCGTTAGAATAAAAACTTGAACCCGAATGAAAGTGGGGAAGTAAGGGTGGGCATACTTCCGGCCAATGCGGTATTATAATAAGCATCCACATTAGCAACATGAGCCAGCGAAAAATCCGTTACTGTGGTTTTGTTTCCCGTTTTAGGGGTTAAAGTGGTAACAGAGAAATTAGCAAGGTTATATGAAAACTCTACTGTAAAATGTTTTCCCAGCACCATATCTAATCCGCCGGAGGCAGATAAACCAGCCTGGCTTACTTTCAACTCGCTTTCTTTTTCTTTACCTGTTACAACTGGTACAGCCAACTGTCCAAAAAAGAATAGCCCGCCTGTTACATTCCAGTATTTTCTGACCAATGGCTCTACTACCATTAAGCCGGTATTGGCATTAACGGCCTCATCCTCCTCCGATTTTATGTTTACATATCCAAGCGCAAGGCCAACTGCAACGGAAGGTTTAACAAAAGTTCCCACTATTGGTAATATGGTAAAATTGGTACTTTTCGCATCTCCGGATTTGGATTGCTGATAACCAAACTGGGAAGTGGCAAACCATGTTCCCTGCAAACCCTTGTTTTGTGCGTTTACTGTAAAACTTACTAAAGCTAAAACTGTTAGAATGATAATTGTTCTCATATGTTATGTTTTTTTGCAAAGGAATTTGTATCAGCTACATCGCCGCATGAACATAATCATGTTGCAAGTTGATTTTCGGCAAGTATGGCTTTCATCATAATAATACCTTTGCAGATCTTCCTGAGAACTGTCTTTGTTCATGCAGGTTGGTGTTAAATACAACTTGTCCCGCATGAACGGGAGTGGTTGTGTGCTGACTTTACCAATAGCCTGGCTTAAGTTTCCTTCTATTTTTTTGTTGGTGATTACCTGCTCAC
Source organism: Chitinophagaceae bacterium (assembly GCA_016786885.1). Taxonomy (GTDB): domain Bacteria; phylum Bacteroidota; class Bacteroidia; order Chitinophagales; family Chitinophagaceae; genus JJ008. Next base: position 3,349 of record JAEUVO010000031.1, on the reverse strand, counting down.
TTAGCTTGTCGCAAAAGCAATTTATCTGCCGGACTTGTCTGCCGGAGGCAGAGGCAGACAAAGTTAGTTTACTCCCAATAGCTATCGGGATTCGAAGACCGACAAGGGTAAAAGAAATTAGATTACCTATAATTCATTCGGTTGGTGGGAAAAATATTTCCTTGAGATTTTGCAGTTAATTTTTTTAAGGATATGCTATGATAAATCTACTTACCAACAAGTCACATATTTGATTTTACCTGCCCGCGGGTCTCCTTAAAGTGATGATTTGTACCTTCACACATCATCACTTTTGCTTTTATTTAAAAATCAATGCCACTGGTATGAATCGTGTTGTTTGATTATGGCAGCGAAGTATGCCAGGGAATTAGCCAAATTTCAATAAAAAAATAAAAAAACTCTGATCTCATCCTTTAGATGCCTGGGTAAATATATAAATAGCAATAAAAATAATTGGCAGTACATAGAAGGGCCATACTGTTTTTGAGAAAGCTGAATTCCAGATATTATTTTCTGGCTTTCTTAATTGGGTAACAATGCCATCTGGAAACTCCCGTTTATCCTCTTTAAGATCATATAAATATTTAGCTGTCCCCCCTCTATTTGCATTTACCCAATCATACATTTCTCTATAAAATTTTTCAGTACTAAGAAAAAAAGCATCAAGATACCAGAAGCATATAATGGGAATCAGCAATAGCCAGATAAACTTAGTGTTACCACCGAGCAGTTCATCATTTTTAAAGATGATTAATGCGGTTAACACACCTATCAGCCATTTCTTTACTTCAAAAGAATTGGCAGACATGTTCCGGATAATGCCCTGAATCAAATCGATTTCCTTATGAATTTGCTCAATTGTTACTGCCATACTATTTTATTTTAAAAATTTCCCTTCAATAACTTCTTTTGCGAAATCTCTCATAAACTGTGCCCTTGAATTTCCACTTTCGGGTAACTCTGCTTTGCCTCCCCTGAAAGCAGCAAATTTTCCAAGCCTTTCATTATAATCAACAGGCCCGACTGTTATACACCACGTAAAAATTTTTTCTTCTTCATTCCTCCATTCAATGATGGGTATTTCATTTCCCCAGATATACTTCTTCCTTTTTACAAACTGGTAGTCTTGACTTACCAATATAATAAACCCATCTGCTTCATCAAACATTTCCTGAATACTTTCATCCCATGATTTTCTTCCGTCCACGACCTGGCTATCATATTGGAGCTGTAATTGCCCGTTTTGTTCATAATTGGAAAGGCTTTTCTCCAGCTGCTCTAGCGCTGCAATATCTTCGGAAGCATAGGAAACAACAAGGCGTTTCGGCCGTTGTTGTACTACATCAGCTAAATTTTTTCTGAGTGATTCAATCCCAACCTGTTCTTTATCACCAGTACTTACTGATTCTCCATGCACTTGAAGCGTTTTATCAATACCACGTTCAATCCCGCTAATACTTCCTGGCAAAGATTCAACATCAAATATATCGCCGCTTTTTTCTTTCCCTCTTGTCCATTGCCCTTTACTTCCGCTGTTACTCTCATTAAAAGTTGTAATAAGGTCTTTCAAATATATTTGGACCGCTTTCTCTTCTATGCCAATAATAATTCCTGGGTTTATATGATCTGCTTCCACTCTGAACATCCCTCTTTCAGCAAGAATAGCTATTCCATATTTCCAGATATATTCCAGTCTTGTTTTACCTCCAATCTTTGCAATAAATTCCTGTATCCGGTAATAATCCAAATACTCAAGATTATACCTGTACCATAGCACTTCTTCTGACTTATCCCAAAGTTCAACTGCCGCAGGCGTTTCTTCACCAGGCAAAAATTCAGGAAAAATATAATAATCCTCTTCGTCCCTTTTTTTTGATTTTTCAGATGAGCCCAATGGGAAACAAAGTCCGCAACTTTGCATAAAACCAAGAAACAGCCATTTCTGCTCTGTTGTATACTGGCTGCCAAAGGCTTTAAACAGTTTCTTAACTCTTACCCTTCCTTTGTAGTCATTCCTCATTTCATCATAAAAATCGCTTGCTCTGTCAAGCGGTTTGTAGATTGCATTAAGAGCCCAGCGCTGATCGGCTATAATAATGTCTTTAAGCCTCTCTTTATCATAATATAAAAGACCTGTGTGATGTAGAAGTTGTTTAAGAGAGTCCCGTGCCTGATTCATTACTTTATATTCTGTACATAGTTCGTCAAATTGCTTATTCGTAATCAATGGCTTTCTTGTTATTTCAGGCCTGGAAAGGTTTTCCATAAAAAACTGCTGCACCTTAAGCCATGACTTGGGCATCAACATTCCATATTGAAGCAGTTCTTTTCTTTTTTCGGCCAGCAATGCCCGCAGTGTTTCAATCTTATAACCTTCCCATGCACTTACACCACAGAACTCAATATTATTTTCAGCAGCGACTTTGTAAATTTCATTGCTCTTTTCTTCAGCATTATCCAGCTTGTTCTGAACTATTACCATTGTGCTGGAAGGGCTCTGGCTTTTTGAAAAATGGATATAATGATCGAGTGGCTGCAGGTTTATTTCTTCATCTTGCCGTACTCGATCGGGTGCTTTCTCCTGTTTGATTGCCAGCAATTCCCCACCTTTATCAGTGACAATCATCTGAACCGACTCGGATGAGATAAACAGCTTATGTGTGCCATGATAAATCTCCTGGCCACCAAAGTCCCATGCTTGAAACTGCACTTTATCTTTCCCTGTTTTATACTCAACAGTCTCAATCAGCACACCATGGGTTGATTCAAATTTAGTAGTGCACTTACCCTTTTTTAATGCTTCTACAATGGAGCTTTTCCCCACATTACCATTTCCAAGCACCTGGAGTTTTACAAGCTTGTTGGGAATGGTGTTCCCCTTTTTTTCTGTTTCCTTCCACCATATATAGATATTTTGAAAGGAATTATTCCATTCACTATTGCCAAGTAAGGCCTGTGGGCAATCTTTTAATGGGTTGTTATAAAGACTTAGATAACGTAACGATAAAAGTTTTTTTAGACTATTTATGTCAGCAAGTTTGTTGCCCGCAATTTCAAGAACTTGAAGATTTTTTAAACAATCAATTCCATTTATATTCATTATTTGATTGCCACTTAGGCTAATCCAAACTAAGCTTGTAAAATGATTTAATGCTTTTATTTCTGTTATCTGATTACTGTCAAGATCAAGGGAAGTTAAGCCGGAGAGTTTATCCAGTCCTTTTATTTCTGTTATCTGATTACTGTAAAGGTTAAGAGAGGTCAAGCCGGAGAGTTTATCCAGTCCTTTTATTTCTGTTATCTGATTACTGTCAAGAATAAGGGAAGTTAAGCCGGAGAGTTTATCCAG
>JAEUVO010000018.1 GCA_016786885.1 Chitinophagaceae bacterium | reverse complement strand
CAACATGCATTATATATTGTAAGGGAATTATTAAGTAAAGAGCCAAAAGGGGAGGGCACAGCTGTTAGTAAGGCACTTCGTTATTTTAATAACTCCACCAAACAAAAAAGTATTGCTTTTATATTGAGCGATTTCCTGGATGCCAGTTATGAAGATGCATTACGCATAGCCGGAAAAAAGCATGATGTGATAGGTATAAAGCTCTATGATAAAATGGATATGCAGTTGCCTGATGCGGGTCTGTTACAGGTGCAGGATGCAGAGACAGGCAAAACAAAGTGGGTGGACAGCAGTAATTCCTTTGTTCGTTATAGTTATGAGCAGGAATTCTTCAGGGTGACTGAGTATGCCACACAAGTTTTCAAAAAGGCAGGTTGCGATCTGCTGCATGTAAGGACAGGTGATGATTATGTAAAAGTGTTGCAACGGTTTTTCCTGAGTCGTAACCGCTGATTCAATGATCAATGATTAGAATGAGTTGTCAAAGAATAATATTTTCCTTTTTTTTACTGATCGCAACAAATACCCTGATTGCTCAATCTGCTACTACTATCAGGGCCTCTGTTGATAAATCCAGGATTTTGATCGGTGAACCCCTGCAGCTTATTGTGGAAGTGCAGGTGCCGGATAATGAAGCCATCCGTTTTATTACCATTGATTCGATCGAGCATTTTGAATTGATAGACAAACCGGTAATCGATACAGCCAATACCAGTTCGGGAACCTCTATAAAAGGAATTTATAAAATCACCAGTTTTGATTCAGGGCATTGGGTTATTCCTGCTTTTGCCCTTTCCGGAGCGATCAAAACGGATACTATTCCTGTGGATGTGGTATTTTCTGATTTCAATCCTGAACAGGATTATCATGATATTAAGGACATTATTGAAGTTACTCCTGCAAAGAAAAAAGAATGGTGGTGGTATGCAATTGGCGGAGGATTATTGCTTTTACTACTCCTGATCTGGCTGCTTCGTAAAAAGAAACCTCCGGTGGTTACTGCAACCCCGGCTTCAGTAGTTGATCCTTATGAGGAAGCGATGAAAAGCCTGCAGCTGTTAAAAAGTAATACGGTAGATGCCAAACAGTATCATACCAGCCTGGCTGATATTTTCAGGTTATACATATTTAGAAAGAAAGGCATATTGTCATTACAAAAAACAACTGATGACCTGGTAATACAATTAAAAACACTGACAATTGAAAAGAAAGAATATGATCAATTAGTACAGTCACTCCGGCTGGGCGATTTTGTGAAGTTTGCTAAATATGTTCCAGCTGAAGAGGATAACAGGTTAGCTTTTGAAGCTGTAAAAAAATCAATCGAAGAAGTAGAAAGGATAAGCTGATGCTATACGAATGGATAAAACATATGGACTTTGCTTACCCTCAGTTGTTTGGGCTGTTTGTATTATTGCCATTACTGGTATGGTGGTATATAAGAAGATACAGCAGCAATCAGCCAACATTTAGAGTTTCCACTATTCATTCTTTTAGTGCTTCATCGTGGAAAAACAGGTTCAGGCACCTGCCTTTTGTTTTGCGGTTGCTGGCATTGAGCTGCCTTATTATTGCACTGGCAAGGCCGCAAAAAAGAAATGATCAGCAGCGAACAGAAGGAGAGGGTATTGATATAGTACTTTGTATGGATGTGAGCGGTAGTATGGGGTCAAGAGATATCTTACCATCCAGGATGGAAGTAGCAAAAGAAGTGGCCGAAGAATTTGTAAGAAGCAGACCTGTTGACAGGATCGGGTTAGTGATTTTTTCCGGGGAGAGTTTTACGCAATGCCCGATTACTACCGACAGAAATACTTTGATTACCCAGATACAGACACTGGAAAGCAGGCGACACCTGATTGACGGTACCGTTATTGGGGAAGGCCTGGCTACAGCAGTTGCAAGGCTTTCTAAAAGTGAAGGTAAAAGTAAAGTGATCATCTTACTTACAGACGGGAAAGAAGATCCGCCGGAAACAAGACTGATCGATCCATTGACAGCACTTGAAATAGCCAAATCCAAACAGGTAAAAGTATATACCATTGGTATGAGTGCAGCAGCTTCTACGATTGTCGAAAATACAGGAGTTGCCAGGCCAAAGAAAAACCGGCTGACAGATTTCCTGGATGAAGAATTGCTGAACAAAATTGCCAGTGAAACAGGCGGTAAATATTTCAGGGCAAGAGATAAAGACGGGTTGAAAAATGTTTATGCCCAGATCGATAAAATGGAAAAGTCAAAAGTTGAGATACAATCTTTTAAACGGTATGAAGAAAAATTCCTTCCCTTTGTATTGGCTGCATTGGCCTTTCTTTTCCTCGAAGTAATATTAAGGTTTACTGTATTCAGAAAATTTCCCTGATTTTATTATCCAGTATCTTGCAGCACATGAAAGCGTTAGTGTATAAATCTACCGGTAGTTGGTATACCCTGAAGGATGAGTCTGGCAGGTTCTGGAATGGCCGGATGAAAGGAGTAATGAAACTCGATGATATTACCAGTACGAATCCGGTAGCTGTTGGTGACTGGATACAGGCTGAAATAGAAAACGAGGGGAGCAGTACGGCAACTATCAATGAGATACTTGACCGGCATAATTATATCAACAGGCAATCGCCCCGGCATAAACACCAGCATCATATTGTAGCAGCTAATCTTGATCAATCTCTGCTTGTTGCTACATTAAAAGAGCCTAAAACATCGCAGGGTTTTATTGACCGTTTCCTGGTGGCATCAGAAATGTATCATGTACCGGCGATCATTGCTTTTAATAAATCGGATCTATACAAGAATAAGGAGATGGATAAGTATGAGCAATGGAAAGCTATGTATGAAGCAATTGGGTATAAGGTATTACTTGTAAGTGCGGAGAAAGAGGAAGGGCTTGAAGAGCTGAAAGAATTACTCAAAGACAAAACAACGCTTATCAGTGGACATAGTGGGGTAGGAAAATCCTCGTTATTGAATGCACTCTTTCCCGGTATGAACCAAAAAACCCAGGATGTAAGTGGCTGGAGCGGCAAAGGACAGCATACCACTACGTTTGCCGAAATGTTTGACATGCCTTTTGGCGGTAAGATCATTGATACACCCGGTATGAGGGAATTTGGGCTGGTTGATATTTCAAAAGCTGAATTGTCTCATTATTTCCCTGAAATGCGGGACAGGTTAAATGGCTGCCAGTTTAATAATTGCCTGCATGTAAATGAACCGGGCTGTGCCATTAAAGAGGCAGTAATAAATGAAGAGATACACGAAGACAGGTATGTGAGTTATGTCGGTATACTTGATTCTATCGAAGAAAAGAATTATTGAAGTTTAGGCGATATTCCGCTGCTCTTCTTTAAATAATTTTCCTTCCAGTACACCGGCTAATTCTACAACTGCTTTATTGTCTTTATTCACAGCGTCACGGGTCTTGGTTGGGAAAAGAGAAATCCCGTTGTAGATATTATAGTGCAAAGTCATGTCATGACCCTTAAACCGGAATTCCCAGTTTATGGTATCAAAATCATCTTCTTTGTTGGAGAATTTTACTTTGAAATCCTGGCTCAAAACATTTGCTATATGATAGAATTGTTTCAAACCGCCGCCATCCGCAATGATGGCCTCTGTACAGCCGAGTGTGGTTCGTAGGGTAAGGCTCATAGTATTAATGTTTAAAGGTTTATATACTACAAGACCGAAACAGGTGGATTTTAGCTGCACATAACAGTAAATTAACTTCGGAATTTTTTAGCCTTTTTTGCGTTTTTTGTCGCATCAGGATCTCCGCTTAAAATCTTCTCAGCACCTACATTTTTTCCATTGGTAGGGCAGCCTGTTTTACGCTTAAACAAGTTGCTGAACATACCGCAGGAAGAAAGCAACATCACAAGGCTCAGTGCTACAGCAAAAAATCGAAGGTTTTTCATTTTTTTCGGTTACTTGAATAACGAAATTAGATAGAAATAATTGCTCCTGCCATAGTAAATCTACCCTGCCGGACAATTACTATTCAGGGTCTTTACTACCGGGTTGATTTCTAAACCAATCGGCATAGCGGATATAATTATTGGCTATGCGATTGATCTCTCCATGTATCAGTTCCTGTGAAATATCTTTTACTTTTTTGGCAGGCACCCCTGCATAAATACTTCCGGCCTCACATATAGTATTCTCTAATACTACCGCCCCGGCTGCTATGATCGTATTACTATGCACCACACAATTGTCCATTACGATGGCTCCCATACCCACCAGCACATTGTCATGCAGGGTGCAGCCATGCACAATGGCATTATGTCCAATCGAAACATTATTGCCGATGGTTGTCCCGTATTTCTGAAAAGTACAATGGATACAGGCCCCGTCCTGTACATTCACTTTGTTACCCATTTTAATAAAATTCACATCGCCGCGGATAACCGTATTGAACCAGGCGCTGCAATCATCACCCATTACTACATTACCTACAATAGTAGCATTGGGTGCGATAAAACAGTTGTTTCCGAATTGAGGGTGTTTGTCTTCTACGGGAAGTATTACAGGCATTGATGATTGTTTAATGTTGCAAGTTTAAAGTTTAAAGTGCTGTAAAATTGAGAAATTATTTGCACCTCCTTTGCGTACTCCCGCTAATAACGGGACAGGTTTGCTGTGAAATACGATATTTGCTTTAATGAACCAGCGGGAACTTTTTTTACGGCATGTGGGCCAGACTTCACCAGCTCCGCTTGCCCTGGAAATTGTAAAAGCAGATTGTGCCACTTTGTTTGATGCAGCCGGTAAGGAATATATTGATCTTATCGGGGGTATCAGTGTGGCAAATATAGGCCACCGTCACCCAAAAGTGATCGCAGCCATACAGCAGCAACTTGAAGCCTATCTCCACATCATGGTATATGGTGAGTTTGTAGAAGCACCACAAGTACAGTATGCCAAACTGCTGACAGAGCACCTGCCATCATCTCTCAACGCTGTTTATTTTACCAATTCAGGGGCGGAGGCTGTAGAAGGGGCAATGAAACTGGCCAAACGGGTCACCAACCGCACACAGATCATTGCATTCAATCAGTCGTACCATGGCAGCACCCAGGGGGCATTAAGCATTATCGGCGATGAATACTGGCGGAATGCCTTCCGGCCTTTGTTGCCGGATGTATTACACCTGGCTTATAATAATTTTGACTCACTCAATGAGATAACCGGACAAACTGCCTGTGTGATTGCAGAAACGGTGCAGGCGGAAGCTGGAATCTTAGCTCCGGCAAAAGAATGGATACAGGCATTGCGGAAAAAATGCACCAATACCGGAACGCTATTAATACTGGATGAGATACAGTCCGGTTTTGGAAGAACCGGTAAATTATGGGGTTTTGAACATTTTGATATCGTACCGGATGTATTGTTACTTGGTAAAGCATTGGGAGGCGGTATGCCCCTCGGTGCTTTTATTGCGGACAAAAAACTGATGGATGCTTTTACGGATAACCCGGTACTGGGGCATATCACTACTTTCGGCGGCCATCCTGTTTGTTGTGCAGCAGGTAGGGCAGGTATGAAAGCATTGCTGGAAGAAGGGTGGATCGGCAAGGTGAAAAGTAAAGAAGAATTGTTTAAATCACTATTAGTTCATCCAAAAATAAAAGCCGTTCGTTCTTTTGGTTTATGGATGGCAGTGGAGTTTGATTCTTTTGAAACGAATAAAAAAGTGATAGACGCCTGTATTGCTAACGGAATATTGACAGACTGGTTTTTGTTTGCTTCCGGTTGTCTGCGCATTTCTCCGCCGCTGATAATTTCAGAACAGCAGATTGAAAAAGCCTGTGCAGTGATTGTAGCGGCTTGTGAATGAGATTCGCCAAAGGCAAAATAATAAGGTTGCGAAACAGGATGTTTCGCAGAGCACAGGGGAATTGTTTATACAAATTTCTAAAAACAAATCTGAAGTTTCATGTTGGCTGCTACTTTAGTTGCCAACTTTATTTCGAGGGTAGAAAATCTATCAAACTTTCTTCTCCAAATAAAAGTGTACCAATTGGAGATAGCCTAGTTTTTAAAGCATAAATGTATAAGTCGTTTAATTCGGCTTTTTTGCCTCCGTGCTTTTCGATAATTGCGTCAACTTTCTCAGAAACACTTAATGCTATTTGAATATTTAGATGATTACTGTTCTGAAACATTGCGATATTGAGGGATTGTTGGTGTACATCTGTGTCAAATTCAATTTCATTTTTTATCAATGAATAATCAATATCAGTTAAATAATATAATGCAGCACCCCTTGTCATATATTCTTTTTTCAAAGATACTGCATTGCGATAAGATTATTAACCTATTCAAGTATAAGCAAATTCTGATTATTGTCAATTCGGTAGCTGTCAAGTTTTTTTAATGCACTTTGCCCTAAAAGTAATGGAGCACTTAACGAATTATTTATTGAAGCTCGAACATTTTTTATTTCTTTATCGCCAATTTTAAGTGATTTAACATTGAAAACACTGCTTTTTGCAGTACTGCCGTCTGCAAATTGATAAATTTGTGAGCCGATAAAATCATTTTCTTCAATAGTTCCTGCTCTGTAAAGAACCAAAAATATATCTGGACTAATCGAAACATCTGAAGCACCAAGGTCAAGTACGAAATCTATTGATAATGTATTATTGAGTTTAACGGGAACTAAATAAACACCATTTTGAAATTTCAAATTTATTTGTTCGGTCGCTTCATTGACAGAATGATAATTGCTTATTTCCATTTCCTCTTCCTTGTTTTTCAAATCCTGAAACCGTTCACTTGTTAATTCAAGAGTTAATACTACTTCACCTCCATCATATTTTGTAGTCCTGCCATTTTCACTATTGCTCATATGAATTTCGGCTAACTCCACATAAACCCGAAGAAATTTTCCTGCATTGCTAGGATTATTATTAATAGACCAAAAATTTTGACCAAGAAATTTTGTCTTAATAGGCTTATAGTTTTCATCATCTTTAGGAGTTGTTGTTATGCAGTTTGAGCTAACGTATTGAAAAGTCTTTGCTGCATTAAGGTCACTATATTGTTTTAATAGTTTTTTTGATTTGTCTTTATTTAAATCATTAATTAAGGTGTTATAGAGCCTCCTAAATTTTATTGTGTCAGGAGCAAAAAAAGTAAATTCAACTTTAATTGATACCAATGTGTCTTTAGCATACTGAAAAGTGTAGTAGGTGTCCCCATAGTAATTTAAAGGCACATTCTCGTACTCAATTCTATAAGCTCCGAAAAAGTCAGCCTTCATTATCTTGGCTTTTTGGGTAAACATTGATTTTATTTGCTGCTTTGATTCCGCAAAAGTTACCCCAAGATTTATATTAATCATTTGGTCTAAGCTCAACTGAGAAAAAGCTCTTGCAGAAATTGTAAGAATAACTGTTAGAATGAGCAGTGACCTTTTAATAATTGCCGTCATATCTGTCTTATTTGCTTTGAGTTTGTAGGGTGTTGATAAAGTAGGAGCCAACTCATAAACTGACGCCATATCTGGTGCAGTTTTCTACTGTTTATCAAATGAAAACTGTGGCAGCTCTCAATTACTGACAAATTTAAACAGCTGTGCAGCTAACAAGGCGCCTGCAATCGGTCCAGCGATCGGCACCCAGCTATAACCCCAGTCGCTGTCTCTCTTTCCGGGTATCGGTAAAAGAAAATGGGCAATCCTTGGTCCCAGGTCTCTTGCAGGGTTAATGGCATATCCGGTGGCCCCTCCCAGCGATAAGCCAATGCCTAATACTAATAAAGCAACAGGAAGTGCATTCAATGTTCCTAATGAGGAGGCGGGGTCTGTAAATGCCAATGCGCCAAACATCAATACAAAAGTGCCGATACATTCTGTGAAAAAGTTATTGATGGGGCTGCGGACTGCCGGCGCCGTACAGAAGATCGCCTTTTTTGAATCTGCATCATCAGAAACAGCAAAATGTTTTTGATAGCTAAGCCATGCAAGTACCGAACCAGTAAAAGCTCCGGCCAGCTGTGCCAATATATAAGGAAGAACAAGTAATGTGTTTAATTTTCCGGTAGCTGCCAGTGCAATAGTAACTGCCGGGTTCAGGTGCCCGCTGCCTCCAAACTTCAACGAAGTGTAAACGCCTAAGAAAACAGCCATGGCCCATCCAAAAGTGATAACGATCCAGCCACTGTTCTGGCCATAGGTTTTATTCAATACAACATTGGCTACTACTCCGCCTCCCATGAGGATAAGTAATGCCGTACCGATAAATTCACCGGTAAAATGGTACCAGAAAGAAAATTCAGGAGTTAATAATTCCATGTTAGTTTATTTATTGTGGCAGGTATTTTTTTGCAATCGCATTAAAGTTATTGATTTGTTCTTTTATCCAGGTTTCATCTTTATTCATTTCTTCAGCTAACATAGTAGCCACTACCGGGGCAATAGTTACAGCAGCCCTGGCATCGAGTAACAACTGTCTCGTTCTCCTTAAAAGAAAATCCTCTGCTGTCATACACATTTCTTCGGCTACAGATTGTTGAATGATAGCTTTAAGTTCATCGTTGTTCAAAGAATTTATATCGGCAGGAATTACTGGTTTATTATAGCCCGCCAGTTTCATATCCTCAGTAACGCAGTCTTTTTTCTCCAACCCTGCTTTTTCCATTGCTATGTCTACCACATCTTCTGCCATTTTCCGGTATGTTGTCCACTTACCCCCGGTAATAGTTATCATTCCTGAATCAGCAACTGTTATTAAATGATCTCTTGCAAGAGCTGCTGTTTTTTTAGTTTTCCCTTTTACCAATGGCCGCAACCCCGCAAACATACTTTTTACATCACTTCGTTGCGGGTCCTTGGTCAGGTAGCGGCCGATATGTGTAAGTATGAAATCAATTTCTTCTTCAAAAGGGACCGGTTCTGCCGAGATACTATTGACAGGAGTATCTGTTGTGCCTAATACAATTTTATTATGCCAGGGCACTGCAAACAATACCCTGCCATCATCTGTCCTGGGAACCATAATGGCCGTATCTCCGGGAAGAAATTCTTTGTCAACTACTAAATGTATTCCCTGGCTGGGGCTGATGATGCTTTCATGTTTAGGGTCATCCATTTTCATGATAGCATCGGTAAATACACCAGTGGCATTAATCACTACTTTGCTTTTTACTTCCCGCTCTTTACCAGTTTGTGAATCTTTCACCCATACACCACAAACTTTCTGCTGCATTTTTAATAAACCGGTAACCGGGAAATAATTCAGCACCACTGCACCATGCTGCACAGCAGTCTGCCCGATACTGATAGCAAGCCTGGCATCATCAAACTGCCCATCATGATAAACAACCCCCCCGGTAAGTCCTTCTGCATCCAATGTGGGAACCAATGCCAGCGTTTCTTCTTTTGATAAAAGTTCTGACGGGCCAAGGCCCAGTTTGCCGGCCATCCAATCGTATATTTTAAGACCAATACCATAGAATGGTTTTTCCCACCACTTATAATTGGGTACGATGAATTGTTGATTGTGCACTAAGTGAGGAGCATTTTTCAGTAGCAGGCCTCTTTCTTTCAATGCTTCCATTACCAGTTTGATATTGCCCTGCTGCAAATAGCGTACACCGCCATGAACAAGTTTGGTGCTTTTGGAAGAAGTGCCTTTGGCAAAATCATATTGTTCAAAGAGAATTGTCTTTAAACCTCTTGATGCTGCATCCAATGCCGTTCCAAGTCCTGTGGCGCCACCTCCAATGATACAAACATCCCATTCGGGCTGGGATTCGAGTTGCTGTATCATTTTTGTTCTGTTCAAAAAATTTGGATTAAAAGACTCTCTGAAAATCTTCCCTATATGAGATTTAGAGGGGTTTGTTATCTGCCCATGCGATGGAAGCATTAACAGCCCTTTGCCAGCCACTAATTAGCTCATTTCTTTTCTCATCAATCATTGACGGAGAAAATGATTTATCCACCTGCCATTGTTGTTGTATTTCTTCAACGTTTTTCCAATAACCGACGGCAAGGCCTGCCAGGTATGCAGCGCCCAATGCTGTGGTCTCTGTGATCTTTGGCCGGACAACTTTTGTATTTAGTATATCACTTTGAAACTGCATTAGCTGGTTATTGACTGTGGCTCCGCCATCTACTCTCAATTCCCTGATGTGTATACCAGCATCTGCTTCCATTGCTTTTAGCACATCATAAGTTTGATAAGCAATACTGTCAAGAGCAGCTCTTGCAATATGGGCATTACTGCTTCCTCTTGTTAGTCCAAAAATGCTGCCTCTCGCATATTGGTTCCAATGAGGCGCTCCCAGGCCTGCAAAAGCAGGAACGATATAAACACCATCTGTATCTTTTACTTGTCCGGCCAGTTTTTCCACATCAGCAGATGTGCGGATGATCTTTAATTCATCTCTCAGCCATTGCACTACAGCACCTGCAATAAATACACTGCCTTCCAATGCATATTCAGTTTTATTGTCAATTTGCCAGGCAATTGTTGTCAGCAAATTGTTTTTGGAAGCAATAGCTTTCTCTCCGGTATTCATCAGCATAAAGCAACCGGTTCCATAGGTATTCTTCACCATACCGGGTTGTGTACAAAGTTGTCCGAACAAAGCTGCTTGCTGGTCACCGGCAATACCCGCAATCGGAATTCTTGAATCAGGAATGATATTCCCGGTGACCCCATAGATCTTGCTGCTGGGTTTTACTTCTGGTAACACGGAAGCTGGAATATCAAATATCTTAAGCAGTTCTTCATCCCATTGCAGTGAATGGATATTGAACAGCATTGTTCTTGATGCATTAGATACATCCGTCACATGCACTTCACCGTTGGTAAGTTTCCAGGTAAGCCATGAATCAATAGTGCCAAAAGCCAGTTCACCTTTTACCGCTTTTTCTCTTGCACCGCTTACATTATCCAGTATCCATTTAAGTTTGGTGGCCGAGAAATAGGCATCAATGATAAGCCCTGTCTTCTGTTGAATAGTTGCTGCTAAACCTGCAGATTTTAAGTCATCACAATACGAAGCAGTTCTCCTGTCCTGCCACACGATGGCATTGTAAACAGGTTGCCCTGTTTTTCTATCCCATACAACTGTTGTTTCCCGTTGATTAGTGATGCCGATGCCGGCTATTTGTTTCATAGTAATTCCTGCCTTTGCAAGTGCTTCGGCCATGGTGCCATATTGGGTACTCCATATTTCATTGGCATCATGCTCTACCCACCCGGGCTGCGGGAAAAACTGCCTGAACTCTTTTTGGGCCTGGCTGATTATATTCCCCTGTTTATCAAACAAAAGGCTGCGGCTGCTGGTAGTGCCCTGGTCGAGGGCCAGTATGTAATGTAACGGCATAGCAAAAATTATTGAAGTAAGTTAAGTGAAAAACATTTACAATTTTATCTTTACGCCGTAATACGGCACGGACACATACCGTTAATTTTTTATGCTGATAACTTTATCATACACTATGAAAAGAATACTCCGGGTTATTTTACTCCTGCCTTTCCTGTCTTTGCTTGCATATAAAGGGGCTGCACAAAAAGCAGATTGGCCAAAGACATTGCTCTGGCAAATAAGCGGCAAGGACCTGAAGAAGCCCTCTTTTCTTTTTGGGACGATGCACTTACAGGATAAAAGGATCTTCAACCTGGGTGATTCTTTTTATCATCATTTTGAGAGGGCCGAAGGATTTGCTATTGAAGTTGATTTTAAGGAATACATGGATTCTCTTTTTACCAAAGCGTTCCAGGTAGTGGAAGAACGGGAACTGGCCGATGAGGACGAGGGTATCAAAGATGTGAAAATTGAGGCTCCGGATACAGCCGTTTTAGATATAGAAGCACCCCCTCCTCCAAAGGAGGTAAGTAAATCCATGAAGAAATATTTCAGGAAGCTTCGTAATGAAAGATTAAAAAGATTGCTAGTATATGGTCAAATGCCCACCATTCTGGATGCTTACTTATATGGCATGGCCATGAAGCAAGGTAAATGGCTGGGAGCAGTAGAGGAAGTAAAAGATCAACTGAATATCAGGGATGAATTAGGAAAGGATATTGATGAAGAGGAAGAAATGAAACTGCCGGAGGATAAGATGATGTTTTCATTAGAAAATATGATCAAAATTTACCTGGCGCAGGATATGAACCGGATTGAAGATTACCTGGACAGGTATGGTTCTGCAAAAGCCAAAACCATTGTATTTAACAATAGAAATCTCAAAATGTCAAGAAGCATTGATAGTTTGAGTCATATAAGAAGTATGTTCTATGCTGTAGGGGCAGCACACCTGCCGGGAGATTCCGGGGTGATAAAATTATTGCGGAACAAAGGGTATACGGTGACACCTGTTATTTCGGGTAATACGATGGCGGCAGAAAAGTATGCTGAAAAATTACCGGCTACTTCCTGGTATGAAGTGGGCCAGGCAGACAGTTTATACTCTATTGATATGCCAGGCATTCCCTCTGAGTATAATATGTTTGGAGAGCTGGTGAAGATGAAGATTTTTGTAGATATAACTACCATGACCTATTATATGACCGGGCATACCATTGCGCAGTATGAAGATGATAAACTGGCTGATGCATTGAAGGAGATGGCTAAATCAATGAGCAGGACCGGCAGACTGGAAAATACAAAGAAGGTTGACAGAAACGATATAAAAGGCGTGGAAGGTATAGTAACTGCTCCATCAGTCAACTTCCGGGTACAGGTATTGAAAAAAGGAAATACCGCTTTCTTCCTGATGATGGGAGGTGATAATAAGAATAAGCTGAATACATCAGATGCAGATAAATTCTTTTACTCATTCAAAACTGGCAAAACGGAAACGGAAACAAAGCAAAGCAACTGGAAAGAGTTTTCTCTGCCAGAAAAAGCTGTGTCAGTAATGTTACCTTCTATACCTAAAAGGAATAAAAGCTTTGAAAAACAGGCAGATGGGTCAGGTTGGAATTTTTCTGTATATGATTGTACAGATCTCGCTGCGGGGCTTTATTACCTTTTCCAGGTACGGGATATTAATGCAGGCCACTTTCTTGATGGCGATTCGTCTTTTTTTGAGTTATTTAAAGAGAACCTGCTAAAAGATAAAATAACAAAACTAAGAGAAGAAACAGGATTACATAATGGGTTTCCTTCAATGAGATTTGATGCTGAATCGGACGAAGAGGCATTATTCTATAAAACAAAGAATGTTGTACGGGGTAACCGGGTATATTCCCTGATGGTATTAGGGCATAAATCACGGAAAGAAGATAGCGGCCCTGATTATTTTTTTAATTCCCTTAAGCTTACCGATTATAAACCTGTTAACTCTACGCTGCAATCAGCGGATGATAATACTTTCAGCAGCTGGGTTCCTGCAAAATTTGAACTGGCAAAAAAGGAAGAAGATGATGATGACAGTACAAGAGTTCATTATACAAGTTATAACCCAAACGAAGCGATTTCATATGAAGTGATAAAGGATAAGCTACCTGCATTTTATTGGGCGGAAGCTGACACCAGTTTTTACAGAGGAAAAGCGAATGAGGCAAAAGGATATAGTGATTCTGTTCTTAGTTATATCAATGTAAGAAATGGGAACATAGCAGGAGTAGAGCAGGTAGTCCAATCTCCGGGAAGTAATAACTTAAAGCGAATGAGATATCTCCTCCATGGGGATACATTGTATACCTTACTGGCATTTGTACCTTCTCAGCATCTTAATGATACAAGGCACAACGATTTCTTCAGCAAATTCAGTATCAGGAATGATAAGCTGAAGCCGACAATTTTTACCAGTAAAGCAAAGCAATTGCTCGAAGCGCTTCAGTCTGAAGATTCGGCAACTGCTGAAGATGCAAAATATATGCTGGACAAAGTGTCTTTTGCAAAGACAGATCTTTCGGTTTTACATATGGCTTTCCTGGTGTCTTATCCTGATGATACCTTGTACTATGGTTCAGTGAGAAATAAGCTGATCAATGTATTCGATGGCTTATCCGATAGCAGTACGGTTGATTTTATTAAAGATAATTATGAAAAACTGGGTGACAGGGGAAGTGATAAACTGGCTATGCTGAACCTGTTGGTGGACTATAAGACTACTTACTCTTATACAACACTGAAGGATTTGTTTGTGAATAAGACACCAACAAAGCTGGGCAACAGAAGTTCTGTAGGGTATGGTGTTACAGATTCATTGGATCTTGCTAAAATATTGTATCCTGATATCCTGGTGCTATTAAAAAATGGTGATTTCTGGGAAGATGTTGCTAATTATACTTCCACCTTACTTGATAGTAATACCGTTGAGCCTTCCATGATAAAACCCTATGAAAAGGATATTCTTTTTATTGCAGATACACTACTTGCCGGTCAGACACTGAAAGGGGAGGATATATGGACATGGCCTTACGAAAGCCTGCTTCATTTGCTGGGCGAACTCAATACAACTGAGTCTAACAAAATGCTGCAGAAGTACGCTGCTCTCCCGGATATTTTTCTAAAGAAAACGGCTGTCACCTGTCTGTTAAAGAATGATCAGCAAGTGGATGCCAGGGAAATTGAAAAAGTAGCTGCGGATAAAGAATACAGGCTTGATTTATATGAGGGCCTCAAAAGGATAAAGAGAGAGTCTTTTTTCACATCGAAATACCTAACACAACGATATTTTGCTGAAAGTGAGATGTATCAATTCGGCGATGAAGACTATTCCCCGTCTACGATTGAGTACCTTGGTGAAAAGGAGGCGATATTCGATGGTCAAAAGAAACGTTTCTTTCTTTTCAGGCTGGGATTTAATGATGAGGATGGGAAGGAAGAGGAGACACATTTGGGTATAGCAGGGCCTTATTCGTTGGACGCCAAAGATCTCAAAACAAATAACGACGGTACAGATATTTATTATGATGAAGAGTTCAGTAAAAAAACTGTTGATAAACAATTTAAAGAATTGCTGATAAAAGGGGAGGAGTATATAAAAAAGAAATCTAAGTAGGCAGAAATTAAAATGCAAGGCGGAAACTTCCAAAAATACCAAAAGCCCTGTCACCTTCTTTTGGTAATGTAGAAGGTAGCACCCGCCATATAAGATCAATTCTGAAGACCTTAAAGATATTATCAACCCCGGTACCCATTTCCAGGTAAGTTTTCCCATCAAGCGATTGGAAGGTATGGCTCTGTTTAAAATTCAGTGCTTTATTAGCGGTTGATAAGCTGCCCCATAGTGTCTTAGCTGTCCAGAATTGTCGCAGACGAAGTTTAGGGAAAAGGCGAAAAATGCCATTACCAATATTATGTTCAATGTTCAGGCCGGCATAGCTATCATGAATGAATTCCCACCGGTTCATCATATTGAATGCATACTTATTATAATAGTACAATTCGTTTCCCGGCGCAATATCCAGTAAAGTATACGGCAGTGTGCCAAATGTTTTTCCGCCAAATACATACCAGGAGACATTACCGAACGGAGGTATTTTAATATTATCAGAGATACTACCGGAGATCTTTGTATAACTATAACTGCTTTTCAGCACTCCGGGAAAGCCTTGTGTAATATTGATCTCGCCGATGGGGTAAACACTTCCTAGGCTGGTACGATAAAAATGACTTTCAAGGAATCTTTCTAAAAAAGCAAAGCGAAGCCGGACCGATACTTCAAAACTGGTAAGCGGGTCACCACTGGCAGTTGCTCTGAAAGAGTCAATAGGCACAAGATTCCGAAGGGGTAAAGTGGATTTATGTGTAATCGTCAGTTTATTAGACATCCACTGAAATGTTTCTTTGTAAAACTCAAAGCGTTTTTCATTCACTTTAATATTTTTTACCGGGATGCCTTTTTTTCTAACCGCCAGGGCGAATATATTATCCTGTGATACTTCGCCATAATAGTTCTGCCCCCAGTCAAGATCATTGGTAAAAGAAGCATACAAAAACATACGGGGATCTTTTTTCGGGAGATAAAATATTTCTCCCATACCTTTTAGATTCTTATCACCAAATCCATAAGCCAGGTAGCCATGAAGCTTAATCTTTTTATCAAAGAGTTTATTCGTACCAAGATCAAACCGCATTCGAAAACCTTCCCAGCCATTTGAGGTCATCCAGTTCATCCAGGGGCCGATTTGGAAATTACCGATGTCTTTATAACCTGTTCCGATAAATGCCATTGTTTTAGTGAATCGCTGGAAAACCGGCGCATTGGTAAGTGTGTCTATCATTTTAATGATACCACTTTCTGATTTGCTGAGTGGCTCATGTCTTGCTCCTGCCCAGAACTCTTTTTTTTGCTCAGCTGCGTTTGGAAGAGTAATGATCTCTTCGAGTATTTTATTTTTGTTTAGCTCTTTTACTACAGAAGAATCATTTACGATAATATTTTGATAAGTGGTTGTTTTACGACCAATAAAACCAGGACGATCTTTGCCTATCGGCGATACATCTGCAACAAATTTGTCTTTAGCCAGGAACCAGGTCGTGTCATTGATCATTTTGTATTCCTGTATGAGGCTGAGATTCTCCACAAAATTTACATTGGCTTCTTTGCCAAGCCGGAGGTTCATTCGTTGAATAGCGAATGAGCCAACATGCACCCAGCAATCTCCTTCAAATGTATCTCCGCCTTTTCTTCTCGGAGTGAATACAAGATGATAGTAGCGGTTGTTGGCAATAACCTGTGTATCTGTTACCCGGTAATTATAATAATAATCACCATTATCGCTGATCGGGCTTACAAATTGTTTATCAAACACAGGAATAAAGTTGTTGTAGACATTTACTACCTGGTCCATACCTCCGAGCATCTTTAATGCACTTTCATTTTTTATACCGTTTGTATTCGCGGCTTTGATTATCTCTCTTCTTTTTTTTGGATCTTTCTGATAGTAGTAATCGGAGAGAGCTTCTGTCAGGTAAGTGGGCAGGTATTTTATGCCTTCAACGGTATCAATATTTTCGTTGATAAGATCGCTGACAGGTTTTAATGGTTTGAATTTGCCAAACTTCTCAAAATTGATATTTTTCAGATCCAGTTCTAATTTGTTGTATAGCTCATATGAGAAATTATCGAACCGGTAACGGTCATTGAAGGGCTTGTTTTGAACAATTTTTCGCCAAACCAACAGCCCTTTGTTCACTTTTATTTTTAACTGGGCCCCTTCGTTGAAAGTACCTCTCTCCATCAAGATATTCAACTGTACCGAGTCTTTGCCCATAGCAAGGGCTAAACGAAAGGGCTGATAACCCACACAGGAAATTTCAAGTGTATCGGAAGGCCATTTTGCCAGGGAAAAAGAAAAGGTACCTGCTGAGTCCGTCAGTTTGCCAACCATGGTATTCTTAAAACTAACTGATGCAAAAGGTATTGGCTCTTCACTATGCGCATCTTTTACTGTTCCTGTAATCTTTTTGGTCTGAGACAGGACAGGTAATGCCGTTATCAGCAGGGTAAATAGGAGAAAAAGCTGGTTTTGTTTCGGAAGGAACATCGATTCGTAAAAATACAACCGGATATTATTTTATGAATGTTAAATTGTTTTGAACAAATACCCGGACTTAAAAAGTATTTGGAGATATGGGAAAGGCTTACTTACTTTGTAATTCAAAGTACTTTTTATGAATGAGCCAAACCAGCAAACCGACTCTTTACAGGACTTAAAAGACATACGCCGTATCATGGAGCGGTCAAGCCGTTTTATTTCACTGAGCGGATTAAGCGGAGTGGCTGCAGGAGTATGTGCCTTAGCAGGTGCTTTTATTTCATACAATATACTTGATAATTATTATGGTGACTATAATAGCAGTGGTTTTTTCTCCGGAGATGATTTCAGCCGGTTAAAGATCAAATTGCTGGTTGTGGCTGCCTCGGTTTTTGTTGTTGCATTTGCTTCATCATATTATTTTACATGGCGCAAGGCAAACAAACAAGGTTTACCATTGTGGGATCATACATCAAAAAGACTTGCGTGGAATATGCTGGTACCGTTGGCAACAGGAGGAGCATTTATTGTTGGAATGTTGCGGTACGATATATGGGCATTTGTGTCACCAGCCAGTTTGATTTTTTATGGACTTGCCCTTGTAAATGCCAGTAAGTACACTTTGTCAGATATCCGGTACCTTGGATATTGTGAAATTGTATTAGGATTGATTAATATGTTTTTCATTGGATATGGTTTGTGGTTTTGGGCCATTGGTTTTGGTATTTTGCATATAGTCTATGGAATAAGTATGTGGACGAAATATGAAAGAAAGTAAAATCCGGAACAGTTCCGTCAGGAGAAAAGAAATATGAAGAATCCGATAACTGGGTTAAATAAAGTGTTTGAAAGCCGCATACGCCTTGGGGTGATGAGTGTATTGATGGTGAATGAGGAAGTGAACTTTAACGACCTGAAAGAAATGCTGGAAGTAACAGATGGTAACCTGGCTACTCATTTGGTGAACCTTGAGGAAAACGGTTTTATCAAAGTGCATAAAGGGTTTATTGGTAAAAAGACAAATACGACTTATTCGGTTACCAAGTCGGGAGAAAAGGCATTTACCGATCACATAACAGCGTTGGAAAATATGATCAAAGGGGTAAAATAATTTTTTTTATACATACACTTTGAGATACAAAGTACTTTTTAAAATGAAAAAACAATTAAAAACAATAAGACGATGGATTATCCTTTTTATAGTTGTTCTTATCCTGAGCGGAGCTACAGCTATTCCTGCAGGAACAGAACTTTCATTTGTAACGAGGTTATTTCCTGCTGGCTCAGTTGTCGGTGGTTGGCTTGATAAAGTATACCTGGGATTAGTGAATACTAACAAAGAGTATCCGTTTCTGGCTTACGGATACGATTGGCTGGCCTTCGCACATATCGTTTTGGCAATATTATTCATCGGCCCTTTACAAAACCCCGTTCGAAATAAATGGGTGATTGAGTTTGGAATGATTGCCTGCCTGCTGATCATTCCCTTTGCACTTATTGCCGGGCATTTCAGGGAAATACCTTTTTGGTGGCGGTTGATCGATTGTTCTTTTGGTATCATCGGTTTAGTACCTCTTGGTATCTGTCTCAGGAAAATAAATGCTATTGAATCTTCAAACGATCAAACTTATAACTGATGAATTTCTTCCTTCACACTCTTTATACATGGTTAGTGTCAATACTACTGTTAGTGATTGGCCTTACTGGTTATACCTTTCTTTCTTCTGCCTTATATGGGCAGGCAGGTTGGTTTGCCCCGGATTTATTTTCGACACTGTTTTTTGTAATGGTGGCAGGGTCACCTTCATTTTTAATTGCCTGGGCATTGCTTTTTTGTATTATAACATCCGGGTTTTCGCCTTCTGAAAAATTCTTTTTATGGATAATAGCAGCTGTTGCTTCCATTGTGATGAATTTAATCTTGCTGTTACTGGCTTTTGCTGACGAAACACTTAATCTTGATTCATTACTATACTTCTGGCCTGCTTATCTCGCTGCAATAGTAACAATAGCTTTTCGGATAAAACAATTTTTCTTTTTAATTCATAAAACAATCAATGATGGAAACCTTTGAAACAATTAAAGGATCGTCCCCGCTGTGGGATAAAGGGAAATTATTCCTCAAATGTGTTGTCATTTTTTTAATGGCGATGGTACTATGGATACCCACTTACTTCATTATGGGAGTAGTGAAGGAAAGGGAGGGCCGCCAAAAAGAAGCCATTGCTGACATCAGCAGTAAATGGGCAGGTAAACAATTGGTGACCGGACCAATACTGTTACTGCCATATAAAGTTGCTGTAACGGATGAAAAAGGCAACCAGCGATGGGAGAAAGCAAATGCTTATTTCATGGCAGATAAACTCGATATACAATCAACTGTATTTCCTGAGAAAAGAAAAAGAGGTATCTATGAAGTAGCTGTTTACAAAACAGACATCACCCTATCGGGGAAATTCAACAGCATTCCATGGGAGAAATTAAATATTCCTGCAGAAAATATTTTATGGAATGAATCGCTGTTATTTTTTAAAGTGCAGGATCAGTTGAAGGGTATTAACGAAGATATCCACCTGAGCTGGAACGACAGCGATATTGTATTTATGCCACAGGCAGCTGGACAAACACCAATGGAAGAAGCCTTTGTTGCTCCTGTTCCACTGTCACCGGAAACAACCAATGCTGGCGGATCATTTGCTATCAAGTTTTCTCTCAATGGGTCTGAACAATTATTATTTGCTGCTGCGGCACGGGAAAATAAAATTGAAATGAGGTCTGCATGGCCCGATCCGGGTTTTACGGGTATACGATTGCCCGATACAAGAACGGTTAAGGACAGCGGATTCACAGCTACCTGGAAATATATGAACCGATCTATACCACAGATATGGAAGAATACCGTTTACAATTTCTCTTCTTCACAGGTAGGAGCAGATCTGCTGATCCCGGTGGATAGTTATGATAAAACAGGACGTTCAGTTAAGTATGCACTGCTTTGTATCATGCTCACTTTTGCTGCTTTTTTTCTGGTAGAGACTATTTATAAAAAGTCATTACACCTCGTTCAGTATGGCCTTGCCGGATTAGCCCTGGTATTATTTTATACACTACTCTTATCTATTTCTGAGTATACAGGATTCAACCTGGCTTACCTCATTGCAGGTGCCGCTACTATCGGGCTGGTAGGCTGGTATGTGGGCAGCATCTTAAAATCATCAAAACTGGCCATGTTTATCAGCTTTGTACTGGTTGTAGTGTACAGTTATATTTTCAGCATTATTCAATTACAGGATTATGCATTGCTAATGGGCAGTATAGGTTTATTTGTGGCGCTGGGTATCATTATGTATTTCTCCAGGAAACTGGAGTGGCAATAGTATTGTTTCATTTCAAAAATCATTTTATGAATTTTTTACTATGGCAACAATATTTCCTGGGAAACCGTGATCATTTTGATCATCTTGAATGGAAGGATAGTCAAACATTGACAGCCCTTGAAAAACAAAACATCTCCCAATCCATTCGCCAGTTTCAAAGAGGTGAACATTCTGAGGGGAAGCATTTCCTACAGTTTGCTCTGCGTATGCAGGATGCCGGCTACATGAATACAGTCAAACTGTTTATTAAAGAAGAACAGGATCATGCGGCGATTTTGGGAAAGTTTATGGAAACAGAGGGAATACCAAAACTGGGCAGAGACTGGCTGGATACTATTTTCCGGCGATTGCGAAAACTGACAGGATTGGAGGGTTCGGTGACGGTATTGCTCACCGCTGAAATAATAGCCATGGTGTATTACAAGGCTTTGTTCAATGCTACCCGGTCGGCTATACTTAAACAAATATGCCTGCAAGTACTAAAAGATGAAGAAATGCATCTGCGTTTTCAGAGTTACACTCTTGAATGTTTGTATAAACATAAAAGAGAATTTGCATCAATCTTTTCAAGAACAGTTCATCATGTACTAATGGCAGGCACCATTTTCATGGTCTGGATATGGCATTACAGGGTACTGAGACAGGGAGGTTATTCATTTCTGCAATATGCAAAGGAAGTCTGGAAAGAATTCACCGGCTGCCAGCATATGATAACAGGAAAGGCGGATAACCAACCTGCAAGTAGCATAAAAAAGAAATTGATCCGGGAATCAAACTGGCGGGCATGAATGAGTATAAACCATTTTCAGTGAAGAAAAGAAGCAAAAGTTTCCGTTTTGCTTTTGAAGGAATGTGCTGCTTTTTTAAACAGGAGCACAATGCAATACTGCATTTACTCGCAACTGTTGCAGTGATTGTATTAAGTATAATTTTTCCGGTTTCCCGCTTTGAGATAATTATTCTTGCTATTGTTACCGGTTTGGTATGGGCGGCAGAGTTCTTCAATACAGCTATTGAAAAAATGGCAGACCTGATATCAAAAGAGGATCATCCGGAAATAAAATTCATTAAAAATGTGGCTGCAGCAGCAGTACTAGTTATGGCTGCTGTTGCTTTGCTTGCCGGGTATTTAATATTTATTCCAAAAATCTGTATATGACAAAAGCAACACTTCTTCTCAAATCCGGGTTTCCATTGCCAGTTACCCTGCATCATTGGTTGCTGGTATCTTCCGGCTTTAGTTGTTTATTGCTGACTGCAAGAATGATTGTTACTGATTCACTGGAGTATATTTTCCTTCCCTGGAATCTTTTTCTTGCTTTTGTGCCTTATTGGATCACTCAACTGACCGCCAGAAGGATTGATATTATTGAGAACAAGTGGAAGCTTTTTTTGATGCTGGTCGTATGGCTATTATTCATCCCAAACGCTTTTTATATCATAACCGACCTTGTCCATTTTGCGAGGGTACGTTCTGCACCAAAATGGTTTGATCTGTTGCTGATCTTTTCCTTTGCGTGGAATGGTATCATGTTCGGAATCGTTTCGCTCAGAAAAGTAGAACTGATAACAGCAGTGATAAGGGGAAAACATTTTTCGGTGACGCTGGTGTTTGCAGTAATGTGGCTCAATGCGCTGGGAATATATATTGGCCGGTATCTGCGGTTCAACAGCTGGGATGTTATTACCGATCCTTTTTCTCTTGTTGCAGAAATAAGTGATTTACTCTTTAATCCCCTTCAGAACAGTGTTGCATGGGGAATGACTTTGTGCTATGCAGTGTTCATGACATTGCTGTATTTGTCAGTGAAAAAATTGGGCGAATCATTTACTGTCTAAAATGACAATCCCTCCTTAGGGGAGGGATTGTCACTATTGAAACATTTGGTTGCTTAAAAATCAAGTCCCATAGCAAAATAATAAAGAGGTTTGCCCTGGAAAAAACCGTTCATTTCCCAGGCTGCATCAAAGCGCAGAAAGTAGCCCAGCAAAGTACTCCGGGCGCCAAAACCATAGCCACCCGCAAAAGGTCCTATACCACCGGCTTTTACTCTTACAGTAAGCGGCTGAGAGGTGTACGAAACAGAAGGCCTTTCTATTTTATCATAAGCGCCATTCCATGCAGTACCGAGATCTATAAACTGTACTATCTGGAAGTTACGGAGGAAGGCATTATTGATGGGTTTATTAAAGAAGCTGGTAAATACAGGCACTCTTACTTCACTGTTAAATACAAATGCATTGTTACCATTCGCCACATTCTGCTTGAATCCTCTCATGTTTACTGCCAGCGATTCATATGCATATTCAGCATCGGGGTCCGGGGTATTGGAAGGATCAAAATAGCGGAAGGAACCATTGCTTCGCTGATTCTGACCAAACATCAGCCAGTTGTCAACACCCCCCAGGTAATAAATAAGTTTTTTCGTACCCCAGGAGAAATCAGCTGCAGCACGAACAGCCCAGGTGATGTTACGGTATACCGGCAGATAATGCCTGGCATCAAAGCCAACGTTCATGGTGTATGGAAAATCGCCGCTTCCTGTTTTGGTATTCTTGCCCACCTGTGCTATATAATCGAAGTATATTTTCCAGCGAAGACCTCTCCATATATTCAGCGCCGGGCTGATTGCATCATCATGTACAAATTCAAGATGGGCCAGTGCATAAGTGAGGCGGTCATCTTTGCCTTTTAATGATTCATTAGGGAAAAATTCGTTGGCCAGTTTTACATATTTATCACTGCGATATCCCACATTCATACGCAGACTTCTGATCTTACTGAAAGGATACGTAACTGTTGCCTGGTATAAATTAGAGTATTGTCTCACATTAAAAGAAGTAGAGTCGGTATACAAAGCAGGGTTTTTTACCGTTACCCGGTAATATGTAAGACCATAATCTATCCTTTTCTTAAGGTATTGTGTGGTGAATACGTATTCATTATTAGTGAGATCTGGACTAATGCGAAAGCCGCCTGCGAATTTCCAGTCTTCAAAAAGATCAGATGTTCCAACCCGGATGATTCCATTCAACGGAGAATTATTACTCAATTGTATCGGGCCATAGCCACCCTGGTAGGGTTGAAAACGGGTTACTAAAATATTATTGTTAAATCCGCTGACGAGATAGTCATTGAAAAACTTAGGAGGCCTGTATTCAAACACTTTAGCTTTCTTCAGAACAGATTCTTTGATGATCTCATCTGCTTTCACCATATCACCTACTTTTTTGGTGCTGTCTGGTTTATCTTCTTCAAAACCACTGTTGAAAAAATCCTGTTGTTTTTTGGTCAGTGTATCTGTTTTGATAGTCTGTACTGCTTCTTTTCGGGTAGCTTTCTTTTCTTCCTCAATTACTTTCCTGATGTATTCAGTAGGTCTTGCATTAATATTACGGCGGCGAAGT
>JAEUVO010000006.1 GCA_016786885.1 Chitinophagaceae bacterium | reverse complement strand
CAGGAAATGACTGATTATTCTCATAATTTTCTTAATATCACGGTTCATTATCTTTGAGTATGGCGAAGGCACAACGAAAAAAAGCTTCCAAGAAAGGTCTGATATTGATCAAGGCCGCTGCAATGTTCCGTGAAAAAGGTTTTGCCGCTACTTCTATGCGGGATCTTGCAGAGGCAGTAGGTATTGAGGCTGCCAGCCTGTACAATCATATTCGTTCCAAAAATGAGATACTGGAAGCTATCTGCTTTGATGTGGCCAATGTATATAATACCACTATTGATGCCATTGAAAGCAGTCAGCAAAAAACGATTGGCAAAATTGAGCAATTGCTCCGCTTCCACATAAAACAAATGACAGAGAATTATGAAGAAGTATATGTAAGTGACCGTGAATGGAAGCATCTTGAAGAACCTTACTTGTCTAATTTTCAAACCCAGCGACGCAATTACAGAAAAAAATTTGCTGCCATCATTGAAGAAGGTATTACCAAAAATGAGATCCGGAAGATCGATGCCCCAACTGCCGTACTGATTATGCTGCATGCCATCAGCGGTATTGAAAGCTGGCATCGCAGTAAAGCAAAGATCAGTGCACAGGAACTGGAAGATAATATGGTAATGATCATGATCGATGGTTTACGAAAACAACCCTGATCTATGTCCATTCATTTTCATCGTCTCACTGTAAAAGATATAAAGAAAGAAACTCCTGAATGTGTGTCCGTTCTTTTCGATGTTCCCGCTGAGCTAAAAAAAGATTTTCAATTCAACCAGGGCCAGAGCCTTACCATGAGGGCCACTATCAATGGGGAAGAAGTACGGCGAACCTATTCCATCTGTTCATCACCACTCGAAAACCAGTTGAAGGTAGCTATCAAAAAAGTAGAAGGCGGTTTGTTTTCCGGTTTCGCTAATGAGCATCTGAAAAAAGGTGATATACTTGACGTGATGCAACCGGTGGGGAAATTTTATACCGTACTCAACCCGGTTCAAAAAAAGAATTATCTCGCCTTCGCCGCCGGAAGCGGAATTACTCCTGTTCTTTCACTGATCAAAACCACACTGGGCACAGAACCAGGCAGCAACTTTACGTTAGTCTATAGCAATAAGAACCGCGGTTCTATTATTTTCTTTGAAGAACTGGAAGGTTTAAAGAATAAATACATGGAACGATTTAACCTGATCCATGTATTGAGCAGGGAAAAAACAGATACTGCCGTAAACTTTGGAAGGATCAATACGGAGAAATTAAATGATCTTGACAAACTGGTTGAGTATGCAGGTACGGATGAATTCTTCATCTGCGGACCGGAGGAAATGATTTTTTGTATAAAAGATTTTTTAGAGACAAAAGGTATTGACAAAAAGAAAATACATTTTGAACTATTCACCAGCGCAGGTGCAAAGGCACAAAGCACTATGCACAAGGTTCAAGGCACAGACGCTCAAGGCCCGCAAAGCAACATAACTGTAAAGGTTGATGGAAGAAGTTTTGTGTTTAATCTTTCGCTGAACAGTGAAACAACCATCCTGGATGCTGCACTTAAACAAGGCGCCGACCTGCCCTTTGCCTGTAAAGGCGGCATGTGTTGCACCTGCAAAGCCAAACTATTAGAAGGTGAGGTGATGATGGATGTTCATTGGGGACTGGAAGAAGAAGAAGTGGAAAAAGGATATATACTTACCTGCCAGTCTCATCCTAAAACAGAAAAAGTAGTGGTGGACTTTGATATAAAATAAATTCCTTCAAATAACATAATAAACAACAATGAAGAAAATCTTCTTTTCATTATTCTTCATTTTTCCGCTGATTGGTTTAGCGCAAACCGAATCAGACATCCGCAAGCATTACACATATATAAATAAGCAGATTATCGAGTCAATTGAACAAGGATTCGAAGGCCCCTTGTATAATAATCATTGGGTAACCAATAAAAACAACAGGAGTTGGCCAGCTGTTGGCATTTACACGGAAACCACTGATTTCTGGTATGATGATCCGCCGGATCATCTGCCCGCATCAGAACGGAATCCTAAAAATGTACTGTTGAAAATAAATATCAGCCGCAAATCATCTCACCTAATAACCAATGAAGAATACTTGTACAAAGACGGTAAACTTGTTTTCTTCTATTCACATGAAGGCGAGGAAGGTAATGAATGGGAAACCCGGATCTACTTCAATAATAAAGGCGTTGCTTTCAAATCAAGTGTAAAAGCAAACGGCAAAGAACTGACAACAAAGGATTTTCTCACAGAAGAATACAAAGATTTTAAACCTAATGCTGCGAACACTATGGCAGCAGCTAAGAAACTCCAGGATTTGTTTGTAAAAAGTATGTAAGCTCATATTTCCTGATAAACATCATAAACAATCCGGCCAAACAGGCGTTAGTTTTGACTACATTTGTAACTTAAAAATGTGAGCTATGCCTGTTCAGGATTTTGAGAAAATTTTCCAGGAAAAAATAGATAATGAAATAAAGATCGAACCCAAAGACTGGATGCCGGAGGCTTACCGCAAAACAAATATCCGCCAGATAAGCCAGCATGCACATAGTGAAATAGTTGGTATGCTGCCAGAAGGTAACTGGATATCAAGAGCTCCCTCATTAAAAAGAAAGGCGATTCTTCTTGCCAAAGTGCAGGATGAAGGTGGCCATGGATTGTATTTATATTCTGCTGCCGAAACATTAGGACAAAGCAGGGAAGAAATGATCAACGACCTGCACAGTGGTAAAGCCAAGTATTCTTCCATCTTCAATTATCCCACTTTAACATGGGCAGATATTGGCGCAATCGGCTGGCTGGTTGATGGGGCTGCCATCATGAACCAGGTGATGCTGACACGAACTTCTTATGGTCCTTATGCAAGAGCTATGGTAAGAATTTGTAAGGAAGAAAGTTTTCATCAGCGGCAGGGCTTTGAATCGTTACTGGTACTGTCACGAGGAACAAAAGAACAGAAAGAAATGTGCCAGGATGCTATTAATCGCTGGTGGTGGCCGGCACTGATGATGTTTGGTCCCAGGGATAGCGAAAGCACCAATAGTGATCAAAGCATGAAATGGAAGATCAAGAGAAAAACTAATGACGAACTACGACAGAATTTTGTTGACATGATCGCCGAACAGATAAAGACATTGGGTATGAAGTTGCCGGATGATATGCTGAAATGGAATGAAGAAAGAAGACACTATGATTTTGGCGAGATCAACTGGGAAGAATTCTGGCAGGTAGTAAAAGGTAATGGCCCATGCAACAAACAACGTTTGGTTGCCAGGAAAAAAGCATGGGACGATGGTGAATGGGTGCGGGAAGCGGCGGCGGCCCATGCTGTAAAAAGAAATAAAACTAAAGCTGCATGACAAAATTCCTGGCCATACTATTAGTGATCCTGGTAACAGGCTGCAATAATACTAAACAGGAAACCCCGGCAAAACAATCCGATTTGGTTATAATGACACCACAAGGAATGAACCAGGCCCGCATGAATGACACATTAGTAATCTATGAAAAGGTATGCCGGGGATGTGCATATGAAGAAAGCACCCATTTTGAAATTGAAGACAGCCTGAACCTGGTGAAGATCGTAAAGATTGAAACAACTGATAATAATTCACCAGATATGGATGGCGGATCAATTGACAAACATATTTTTCTGGCTCCTGTGAAGCCCGGGGCAACAAAATTGAAACTGTTTAAGTTTAACACGGAAACTCCCAGTACAGAAGATTCGTTAGTTTTTACTAATTATAAAATTAAAATCATAAACTGAAATGAATCAGCAACTGATCAGAAAGTATTATTACGGTGATATACCTGAAGATAAAACAGGCGGGAACATTGTTTCAAAAGAAACAAAGACCGATTGGCCTTTGTGGGAAGTTTTCATCCGCAGCAAACAAGGCCTGGACCATAAACATGCAGGCAGCCTGCATGCTGCTGATGCACAGATGGCGATAGAAAATGCAAGGGATGTTTACACCCGCCGTATGGAAGGAGTAAGTATCTGGGTAGTGGAAAGCAAATACATAACTGCTTCCAATCCTGAAGAAGCCGGTGAACTATATGAACCTGCTGTTGATAAGATCTATCGTCATCCAACTTTTTACCAATTACCTGACGAAGTAAACCATATGTAATGAGTGCTTTGATTGATTATACACTTCATCTTGCCGATAATACATTGATCCTTGGCCAGCGGAATGCAGAATGGTGCGGACACGGACCCGTACTGGAACAAGATATTGCCATTACCAATATTTCTTTGGATCTCATAGGCCAGGCAAGGAGTTTTTACCAATATGCGGCAGAGTTGAAAGCTGATGGTTCAACTGAAGATTCTTTGGCTTATTTAAGAACAGAAAGAGATTTTAAAAATTGCTTATTGGTTGAGCAGCCGAATGGCGACTGGGCACAAACCATGCTTAGACAGTTCCTGTTCAGTTGCTACCAGTTTTTCCTTTACCAGCAGCTTCAGCATCACACTGACACAAGGGTGGCTGCTATTGCAGAAAAATCACTCAAAGAAGTAAGATATCATTTGCGCTGGAGCAGTGAATGGGTAATTCGCCTCGGTGATGGCACAGAAGAAAGCCATAATCGTATGCTAAAAGCAATTGATGAATTATGGAGATATACCGGTGAACTGTTTATTCCTGTTGCTTATGAAACAGAAACCGGCATTAAATTTACCTCATTAAAGGAAGCCGGGTTAAATAATATAAGAATAGTTTTTAACGAAGCCACCCTTCCTGTTCCTGAAAATGTTTATATGCAAACCGGTGGCAAAACAGGAGTTCATACCGAACATCTTGGTTTTATCCTTACTGAATTGCAATACGTACAAAGAGCTTATCCTGGCAGCGAATGGTAGCCTCCTGGAGAGGACTAAAGACATGAAAAGTTCAACTATTGATAAGAAAGCACTGTATACCTACCTGGAAGAGATAAAAGATCCGGAAGTTCCTGTATTAAGTATTATTGACCTCGGGATTGTAAGGGACATCCAGCTGAATGATGATGAACTGGAAGTTACTATCACCCCCACTTATACCGGATGCCCGGCCATGGATATGATCGCCGCTGCTATTCGGGTAGAATTATCAACACTTGGATTTAAAAAGATAAACATCATCAATTCCATCAGCCCGGCCTGGACCACCGACTGGATGAGCGAAGAAGGAAAAAGAAAGCTGAAAGAATATGGTATTGCCCCGCCAAATCCGAAGCAGCAAGCATGTAGTGATAGGCTTTTTGCTCCTGACGAAGCTGTTCAATGTCCGCTTTGCAATTCATTTCATACACACAGGGTAAGTGAATTCGGCAGTACCGCCTGCAAAGCCTTATACCAGTGTGATGATTGCAAAGAGCCTTTTGATTATTTCAAATGCCATTAGGCTTTAGAATATTTTATCTTCGTCATCTAAACAATCACTTCATGTCTTCCATTCTTTTCGAAATAAAAGATTCTATTGGATTCATCACCCTCAACCGTCCGGATAAATTCAACGCCTTCAACCGGGAAATGGCTTTGCTGATGCAGGAGAAATTGGATGTATGCAAAAATGATGAAGTAAGGTGCGTATACATCACAGGCTCCGGTAAAGCCTTCAGTGCAGGGCAGGATATTGGCGAACTTACAGGTGACAATAAAATTGAGATCAAACAAATCTTATCGGAGCACTATAACCCTATAGTTACCAGGATTAGAAAACTGGAAAAACCTGTAGTAGCTGCAGTTAACGGTGTGGCTGCCGGTGCAGGAGCTAATATTGCACTATGTTGCGATATTGTTATAGCCACACAATCAGCTTCATTCATACAGGCATTTTCAAAAATCGGTTTGATACCAGACAGCGGAGGCACTTTCTTTTTACCAAGATTAGTCGGCTGGCAAAAAGCCTCTGCCTTATCCATGCTGGGCGACAAAGTGTCTGCAAGTGATGCTGAAAAAATGGGGATGATTTACAAAATATTTCCAGATGATGTGTTTGAAGTCGAAAGCAAAAAAATTACTGCAACTCTTGCTGCCATGCCTACAAAAGGCCTTGCCTATACCAAGCAATTACTGAACATGTCTTTTCATTCCACCGGAGAAGAACAACTGGCGGAAGAAGATATATTTCAGCAAAGAGCAGCCCTTACAGAAGATTATCAGGAAGGGATCAATGCTTTCCTCGAAAAAAGGCAACCTGTTTTCAAAGGAAAATAAATAACAACTTATGAATGCTGAAAAAAACAAACTGGCTGGTGAAGTGGTTTCTCATATGATGAAGCATGATCTTTTTAGCCAGTGGTTGGGAATAGAAGTGCTTGATGTGAAAGAAGGCTACAGCCGGATAAAAATGACAGTAAGAAAAGAAATGATCAACGGGTTTGGTATTGTACATGGCGGCATTGCTTTTTCTTTAGCTGACAGCGCCTTTGCTTTTGCATGTAATAATCGCAATGTACTCTCTGTAGCTTTAGACACTTCTATCAATTTTATCAAACCTGTTCATGTAGATGATATACTTACAGCAGAAGCCAAAGAAGTGCACAATGGAAAATCAACCGGACTCTATCATATTGAAATAAAAAATCAGAAAGATCATGTAATCGCACAATTCAAAGGCCTTTGCTACAGAACTGACAAATCACTTATCTCCCAATAATCTTTACAAATACTGAAATTCGTTGTGCTATGTTTTATTCTTTCAAAGGATACAAACCAGTTGTTCATAAATCATCTTTTGTCCATCCACAGGCAGCAGTTACAGGCAATGTAATTATTGGAAAGAAATGTTATATAGGACCAGGAGCTGCCTTGCGGGGTGATTGGGGCCAGATCATTATCGAAGATGGTTGTAATGTGCAGGAAAATTGTACTGTTCATATGTTTCCAGGTGTTACTGTGGTATTAAAAGAAGGAGCACATATTGGTCATGGTGCAATCATTCATGGAGCAACTATTGGAAAAAATTGCCTGGTAGGAATGAACAGTGTGATTATGGATAATGTGCAACTGGGCGATGAAAGTATAGTCGGTGCATTGACATTTATAAAGGAAGGGGAAATCATCCCTTCACGCAGTTTGGTAGTCGGAAATCCAGGGAAAATCATCAAACAAGTAAGTGATGAAATGATGAACTGGAAGACTGAAGGCACTAAACTTTATCAGCAATTACCGCAAGAATATTTTGACAGCCTGCAGCCCTGCAAGGCAAAAAGAAATGTGATAAAAACCCAACCCACTGGTAGTCTATCATATAAATCATGGAAAAAAAATAAATAGGAAAACTACGATGCTATTACTAGTATTCTAACAAAATTTTTTTGTTCTTTCACTTGCATTTTGCACTACCTGATATTAGTTTTGTGTTATCAAACATTCAATTCCTTCTAAGAAACCTTGAGCATTAAGTAAGATTTTAATCCGTCCATTATTCCTCTCTAAAGCCTCCGGTTTCAATCCTGTAAACAACCTCTTAAGTCCATCTCCGTTCAAAACCAAATTGAACCAGGATTTTTATTTCTAACATAAAACCGTGAGCATGAAAACTTTTACCTATGTAAAAGGGTTAATCCCTTTTCTAACCTTAGTCTTATTCGCTGTATTTGAATCAACAGCGCAAACAGTTACTCTAAATCCTTCCTCAACACAAAACATTTCCACAGGAGGAACAGTAAACTTTACCGCCACCCGAAGCAGCAATTCACAAACATGGCCGGGAGGCAATGGTGATTTTACCTATACCTGGAGCTCTAGCCCGGCAGGAGTAACTTTTACAAACAATCCTAACACTACGAGCAGCAATAATTCAAGTACTGTCGCCACGTTTCCTGCTGCAGGTACTTACCAGATCACCTGTTTTGTACAAGAAGGCGGAAATGGCCTGAGTGCAACTTCTGCTGCAACTACTGTCGAAGTTACTGCACCTGTACCTGCAAATATCTGGGCCACTTCATCAAACGGTACGCAGATATCCGGTTTTGCTGTATCAAACGGCACTTACATTAATGGGCCTGTTAACATATTCCCGGCAAGTTTTCCGGGAACAACAACCGGCGGTACTACTACAGCCGCTCTAGGGAGAAGTGCATGGCCAAGCACCGCACTCGGGCATTTTTACTGGCTCCCAAATACTAATGGTAACAATGGAGTGGTTGAAGTATTTGCTGCCACTTCTACTGGTGCAAATGTGACCCGTATCGGTTCAGTTGATTTTAATGGCGGCAGCGGTAATGATCTTGGATTTGTACGTCTTGCTGTAGGACCCGACGGAACGGGTTGGATACTCGCCGGTGATGGATCGACTTTATACCTTGCAAAATTTATTACCAATGGTATTTACCCGGTTACTATAACTATGGAAGATGCCAGTGTAACCTTATCGGGTGGATCAGTTTCTGTTTTCCAAAACGGAGACCTGTGTATAGCCGGTACCGGTAATATTTATGCCCTTGCTAATGATGGTAGTGGGGTAACACAGCTCTTTATTGGGTTTCCAAATGGCAGTAACACCACTTTGACAAAAAGATGGGATCTTGTTACCCCCTCTAACACACCGTTTACCGGAAGGGTTAATGGCGTTGCGTTCGACATCCTGGGGTCTTTATACATTTCAACTGACGATGGATTATACTACATTAATCAAAATACAGTAAATGGTCCTGCGGGAACAGTTCAATGTTCTCTTGTAAGATCTCAAACAGGTTTGCAAGACCTTGCCTCCAATGCTTTCCCAAGCCAGTCTACTCTGCCCGTGACATTGATCAATTTCAGTGCTTCGTATCGCAATGGTGTAACCACACTGAATTGGGAAACAGAAAATGAAATAAACTTCAGTCATTACATAGTAGAAAGAAAAAGCAACGAAGGAGCAGGTTATTTGGAAATTGCAAGCAAAACTGCGCAGGGTAATGTAAGCCGGTCTGAATATCAGCATACTGATAATATCTTAACACTTCCAGAAGACGCTATTTACTATCGCCTGAAGATGGTAGATGTTGATGGTCATTACAAATACAGTAATGTGCTAATGGTTCGAAAAGAGAAGAAAACGATCAGTGGTATCACCATCAGTCCTAACCCGGTTATCAGTTCTGATGCAGCAACGGTCCGCTTTGAAGCTACTGCCAGTTCAATTGTAACATTACGAATCGTTGATATGGCCGGAAGACAGGTTTTACAGCAGCAAAACAGGGTGAATGAGGGCACTAACAGTATCCAGGTTAACAACCTGGGTAAGTTACAGCCCGGTATATATATTATTCAAATGTCAAATGGAGAAGAACTATCAGCAATTAAATTTTCTGTAGTTCGCTGAGTTGTTGAGCTGAAAATCAATGCTCAGGGTTTTTATACCTTGACCCCTCTTTGATTCGTTCGGGAGGGGTTTATTTTATCCTGCACAATATGCCGCTCATAAAATTTGTTTTTGCCCACAAAAGATTTGTTGTAACTTAATGTTGCTTCAATTAATAAGTAATTTAAACCTTTGTGTATGAGAAAAAGTTTACCTCTGTTATCCCTCTTTGCAGGGACTTTTTTATTTAC
>JAEUVO010000056.1 GCA_016786885.1 Chitinophagaceae bacterium | reverse complement strand
GGGAAATTTTTTATAGAACCCAAGCCTTGTGAGCCATCAAAACATCAGTATGATTACGACAGTGAAACTGTGATCGGCTTTTTAAGGCAGTATGACCTGTTAAGCGATTTCAGTTTGAATATCGAAGTTAATCATGCCACTTTAGCGGGACATACATTTACTCATGAATTACAGGTAGCAGCAGATGCTGGTTTGCTTGGAAGTATTGATGCTAATCGCGGAGATTATCAGAATGGATGGGATACAGATCAATTCCCTAACGACCTGAATGAATTAACCGAGGCTATGCTGGTGATACTGGAGGCAGGTGGATTTAAAGGTGGTGGAATAAACTTTGATGCAAAGATTCGCCGCAACTCAACAGACCCGGAAGACCTGTTCTATGCACACATAGGGGGTATGGATACTTTTGCCAGGGCATTGATAACAGCCGATAAGATATTGCAGCAATCAGATTATAAAAAGATCAGGGCAGAACGATATGCTTCATTTGATAGTGGTAAAGGAAAGGACTATGAATCAGGAAAGCTTTCACTGGAGGATCTGGGAAGTTATGCTATTGAGAACGGAGAACCGGCTGTAAGAAGCGGCAGACAAGAGTACTTTGAGAATCTAATTAACCGCTTCATATAATACTGACTAAACTCATCACTAACAAACAAAAACTACACTCATGAATTTTCTTGGAACACTTGACTGGATATTCCTTATAATATATATGCTGATAATCGCTGGTATTTCTGTCTGGTCTATCAGGAAGAGTAAAAATTCTCCGACAGATTATTTCCTGGCCAATAGAAACCTTGGCTGGTGGGTGATAGGAGCTTCGATACTTGCCTCTAATGTGGGATCAGAACATATTGTTGGTTTGGCAGGATCGGCCGGTGCTTCAGGAACAGTGCTGGGACATTACGAACTGCACTCCTGGATAGTATTGATATTGGGTTGGGTGTTCGTTCCATTTTATATGCGTAGTATGGTATATACCATGCCTGAGTTTCTTGAAAGAAGATTCAATGCAAAAGCAAGAAGATTGTTATCTATTATTCAATTATTGAGCTATGTAATAGCCAAAGCATCAGTTACCATATTCGCAGGTGCGCTGGTATTTAACCAGATTCTTGGAGTGGAGTTTTGGACGGGTGCTATTATTTTGGTAGTAGTAACAGGTGTATATACAATTTTTGGTGGCCTCCATGCAGTAATGTACACCGAAGCAATACAGGCT
Source organism: Chitinophagaceae bacterium (assembly GCA_016786885.1). Taxonomy (GTDB): domain Bacteria; phylum Bacteroidota; class Bacteroidia; order Chitinophagales; family Chitinophagaceae; genus JJ008. Next base: position 49,055 of record JAEUVO010000056.1, on the reverse strand, counting down.
TTTGTTTTGCTGATAGGCTCTGCAGTCTTATTATTTGTTGGTCTTGACAAAGTGGGTGGATGGAATGCGCTGATGAGTTCTGTACCGCCCGAAAAGCTGAATATGTTCCGTCCGCTCAGTGATCCTGAATTTCCGTGGCTGGGGATTTTATTTGCATCTCCAATTGTAGGTATCTGGTATTGGTGCACAGATCAGCATATTGTACAACGATGCCTGGCCGGTAGAAATGAAAGAGAGGCAAGACGGGGAACGATCTTCGCTGCATATCTGAAACTACTTCCGTTTTTTATTTTTCTTATCCCCGGTCTGATAGCCTATGTTTTGCATGCAAAAGGAGAGTTGATATTACCTGTTAAGGATGGCCATACTGATTTTAATGCAGCTTTCCCGGCAATGGTAGAGCAAATAATGCCAATGGGCTTACGTGGGTTGCTGGCAGGAGGTTTATTGGCTGCATTAATGGCGTCACTGGCTTCTGTATACAATGCTTGCTCTACTTTATTCACCATGGATATATATCAGAAGATGAAACCGGAAGCAGGAGAAAAGGAGTTGGTAAAGGTCGGACGTATCGCTACCGGTGTCGTAGTAATATTAGGTATGATCTGGATACCTATGATGGGAAGGATCTCAAGTACTTTATATACTTATTTGCAAAGCGTTCAATCATATCTTGCACCTCCCATCGCAGCTGTTTTTTTATTGGGTGTTTTCTTTAAACGTCTTAATGCGAAGGGAGCTTACACGGCGATGGTGGTTGGTTTTATCATAGGTCTGATAAAGCTAACACTTGAGTTATTTCAAAAAGATCTTAGCGGTTTGCTTTATGATTTTGCTACGATCAATTTCCTTTATTTCTGTATTTACTTATTCTTGTTCTCTGTAGTAGTGATGATAGTTGTAAGCCTTTTCAGCCCAAAACCTGATGAAGATCATATCAAAGGATTGACATTTGCCACAACTGTTTCAGAAGATAGGGCTGCGAGTCGTGCCAGCTGGAATAAATGGGATGTGATCCTGTCACTTATTGTCTTAGCTATAATTGTATCAGTATTCGTTTATTTCTCTCCATTGGGAGTAGCAAAGTAATATTTATAGACGTTCAGAAATCTAAAAGAGAGTTATAGTATGTTAATGGAGCAAACTATGCGTTGGTTCGGGCCCAATGACCCGGTGAGTTTATCAGATATCAGGCAGGCGGGTTGTGAAGGGGTGGTCACAGCTTTACATCATATTCCTGTGGGTGAAGTATGGACTAAAGAGGAGATCAATAAAAGAAAACAGCTCATCGAAGATGCTGGTATGACATGGACGGTCATTGAAAGCCTGCCGGTAAGTGAGAATATAAAAAAGCAGAGCGGTAATTACCTGATGCATATTGAGAATTACAAGACAAGCCTCCGTAATGCAGCACAATGCGGGTTGAAAGTAGTGACCTATAATTTCATGCCTATACTGGACTGGATGCGGACAGATGTATCCTACGCTATGCCAGATGGCAGCAAGGCATTGTATTTTGAACGTTCTGCATTCATAGCATTTGATTTATTCTTGCTAAAAAGACCTGCCGCCGAAAACGATTATACACAGGAGGAAATAAAAAAAGCAAAATTAAGGTTTGACAGGATGACCGATGAAGAGGAGGAGATTTTGTACCGCAATGCGTTGCTTGGTCTGCCGGGAAGTGAAGAAAGATTTACGGAGGAACAGATTCTTTCTGCATTAAAAACCTATGAGGGAATTGATGCGGTTAAGCTGAAGGAGCATCTTTTTTATTTCTTGCAAGAAGTGGTGCCTGTGGCTGAAGAATGTGAGCTGAAAATGGCCATACATCCTGATGACCCACCATATCCTGTACTTGGATTGCCAAGGATTGTAAGTACAGAGCAGGATGCTGCTGATTTACTCAGTGCGGCACCATCACCGGCTAATGGATTATGTTTTTGTACTGGTTCTTTTGGTGTAAGGCCGGATAATGATCTTGTAAGAATGCTGAAGAGATTTGGAGATCGTATTCATTTTCTCCATCTCAGGAATACAAAAAGGGATGCGGAAGGTAATTTCTTTGAAGCAGATCACCTTGCAGGAGATACAGATATGTATGAGATTGTAAAAGAAATTGTATTGATAATGAAACGAAGAAATGTATCTATACCTATGAGACCTGACCACGGACACCAGATGCTTGACGACCTTAAGAAAACAACCTATCCGGGTTATTCGGCAATTGGCAGATTGCGAGGGTTGGCTGAGCTGCGGGGATTGGAGCTTGGACTTGCCAGGACATTAGCTTAGCCACAACATTGTTTATATGTAACGTCATATAGGAATCTTCTCTACTGTATCGTAGTTCTACAATCAGATACTAAGTGGATTTACTTAAAACCGTATTTTTTCTGTCCATTTATTTACTAAGGACCAATGTTTTATGCACATTGCATTGGTTTTTTACTTAATTTATGTATGTAAAAGACCTTATCTACTCAAAGCAAACCACTATCCGTATGGGGAAAATCACCATCCTTCTAGTTGATGACCATAAGCTGATCAGGGATTCTTGGTCATTTATTCTTAATAGTGATGTCCGTTTCCAGGTAATTGGCGAAACAAGCAATGCGGATGAGGCAGTTGAAATTGCAAGAGATAAAAAACCTGAGATTGTGCTGATGGACATTAATATGTCTCCTGTAAATGGATTTGAAGCTACAAAACTTGTTCGGAAGTACTCACCAGGTTCCAAGATAATAGGCATATCCATGCATTCTATGCCTGCATATGCCCGCCGTATGCTACAAATAGGGGCCATGGGGTATGTTACAAAGAACTCTTCAAAAGATGAGCTGTTGGCTGCTATCATAGAAGTGCATAATGGAAAGAAATATATATGTGATGAAGTAAAGAACATCCTTGCTCAGCAAGAATTGGAGGATGAAGGAGGGGCGCCAGATATGAATGTTCTTTCCCGGAGAGAAATTGATATTGTTCAACTTATTAAAGAAGGACTATCGTCAAAAGAAATAGCCATTCGCCTTGATATATCTTTAAAGACCGTAGAAGTTCACCGGTATAATATCCTTAAAAAGTTAAGTCTGAAAAATACCGCAGCACTTGTTAACTTTATAAATGCTCATGGACTTTAGGCCAATAGCGATAAAGTTCTCAAAACAAGTCATACTTCAAAGCCGATTCTTATGAATCGTTTTTATTCCCGCCGGAAAATCACAGTTGGTGTAATCATCTCATTTACACTGGTTTCTTTTTTTGCCTGGTATTCATATATTAATATGAATAAAGCCCGAAAAGAAACAGTTAAAGTAAATACTACTCTCAGGTCTCTAAGGTCGCTTGAAAACCTGATGGATGATATGCAGGACATTGAAACATCCAGCCGTGGATACCTGATTTCTGGCAACAGGGATTTTCTTATTCCTTATTATGCTGCCGTAAAGAGATTGAATACAGACTCTTTGGAGGTTTTGCATATGCACCAGGAATACCCTAACCGAAGCGACACTTTCAGGCAATTGATCAACCTTGTAAACAGGAAAATTGCAGTAGCAGAGTATGCAGAAAAAACGATGGTGAAAAATGTAAATGATTCTGCACTACGAATGGTAAGAACCGGAAGAGGTAAAGATATAATGGATAGTATTCGCCAGATAGTTTGGGCAATTGAGACACAGGACAGAAAGATACTTGAAGAGTCCAATAAGAATCGTGAGGTGGCTGCTACTACTACTGCGAAACTTTTTATTGGGGCGGCACTGGGTTTTATTGTCATAGCATCTTTACTTTTCTTACAAATTAAGCGGGAACTGAAGCAAAGAGAGGTATATGAGTCAAGAATTGCATACATGGCTGGTTTATCGGAGAAAACAAGTGATGCTATTGTTTCTATTGATGCATCACTGAATGTGATAAGCTGGAACAAAGGAGCTGAGCTTATTTACGGATACGCAACTGAAGAAGTACTTGGAAAAAATATTGCAGAGGTTACAAAGAGTGAAGCATTGAAGGGCGGTGATGACTGGATATTGAAGGAAATATCCTTAAAAGGATATGCTGAATTTGAATCAAAAGACTATACCAAAGACGGGAGAAGTATTTATTGTCTGGTGTCATCCACTCCGCTGAAAGATGAAAATGGAATTATAACTGGCTTTGTCTCAGTGATTCGGTATATAACTCAGCGGAAACTAGCCGAAAAACTAATGCATGAGTTCAATAAGGAGTTGGCTGAAAAAGTAAAAGAAAAAACAGACGATATTAAGAAAAGTGAAACTAAACTGAGACAGGTGCTTGATAGTGCATCAAGTGAATTTTATGTGATTGATCGAGAATACAACATAATTCTGATCAGTAAGTTGGCGGAAAACAACCTGGCCGAAGCTTGGGGCAAAAAAGTAAGTACAGGTGAGAATGTACTCAATGCCATTCCGAAGGAAAATGTGGAGAAGATAAAAAGTAATTATGACAGGGTATTCAAGGGAGAAAAAATTGAGTATGAAACACAGTTCTCTGTGCAAAACGGTTCCCGTTGGGTATATGTAAGTTATGTACCTGTTAAAGGAGATTATGATGAAATTTCAGGGGCATATATTGCAACTAAGGATATTACAGAGCGGAAAAGTGTCGAAAAAGAATTGCAGGAAAGTGAGGAAAGGTACAGGACTCTTATTGAGCAGGCTATCGATTGTATCGTTGTAACTGATCAACAGGGACGATTCCTTCAGGTGAACGAAGCCGGAATAAAATTACTTAATTACAGTAAAGAAGAATTTCTGAAACTATCCCTTGCAGATGTGTTTGTGATTGGCCCCAATGATCCACCTATAAGATTTGAAGAACTCCGTAGCGGGCAGGGCATTCTGAGTTATCGTAAAGCAAAGAAAAAAGATGGGACAATTTTTGACCTGGAGATCAATTCAAAGATGCTTCCAAATGGAAATTTTATTGGGATAGCCAGGGATATCTCAGAAAGGATGAATGCACAGAGAATATTGACGGAGAGTGAGAACAGGTTCAGAGCCATATTTAATACGCAATTCCAGATGGTGTGCCTGCTTGATGCAAATACCGGGATGGTCCTTGAAGTGAATAAAACAGCACTTGATATAACAGGATATAATGAGGAGGAGATGAGAGGAAAATTGTTTTGGGATATAAAATTATGGCAACATGAGGAGGACAGGCAAGTTAGGATACAAAGGCTAAAAGAAGCAATACAAAAAGCCGCAGACGGTGAGTTTATACGATACGAAGCTGCGATGGGACTTCCGGGAAGAGAAATTGAGGTGGTAGATTTTTCTATTAAGCCTATTCCGAATGCAGATGGAAGCATCAGGTTATTGATTATTGAAGGCAGGTTAGTAACTGAAATTAAAAAAGCAGAGAGTGAGCTGAGAGAAAGCGAAACAAAGTACAGGGCCTTTTTTGAGAATAGCCTTGATGGAATTTTACTTACCTCTCCTGATGGATCAATTTTATCAGCGAATCCTGCTGCCTGTGCCATGTTTGGAATGACTGAGTATGAGATTATAAATGCAGGAAGAAAGGGATTAGTAGATCTTTCTGACTCAAGGACCGAGAAATTGGTGGAGGAAAGACGCCTGAAGGGTAAGGCAAGCGGAGAACTGGTATTTATTCGCAAGAATGGTTCAAAGTTTCCTGGTGAAGTTAGTTCGGCAGTTTTCATTGATGCTTATGGAAGTGAGCGAACAAGTATGATTATCCGGGATATTACAGAACGAAAAAAGGCGGAGGAAGAAATAAGGAGTTCGAACAACAGGTTTGAAATGATCTCCCGGACTACCAATGATGCTGTATGGGAGTGGAATATGGAAACAGGGGAACTTTGGGCTAATGAAACACATCAGAAACTTTATGGCTTAAAAGCAAGTGACCCGGTTCCTACCGAACAGGTTTGGAGGCAAAAAATCCATCCTGATGACAGAGATGTAATAGTTAACAGGCAGGAGGCATCATTAACATCTGATACAAATGTCTTTATTTCAGAGTACAGGTTTCTTGACGCCAGGGGAGAGTATATTTATCTTTTTGACAGGTGTTACATTGTACGTAATAAGGAAGGCAAACCAATCAGGATGACGGGTAGCATGATGGATATCACTCGGCGCAAGGAAAAGGAAAGAAAACTTGCAGAGAAGGAACAGCAACTGCGAATATTTATTGAAAATAGCCCGGCTGCACTGGCAATGCTTGACAAGGATCTGAAATATATCATAGCCAGTAAAAGGTGGTTAATTGATTACAGGCTCGGTGATATTGATCTGACAGGAAAAAGTCATTATGAAGTATTTCCAAATTTACCTCAACGATGGAAAGATATACACCAGCGTTGTCTTGCAGGAGCTATGGAAAAATCTGATGAAGATCTTTTTTTGAGAGAAGATGGAAGTATAGATTGGGTTCGCTGGGAAATTCATCCCTGGTATAAGGATACTGGCGAAGTAGGCGGGGTCTTCTTTCTCACTGAAGTTATTACTGATCGTAAAAAAGCTGCAGAGGAACTCCTTAGATCTCAAAAGCAATTCCAAAGCCTTGTAGAAAATATTTCTGGTGTCTATTGGGTTAATGATCTTGATGCCCGAAAAGTTCTTTACATAAGTCCGTCATATGAAACAATCTGGGGAAGATCAACTGAGAAGCATTATAATGATCCGTCTGATTTTATCAATTCGATACATCCTGATGACAAAGCAGCACTCTTCGATGCATACAATAATATAGTACAAACTAAAGGGGGTAATTTTTTTTACAGAATTATTCGTCCGGATGGAGAGGTCAGATGGATTGTGGCGAAAGTGAATGTTATCAAGGGAGCAGAAAATCATCATATAGAGTATGGGTATGCAGAAGATATTACAGAGCAGAAGAGGGCGGAAGAGGAACTAATTAAATCTAATGATAGGTTCAATATAGTTTCACAGGCGACCAGTGATATTGTCTGGGATTGGGACCTGGCAGAGGACTCTTTGTGGTGGAATAACAATTACTACGAAAACCTTGGATATATCCGTAGAAATGAAATTGTTCATATCGATGAATGGTATGGAAGAATACATCCCGATGAGGTAGAAAGAGTCAAAAAAAAGGTGAATAAAGTCTTTGCCAGTAAAAGTTCTGTATGGAGGGATGAATACCGATACCAGAAATCGGATGGGAGCTATCTGCATTTCCTGGATCGTGGATTTATTATCCGTGATGAAAATGGTAAAGCTGTTAGAATGATAGGCTCTATGGTGGACATGACGCCTATATATACAGTTCAGCGGAAAATTGCGGAAAGTGAGATCAGGCTTCGCACCATTATGGATACCGATCCAGAGTGCATAAAGCTGATGGATGAGGAAGCCCGGTTGCTGGATATAAATAAAGCAGGCCTTCAAATGATAGAGGTTGACCGGCCGGAAGAAGCAATAGGCCATAGTTTGTTACCTGTAGTAGCTGAGGGGCAAAGAAAAAAAGCAGAAAAACTACTCAAAGATGCTTTTAAAGGGAAATCCGGCAGGCTGGAATTTGAGATGATAACCACGAAGAATACTCACAGGTGGTGCGAAATATATATCGTGCCATTCAAAAATACCGAAGGTATTATCGTAAGCGCACTGGGAGTGACGAGGGATATTACAGAAAGAAGAAAGGCTGAAGCCGAATTAATTAAAAGCAAAGAGACCCGTGAACTGATAATGAATTCAGCGCTTGATGGCATAATCACCATTAATAAAGATCAGCGTATATTAAGCTGGAACCCGCAAGCCAAAGGTATATTTGGCTGGAGTGAACAAGAAGTAATTGGAAAAAAACTGGCCGAGGTGGTAATACCGGAACGGTTCAGGGGAATTCACAATAATGGGTTTGCCCGTTATGTTGAGACAGGCGACAGCCCTGTGCTTAACCGTTTACTGGAGGTAACCGGGCTTCACTCATCCGGAAGAGAATTTAACATTGAACTCATAATAAGGGAAATAAAAAGTGAAGATGGTAATTTTCTTTGCACATTTGTGAGGGATATAACCGAACGGAAAAAAGCCGAATTAGCACTAAAACTAAGTGAGGAGAAATATAGAACATTGATAGAACAGGCAGCTGATGCAATAGCCTTATACGATGCAAAGGGGAAAGTGCTTGAAGCAAATACATCCGCCTCAAAACTATTAGGCTACACTAAAAAAGAATTGTCGGTAATGAGCCTTACAGATATTCTGCTGGATGAGGAGATAAAAGAGAATCCTATTCAGTATGATGTGCTAAGTGCTGGGCATTCTACTGTCAAATTAAGGAGAATGAAGAGAAAAGATGGGTCAACAGTAGTGACCGAGGTACGATCTCAACAACTTCCTGATGGACGTTTTTTATCTGTGGTAAGGGATATGACGGACAGGATAAAAGCGGAAGAAGAACTGAAAGCGTCTTACAAAGCTGTTCGTAAACTCACCGCTCACCTTCAAAATATCCGGGAAGAAGAACGAACGAGTATTGCAAGGGAAATCCATGATGAATTAGGCCAGCAATTAACGGTTTTAAAGATGGACGTATCATGGCTAAATAAAAAATTTCATGGGGCAGATGAAAAAGCAAATCAACGGTTAAAGGAACTGCTCTCCATGATTGATGAAACGGTAAAGTCTGTTCGAAGGATATCTTCTCAGCTCAGGCCAAGTTTGCTCGACGATCTTGGATTGACAGCCGCAATGGAATGGCAACTTAGTGAGTTTGAAAAAAGATCAGGGATAAAAACAAAATTAATTACCCCTGAAGAAGAAGTTAACCTTTCCGATGCTGTTAAAACTGCTCTTTTCAGAATATTCCAGGAATCACTTACTAATGTTGCAAGACACTCAAGGGCCAAAAAAGTAACGGTTGTACTCAGAAGGGGTGATCATACATTTATTCTTTCCATAACTGATGATGGAAAGGGATTTGATATAAATAAAGTAGCAGATAAAAGAACACTGGGTATTCTTGGGATGAAGGAAAGGAGTTCTATGATCGGGGGTACTTATGAAATTAACAGTACACCGGGAGGAGGAACTTCCGTTATTATATCGGTACCAGTAAAAGGGTTTTGATAAAATCAGATAGTAATTATGAGTCGCATTTTAATAGCAGATGACCATGCAATTGTACGAAGGGGTATGAAACAATTACTTCTGGAGCATTATCCTTTTGCCACCATTGGGGAAGCAGCAAATGTGGAGGAACTTATCAATGAAGTGATGGATAAACAATGGGATGTAGTGGTCTGCGACATGAATATGCCAGGCCGGAGTGGGCTTGATGCTCTTACGCAGATAAAGGAAATCTCACCAAAATTGCCTGTTCTCATTATGAGTATGTACCCAGAAGACCAGTATGCATTAAGGGTGCTGAAATCGGGGGCATCGGGCTATCTGGCTAAGGAAACCATCCATGATGATATAGTCAGGGCTATTGAAACGGTGATTCAGGGGAAACGATTCATCACATCTGCTGTGGCGGAAAGATTAGCAGAAGCTGTTAATTCAGATGCTGAGAGGGAATTACACGAATCCCTCTCGGACAGAGAGTTTGATGTGTTCAAGCTTCTTGCCTCCGGAAAATCAGTTTCAGAAATAGCACTTCAGTTGTCACTTAGCTCAACAACAGTTAGTACGTATCGAAGCCGCATTATGGAAAAAATGAGCATGAAAAGCAATGCAGAACTTGCCAGGTATGCCATTGAAAAAGGCTTGATCTGAATCATGCAAACAATTGCTTAATTGTAGAGTTTCTGCTACAATACTTTTAGCCAGACACTTACATTCAGGGAGGTAATATTTTGCTTTTTTTACGTTGTAAATTTTAACTATTCCATTCCCATGAAAGAAAATCTGTCAATACTAATTGTTGATGACAACAGAAACTTTGTGGACCGGATGATTGCCTTGCTGGAGGATGTCAAAACTAACAAGCAAATTTATATCGCTTCAAATTATGACGAAGCTCACAGGTTCTTATCGGCAAGAGATCATGATATAGTGTTACTTGATATCAACCTGCCGGGTAAAAATGGTATCGAATTACTGAAGTTTATTTTTCAGCGGAATCAACAATGTGAAGTAATTATGATCACCAATCATGCTGATGGGTATTACAGGGATCAATGCACGGAATTAGGAGCAAAGTATTTCCTGGATAAGTCAAATGATTTTGCACTTGTTCCTGAGATTGTAACAGCATTCACTTTAAAACAAGTATAGTAAACAAAAATAAAAGTAGCGGTACGTATGAGAGCTGAGTGGAAAGAAATAAAGAATATTATCGGTGAGAGTGATTGCCCGAAGGACAAGTTTATCTCCCTTATAGCCGAAGATGGCACGATTGTATCTGCCAATGCCCGGATGGTCAGAACGCTTCATTTAAAGCCTCCGAAATCTACAGCCACAAATTTTTTTGATCTGCTTCACCCTCTTAACAAGGTAGAATTTAGAGAAGGGCTGAAGAGGTCTATAGAGGAAGGAGCCGCCATAAGCCTGGAAGCATATCTTAAAAATGGCTATTATCACCCTATGAAGTGGAAGGTATCTCCACTGGTTAAGGAGAATAAAGTGACATCATATCTCTGCATCGGGCACAAATTATTGGATGATGAAAGGCTGCAGAAATTTAACAAGCTGGGAGCTAAGAACTACCAGTTGATTGTCGAAAGCCTCAATGCTGGTATTCTTTTTCAGGATAACAGGGGAGAGCTCATTGCCGTTAATCAGAAAAGCGCCGAAATATTTAATACGACATTAGAAAGGCTTTATCAATTAACTGATATCGCCAACCTGTGGAATACCGCCTGGGAAATCAGAAATGAAAATGGTGATCCCGTCCCTTTTGAAAATACGCCGTTCATGAAGGCGTTGCAAACAGGCAAAACGCAAACAGAAGTGCTGCTCATCCGGCTTGGCAACGGTGATAGCCGATGGCTGCACTTCAGTTCGCAACCTTTGTTTGATGAAAATAGCACCGTACCATTTGCAGTGGTATCTAATATGGCAGACCTTACATACGAAAGAAACCTGATCAGGGAATTGAAGGAAAGAAAGGCCATACTTAGATCTTTTATGAATCAAACTCCCAATCTTGCCTGGGTGGTTGATGAACATTCCACGCTGATTTTTGCCAGCAAATCTTTTTACCAGTATTTCGGTTTGAATGAGGCGGATTCTTTAAATAAAAATATTACAGACCTGGTGCCTCCATCTGTTGCCGGTGCTCTTTACGAAAAGCATATTGAGGTATTAGAGACTGGTAAACCCGCAGAATTAATGGAGAAAGCAAAATGGGCAGATGGTACTGATTTTATTTTTCATATCAATATTTTTCCAATCGAGGGGATATCAAATAAGAAGATACTTGGTGGTCATGCAGTGAACCTTACTGATAAGCATGCCATCGAAAAAAAGTTGAGGGAAGCGAATGACAGGCTTTTGCTTTTGACAAGGGCTACCTCAGATGCTATATGGGAATGGGATATGCAGACTGGTTATATATTCCGAAATGATGCTTTAATGGATATGATCGGGTATCAGTCAGATACTCCCAAAGGACTTTCCTGGTGGTTACGCCGTATTCATCCCGATGACAGGAACCGTGTCGGAGATAAGGTAAAGGAAAGTACCGATGCCGGAAAGCAATCATGGGAAGATGAATACAGATTTAAGTGTGCGGATGGTAATTATAAACACATGAGGGATAAGGGATATATTGTATACGAAAACGGGTTGCCAACCAGAATGATAGGTTCATTGCAGGACGTTACAGGTTTAAAAGACCTGGAATGCCAGTTGATGGAAGAAAAACTGGAACGGCAAAAGGAGGTATCAGAGATGGTGATCCGCTCACAGGAAATGGAAAGAACAAGGATTGGCCATGAATTGCATGATAATGTGAACCAGATTCTGTCTACAACGAAATTATTCATTGAAATGATCAATCCCTCCGGAAAGGATCAAAGCGATTTTAAGGCTAAAGGGATTGAGTATATAAGCCTCGCAATTGAGGAAATAAGAAAACTTTCCAAGGAATTGGCGGTTCCTCACCTTAAGAATAACGGATTAGTAGAAAGTATCAAGCTCATAATTGAGGATATCCATCTTTCTACTGCTTTATCTGTAAAATTTATACATGATCATGACGCAGATTTGCTTAGTTCCGGTAAAAAAGTAACCCTTTTCAGGATAGTTCAGGAACAACTAAAAAATATAATAAAGCACAGTCAGGCGGCAAAAGTTGATATTTCTCTCCAAAGAAGAGAAAATGATATTGAACTGGTAATTAAGGATAATGGTATTGGCTTTGACCCTAAACAAACCCGGAGAGGGATTGGTCTTTCAAATATTTATGAAAGAGTACGATTCTACGATGGAACAGCTGATATCAAAACAGCTCCTGGTAAAGGATGCACTCTTACTGCTTCTATTCCTTCATTAGGATAAGTATTTTTTTTAGGATATCTACTTAGTATTTTTATTTTGACTAAGTGGATATCTGTATTGGTATTATTGTTAATACTTAAAGGGGGGAAATACATAGGGTGTATAAGAGTTTTGGATTGTAAACTTGCGTTGTAAATTTTGAACACTGCCTTTAACAGCAGTTTCAATATCCAAATCCTTTAAAAACCAGCACCTATGTGCAAAAAGTATTTTGCAAAAAGGGTACGTACTTATCCGGATATTCAATGCCACAATATAAGTGGACTCTTCAATTCTGCAATTTTTATACATCCTCTGCCAGGGAAAATACATAAACTCCAGATAACTCCTGGTCATTATTCTAATACCAGTGGACAATGAGCCGGAAATTTCTGATATTCTTTATAGGTGTACTAACACACTATAACTCTGCGGCGCAATCCAAAATGGTATTTGAGAATTATAATTACCTCGGTCAGCCCGGCAGCGGTTCGATTGTTCCTATGTTGCATTTTGAAACTTCAAGGAATTGGTATGCAGAATTACGCTATAACTATGAAGATGTAAAAACAGTCTCGTTTTTTGCAGGTAAAACATTTACTCTGGGAAAGGAAAAGCAATATGAAATTACTCCCCTGGCAGGATTATCTGCTGGAAACTTTAATGGCGTATCAGCAGGTCTCAATTTTGATGGAGATATCAATCCTTTTTTCTTTTCAGCGCAATCTCAATATAGTAAAGCAACCAGAACAGATAATGAGAGTTTCTTTTTTAACTGGTCTGAACTGGGATACAATTTTTCTGATAGATTTTTTGGAGGACTCGCAGTACAACTTACCATGCAAAAGGAACTTAATGATGTTCAGCCTGGTCTTTTTGCGGGAATAAGTTTCAGAAATATCTCTTTGCCTGTTTATATCTTCAGTCCTTTTAGTTCAGGCAAATATTTTATTCTTGGAATTTATTATGAATATAACTTAAAGAGAAAAAGCCAGCCGGCCAGGTAAAGGTAAATACTTATTAAAAAAAGAATAATCTATTATAATATTTAAAATCATAACTCTGAGTATCATTTTTTAACAGTAATAAAGTTTTTTGTTGACAATATCCAGAATTCTAAAAATCCGAACTATGAAAAAGCTGATTACCAGTATTCTCCTTTTTTTGGCATTTTATGCAAACAGCCAGGTTAAAATTGGCAATAACCCCAATACCATTGATCCTAATTCATTGTTGGAACTGGAAAGTACCAATAAGGGGTTTTTACCGCCCAGGGTTGCCTTAAACAGCGTCAGTTCTGTTGCTCCGATGACAGGTACTGTACCTGCTGGTATGCTGGTATATAGTACGGGAGGTACACTCACAGATGGGTACTATTATTGGAATGGAACAGAATGGAAGCTGCTGGCAACGGATAAGCTTAATGTAGTAACTAAAACAGCTAATGCTACTTTAACCAAAACGGAGACTTTTGTATTAGCCAGTAATGATATTACGATTACATTACCAACAGTTGCAGCAGCTGACAACGGCCTCGCTATAACAGTTAAGAATGCAGGAACACATACTGATCTTATCACGGTTCAGGGAAATGGAGGCGCTACCATTGATGATGCAGCTGCAAGCACTATTACCCGGTATGTAGGGCAAACTTTCGTTGCATCAGGAGGTAACTGGATTCTAAAAGGAAATAAAAAAACTAACGACCATTTACTCGATGTTAACCAGGGTAGTAGCTGGACGACCATACAGGAGGCAATTGAGTTTCTTGACCTGCACATGAGCGGACCAACGGTAATAAGACTTGCAGAAGAAGTATATGACATTGACGAAACAATCAGTATAGATCTCGCCTATTCATTAACGATCCAAGGTATTTCTTATGGAGCGGCTACTATTTCGGCTGCAACAGGACTTACAAATAAGCCAATGTTCCGGTGTATTTCTGATTGTTACTTTAAGATGCTGGACTTTGATGCCACTTCACTTACGAACTATGGGACCCTTGCAGGAGAAGATGCTATCCGTTTTTTAGGTAGCGGAACTTATAATGAAGTAAAAGACTGTACTTTCGAAAGATTCTATAATACAATTCTTGATTCAACTGACGCAGAAATATGGGTGTTTGAGACAGATATTTCAAATTCACAGGGTAGTGGTATTCTGGTTCATGGGGCAGTATCAGGTGTAAAAGTGAAAGTGGCGGAGACGGATTTTATCGGGTGTAATTATGGAATCAACCTAAGTAAGGGATCTAATGCCACTATTCAATTGGCGTCAGGGGGTTATTATAATGCAAATACCGGTGATACGGCTATTTTCTACCAGCCTTCCACCTTTACTACTTTTACAAGTATATCGATTACGGGTAATTCATGGAATAACATTGGAAAATATATCGAAGGATTTGACTTTACCCGTACAGACGGGAGGGATGCCAATGCGATTGTAGAAAGTAATGCCGGTATGGGGGATAAAAAACCGAGTTGTTATATAAACTTGCTAAATAGCAGTACTACGACAACTCTGACAACTGCAAACTCATGGTATAAAGTAAACTGGGACTATACAAAAATTACATCGTCTACCTGTAAATGGACAGTGACCAATGCTTCGGGTGGTGTTAATAATGTGAACAGAATTACATTCCAGCCAACAAATCAGAGAGATGGTATCATTGTAATAACCGGGAACCTTTCAGTTAATAACTCCAGCAGAACGATTTCATTGGGGCTTGTTAAGAATGGTGTAACCGGAACAAGATATGGGGAAACGACACTTAGAACAAGTACATCAGGAACTGCATCGCAGTTTTCAACAGTAATATACTTATCCAATATTTCTCCCACGGACTATTTTGAAGTGTACTGTTCGTCTGCAAATAGCAGTGATATTATTACTATGCTTGACCTAAACTGGCATGTTACGACACAATAATTCTGGTCTGATTTAAAACAATATCTATGAAATGCAAAATAGTTGGATTGCTTTTACTGATAGGGAGTAGTAGTACGGCACAAGATGCTATCAGGAACACTGGCAATATGCAAATTCATACCGGCGGTGCAATGACAGGGTTTGGAAATTTTTCCAATACATCGACTGCTGTTCTGCTCAATAATGGCAGCTTATATGTGAAAGGTACTTTGACAAATGACCAGGTTTCAATGGCTGCAGGAACAGGCGCATTATATCTTAACGGCACTTCTGCTCAGTCAGTTACCGGTTCAGCTTTTTTTAGAACGTATAACCTGAACACTGATAATGCAGCAGGTATAACGCTGAATAATGATCTGAGAATTACTGGCACACATACTTTTACCAATGGACTAATTGCAACTTCTGTTACTCCTAACTACCTGGTATATGAAGCAGGTTCTTCTCATACAGGAAGCGCCGATAGCCGTCATGTAACAGGCTGGGTAAAAAAAATTGGAACAACTGATTTCATTTTCCCTGTTGGAGATAATACCTATGAAAGAACTGCTGCAATTTCCAATTTGTCAGCTTCTTCAGAGATAAATTGCCACTATTACACACCAACACAGAATATTTTTAATCTGCAGTCTCCGATCGTACATGTCAAAGCTAATGAGTACTGGCAGATCGACAGAATAAGCGGGGGTACAGTACAGATAACGCTCAACTGGGATCATTCTAAAGTGGCGATGGATAATGAACTGATCAGCGATATTACTGTAGCCTATAATACAGGAGGTAATTGGACAGATGCTGTAGGATCAGCATCTGGTAATGTAACAACAACAGGTACAGTTGTCTCGAATTCTGTAAACACTTTCGGTGCTTTCACCATAGGATACAAAGCCTTTCCTGTTCCTGTGAAGCTATTTTCATTTACAGGTGAAAGAATGTCCGGCGTTACTTTGCTTCACTGGATCACCGAGAATGAACAAAATACCGACCGATTTGAAGTACAAAGAAGCTATATGGCTACTTCAGCCTTTGTTACAGTTGGATCGGTAGGAGGACGAAATTCCGGAAGCAGAGAGTTGTACGATTTTAGTGACCCTTCAACGTTCCAGGGAATAGCATACTATCGTTTAAAGACTATTGATAAAGACGGAGGATTCAGCTATTCAAGGATTATTGCTGTTATGGAGAATGATATTAACAATCAGCGGTTTATAGTATTAAATCCTGTTCGAACAGCAATAACAGTATTTAATAAGACTATAGAGGAAGGGCCATTTGATTATGCCCTGTATAATGCAGCAGGCCAATTGATATTAAAGGGTACTGTGAATATGGGATCTAATGGAAGTGCTGTGTTGCCGCTGCCTTCCCAAACTGCAGGAGGCTTATATATACTGGAGATCAGTAACCGAAATGTAAAGTTCAAACAGAAGATACTAGTTCAATAAAGAAAAGGAAATTACATTATTCGTATACATTTAGGAGAAGCCATCCACTTCCCGGGTGGCTTTATTTGTGCCTTTCAGATAGTACTTGAATAACGTCTTTCAATGTGTGATTTTTTGCTTGCAAAAGAATAAGAAAGTGATAGAGCAGATCTGCAGCTTCACCCAGAAATAACTCTCTGTTGACATCTTTACTTTCAATAATTAGTTCCACCGCCTCTTCGCCTACTTTTTGGGCAACTTTATTAATTCCTTTTGCAAAGAGGGAAGAAGTATAAGATGACTCAGAAGGATTGTTCTTACGGTCAGAAATGATATTTTCCAGCTTCTCTATCGTAAAACCAGTATTATTTTCATTAAAACAGGTGTCAGCTCCTGTATGACAAACCGGGCCTGCAGGGTTCACTTTTATAAGCAATGTATCATTATCACAATCGGTAATAATTTCTTTTATAAAAAGGGAGTTGCCGGAAGTTTCCCCCTTGGTCCAGAGCCGTTGCTTACTGCGGCTATAAAAAGTCACTTTCCCTTCTTGTCTTGATTGCTGAAATGCTTCTTCATTCATAAATCCAAGCATTAATACCTTTTGCGTATCTGCATCCTGTATTATGGTGGGAACAAGCCCGTCAGTATATTTTGAAAAATCAACTACCATTTTTGTTATCAGTTTTTTCTTCTTTACTTTTTAGCGAATTCAGCAGGTTTGTAAAAGCTTCTTTCCGGCGTTCATGTTGTTCTTCGTTCCTGGCATTTCTTCTTTTTTCAAAGTATTGAATAATGAACCAGGTAAATGCCAGTATAATAAAAATAAGAAAGATCATAATCTTACTGCTATTTGTTCGTCATGTAAATATCGTTTTAAATCCGGAATGGATATTTCACTGAAGTGAAAGATACTGGCAGCAAGTGCGGCATCTGCGTCAGCGAGTTTGAACACACTAGTAAAATGTTCCATCTTTCCCGCACCTCCGGAAGCTATCACAGGAATATTGACCAAATTGCTAACCTGCTTTGTTATATCCAGCGCAAACCCATTTTTTGTCCCATCATTTTCCATAGAAGTTAGTAGTATTTCTCCTGCACCACGATCAGCTACCTCTTTTGCCCAGTCTGTCGTGTTAATTTCTGTCGGAGTTCTTCCACCATGTGTTACTACCCTGGAGATGCCATCAATGATTTTTGTGTCAATGGCCACCACCACACACTGGCTTCCAAAATTTTTGGCGAGTTCATTGATTAATTCCGGGTTCTTTACCGCAGATGTATTTATTGATATTTTATCTGCCCCGTTTTCAAGTAGCACACTTACATCCTCCTTCGTATTGATACCTCCGCCAACTGTAAAAGGGATATTGATATGAGTGGCAATTTCCCGTACGAGTTTTGCCAGCGTCTTTCTTTTTTCAGTTGTAGCTGTTATGTCCAAAAAAACAAGTTCGTCTGCACCTTCTTCGCAATAACGAACGGCCAGTTCCACCGGGTTGCCTGCATCACGGAGGTGAATAAAATTGGTTCCTTTGACGGTTCTGCCATCTTTAATATCCAAACAGGGTATGATCCTTTTTGTCAGCATCAGGTTATAGAAAACGTTTTAAGTCATTTAATGAAATTCTGTTCTCATAAATGGCTTTGCCAATAATTGCCCCGTCGCAACCAGCTTGTCTTAATTCATCAAGTTCTGAGACTGCTGTTATGCCACCGCTTGCAATAAGGTCGATAGAGGGGTGTTCGTTCAGAATTTTTTTGTACAAATCGATTGCAGTTCCCTGTAGCAGGCCATCTTTATTGATATCGGTACAAAAAAATTGCTTTACTCCTTTTGTTTTATATTTTTCAATCAGCTCAAAAACAGTGAGGGTAGTTGATTCTGTCCATCCGCGGATGACGATTCTTTCATTCTTCACATCTGCACCGATAATAAACCTCTCAGCTCCGTAAAGTAATAGCCAGCCTGTAAATGTTACTTCATCTTTTACAGCAATACTTCCCACGGCGGAAAATGCAGCGCCTGAATTAAAACTGATTTCCACACTCTTTTGTGTACTGATACCACCACTGAAATCAATTGAAAGTTTGGTTTTTCCGGCAACCTTTTCCAATACTTTCCAGTTTTTAACTGATCCGGTTCTGGCTCCGTCAAGATCAACGAGGTGTAGTCGTTTTATCCCTGCATTTTCGAATTGCAAAGCTACTTCCAACGGATCCTCATTATAAATTGTTTTTTTACTATAATCGCCTTTGGTCAGCCGTACACATTTTCCATCGATAATATCTATTGCGGGTATGATCGTCATTTCAGATAGTTAGGAAGTTTTTAAGAATTTGTTCGCCGGCCTTTGCACTTTTCTCAGGATGGAACTGTACCCCATAAAAATTATCTTTTTGCAGAGCTGAACAATAAGGCTGTATATAATGTGTAGCGGCTATGCTGAAAGAATTGACCTCTGCATAATAACTGTGAACGAAATAACAGTATGTATTTTTTTCAATTGAACTGAATAATTTTCCTTTAAGGCTCGCAATCGTATTCCAGCCAACCTGGGGGATCTTAAAGGGTGTGCTTGTTGTTGTAAATCTCCTCACTTTTACATTTTCAAATACTCCCAGGCATTTTGTATTGTTCTCTTCAGAGTAATCACATAGCAATTGCATACCGAGGCAAATACCAAGCACCGGTTGTTTTAGTGAAACAATTACTTTGTCCAGTTCTCTTTCTTTCAGATACTTCATGGCAGTACTGGCCTCTCCCACACCAGGAAATATCACTTTGTCCGCTGACTGAATCAGTTTCTTGTCATCTGTCACTGTTGCTTTCACGCCAATCCGTTCTAAAGCAAAAAGGACTGACTGAATATTACCGGCATTATATTTTACAATAACCACATTCATTATAATATTCCTTTTGTACTGGGCAATTGCATGTTATCCACATCTCTTTTAATAGCCATCTTTATTGATTTTGCCAATGCTTTAAAGATCGATTCAATCTTGTGGTGTTCATTATCTCCCTCCACTTTGATATTGAGATTGGATTTTGATGCATCAGAAAATGATTTGAAGAAATGGTAAAACATCTCTGTGGGCATATCGCCAATTTTTTCTCTTTTAAAATCTACCGACCAAACCAGCCAGTTTCTGCCACCGAAATCTATAGCTACCTGTGCCAATGAATCATCCATCGGCAGGCAAAAGCCATATCTTCCAATTCCTTTTTTGTCCCCCAGGGCAGTTGCAAAAGCTTCACCTAATGCGATAGCGGTATCCTCAATAGTGTGATGCTCATCAATATGAAGGTCGCCATCAACGATAACAGAAAGATCGATACTGCTGTGTCTCCCCAACTGATCCAGCATATGGTCAAAAAAATGTAATCCTGTTTTTATGCTTGTGATCCCTTTGCCATCAAGGTTAAGCTCAATCTTGATTTTTGTTTCATTGGTGTTTCGTACATGATGAATTACCCGTTGCCCAATTCTTAAATATTCGTAAACAAACTTCCAATTGGTGGTTTCAAGAGCAATTGAAGAATGAAGTTCACTCATATCATTGCTAATCTCTGCTGCGCCAAGGTTAGCATCATTGTTCAGCCAAATGGCCTTACATCCAAGATTTTTTGCTAACTGAATATCAGTGACCCTGTCGCCAATAACAAAAGATCCTTTGATGTCATAGTCCGGATTATTTAAATATTGGGTCAACATGCCGGTTCCCGGTTTGCGGGTTGGCGCATTATCCCCAACAAATGTTTTATCAATATGAATATTGCTGAAGATGATATTTTCATTTTCTAAAGCCTTCAGTACAAAATTTTGTATTGGCCAGAATGTTTCTTCCGGAAAAGATGTTGTTCCCAATCCATCCTGGTTGGTCACCATCACCAGTTCGAAGTCGAGTTCTTTTGAGATCCGTTTCATCCAGGTAAACATATCCGGATAAAATTCAAGCTTCTCAAAAGAATCTATCTGGTAGGTGGGGGGAGCTTCTTTTATCAGGGTTCCGTCCCGGTCAATGAATAATATTTTTCTCATGCGGCATATTGTTTTAATGCTTCAATCAATTGCTTGTTTTCTTCTGGTGTACCAATGGTTATACGGAGGCAATCATCACACAAGATTACTTTTGAACGGTCACGGACAATGATCCCTTTTGCTGAGAGGTATTCGTATATTTTCTTTGCTCCTGTAAGTTGAACTAATATAAAATTGGCATCAGATGGATAAATCGTTTGTGTAATGGGCAGCTTAAATAATTCTGCCTGTAAAAATTCCTTTTGATCCACTGTTGTTTTTGTCCAGTTATTTACACTGGATATATTCCCCAAAGCCTCTAATGCCAGTTGTTGTGTGGCAGTATTGATATTATAAGGATATTTCACTTTGTTCATATAATTTATAACTGGTTGTCCGGCGAAAGCCATGCCCAGCCTCAATCCTGCCAGACCCCATGCTTTGGAAAGTGTTTGCAGGATCACAAGATTTGGATACTCTGTCAGCTCCGGGATAAATGTTTTTTGCCTGGCATAATTAATATAGGCTTCATCTATTACCAAAATACCATCAAAACTATTCAGCAAAACTTCAATATCACCCCGGTTGATGCTGTTGCCGGTTGGATTATTAGGAGAGCAGACAAAAATCAGTTTGGTATTTTCATCAACTGATGCTTCTATAGCGTCCAGGTCTAATTGGAAACCGGAGGTAAGCGGAACTTTCTTTACTTCAACGTTATTTACTTCGGCACAAACTTCATACATACCATAAGTAGGAGGGAAGATGATGATATTATCTTTTCCTGGTTCACAGAAGATACGGAACATGAGATCGATTGCTTCATCACTTCCATTTCCGAGAAAAATATTTTGTACCGGTATGCCTTTTATATTGCTTATCTTTTCTTTTAAGGATAACTGGAGCGGATCGGGGTAGCGATTATAATTCTGAGGCAATGGGGAGCCAAATGAGTTTTCATTGGCATCCAGGAATATTGTAGCAGCGCCACTGAATTCATGGCGGGCTGAAGAATACGGTGTCATTCTTTTAATATTCTCTCTTACCAGTCTGTCTAAATTGAATTCCATAGTTAATTTTTTAATCGGATGGCCACAGCATTTTTATGGGCATCGAGCCCTTCTGCTGCTGCCATTGTCATTACAGTATTGCCAATATTTTGTAACCCTTCTTTCGTCAATTGTTGATAAGTGATCTTTTTTACAAAGCTATCAACCGAAACACCGCTGTACATGGCGGCATAACCATTAGTTGGCAACGTATGATTGGTACCACTGGCATAATCACCGGCACTCTCAGGTGAATAATTGCCAATGAATACAGAACCGGCAGTGTTTATTTTGGTTGCTGCTTCTTCCGCATTATTGCAGGCGAGAATAAGATGTTCCGGAGCATAAAGGTCAGATAGTTCAATAGCCTCATCAATAGTTTTGCATATTACTGTCTTACTGTTTTTCAATGCCTTTTCTGCAATGTGTTTTCTCGGTAAGTCCTTTACCTGTTTACTGATTGCATTATTTACTTTCTCTGCAAATGTTTCAGATATGGTCAGTAATATCACCTGTGAATCTCCGCCATGTTCAGCTTGTGATAAAAGGTCTGCCGCTACAAATTCGGGAAAAGCTGTGTCATCCGCAATAACCAATACCTCTGATGGCCCTGCCGGCATATCAATAGCAACGCCTTGTTGCTGTATGACCTGTTTTGCCAATGTTACATATTGATTGCCCGGTCCAAATATTTTAAACACCTTTGGGATGCTTTCTGTCCCGTATGCCATAGCACCAATAGCCTGTACGCCGCCGGCTTTAAAGATCTTTGTTACACCACATAATTGGGCTGCATATAAAATGGCCGGGTTGATGTCGCCATCTTTTGATGGAGGAGTACACAAAATAATTTCTTTGCAACCTGCAATTTGTGCGGGCACTGCCAGCATCAATACAGTAGAAAAAAGAGGTGCAGAGCCACCCGGAATATATAAGCCTGCTTTTTCAATGCCTTTTGATTTTCTCCAGCAAATAACACCAGGCATTGTTTCAATTTTTTTTATTTCTTCCTTTTGTGCAAGGTGAAATCTCTGAATGTTATCCTTGGCCTGTTGAATAGCTTGTTTAAGGTCATCGGCTACAAGGGTTGAGGCTTTATTGATTTCTTTTTCTGTTACCTGCAAATTCTTAAGATCAACGCCATCAAATTCTTTGGAAAATTTGCGAACAGCTTTATCACCTTTCTCTTTTATTTTTTGCAAAATTTTCTTTACACTTTTCTCCAGAGCTGAATAATCAGTCATAGGCCGCTGAATAATACCAGACCAGCCTTTTTTATCAGGATATTTATAGATTTTCATTACACAATCATTTTTTCAATAGGAATAATTAAAATCCCCTGGGCGCCATTAGCTTTTAAATTTTCGATCACATTCCAGAAATCACTTTCACTGATAACTGAGTGAACAGAACTCCATCCCGGCTCAGCCAATGGAAGAATGGTGGGGCTTTTCATTCCCGGCAATAATTTACAGATGGTGCTCAGTTTGTTGTTTGGTGCATTCAACAATACATATTTGTTATTCTTTGCTTTTTTAACTGAACGGATGCGAAACAGCAGGCTTTCAAGAATAACCCTCTTTTCTGCTGACAGCGTCTTATTACATATCAGCACTGCTTCAGAGGAAAGTATTGTTTCAATTTCTTTTAATTCGTTGGTAAAAAGTGTACTTCCTGAACTTACCAGGTCACAGATTGCATCAGCAAGGCCAATCCTGGGTGCTATTTCAACAGAACCGCTGATCTCATGAATTGAGGCGTTGATATTTTTTTCTTTCAAAAACTCACCTAATATATAAGGATAACTGGTGGCGATTTTCTTCTCATTCAAATCAGCTATTGATCTGAAGTTACCATTTTTGGGCACAGCTATAGAGAGCCGGCATTTGCCAAACCCCAGCTTTTCAATTGGCTCAACTGATTTATTTTTTTCAGTTACTACATTTTCTCCGACAAAACCAATATCAGCCACGGCATCCTGCACATATTCAGGAATATCGTCGTCCCTAAGAAAGAAAACTTCTACCGGGAAATTCGCTGCCTGTACCCGTAACTGGTTATTACCATTACTTACTTCAATGCCGCATTCTTTCAACAGTTTCATCGAACCTTCATACAGACGACCTGATTTTTGAATAGCGATCTTAAGATTTTCACTCATATATCTTGTTTAAAAGGAAAAGGGCTTACCGTTAAGTAAGCCCTTCACTATGTTTTGTACATAATATCTCACGGCCTACCCTGGCAGAGCAAGAAATGATGATGATTATGTGTATATTTTTTCATTCCGCTTCAAAAGTAAGGATTATTTAAATAGATAAAATATTTCACTGTTAAATTTTTAAATTAGAGGAATTTACAAACAACCCATGGCCCGAATAACCAGAACCAATAGCAGTAAATACTGGTACAGGCTTGGTATTTTTAATCCCTTTGCTCCCGGTACCGAATCTCTTGACCCCTTGAAGCCATGGAAAATCATCTCTCAGAATAATATTTTTATTGTCTACTTATCCGTACTACTGTTCGCTTTTTATGCATTTACCAGACATGGGCTTAATTGGATAGCTTTATCCACTTCACTGATTGCGAGTTTACCGGTTGGGTTTGCTATTGCTTTTTTTGAAACCCAGGCTATGGAGTTCAGAAGGAAACATCGCCGTACGGGTTTCTGGTTTTATCTATTATACAGAACACTTCGTATCACTTTTTGGTTCATGGTGCTTTTTTTTATTATCATGAACATTATTTTGTGGTTAAACATTAATACCTATGAAACCATCTTCCCGCATAGCCTGCATGATTTTTTTGCTACAAGAAAACTTTTTGAATTCCTGGGTCTGTCACTGATCATTTCACTTGTTTCAAATTTTTTGGACGAACTACATCGCAAGCTGGGTCGAGATGCAATTTTTAACCTTGTATTCGGTAAGTATCACCAGGTGAAACAGGAAGATCGCATCTTTTTATTCATCGATCTAAATCATTCAACAGATATAGCGGAGGAAATGGGAGAAATGGAGTATAGTCACTTTTTGCAGGATTATTATTATGATATCAGTGAACCGATTGCCCGTTATCTTGGAAGAGTATATCAGTATGTTGGAGATGAAGTGGTGATTTCATGGCCTGTTAAAAAAGGATTGAAGTTTGCTTTATGTGTTCGTTGTTTTTTTGCTATCGAGAAACAAATAAACAGGTTCAGGGAGCAATACCTGGAAAGATATGGCAGGGTGCCTGAGTTTAAGGCTTCACTGCATGGTGGATATGTTGTTGTATCAGAAGTAGGGAAGTATAAATCAGAAATAGCCTATCATGGAGATGTATTAAATACCACAGCCCGAATGCTGAGCAAGTGTCATGAACTAAATGCGATATTTATTATCTCTGACTGGGTTGTAGAGAATATTACGATGCCAAAATACCTGAAGTTGGAACCGCTGGGCTCTTTTCAGCTAAAAGGAAAACAACAGGAAGTTGAGTTGCATGCTGTTTTTCTGTCGCAAAAGAAACAGGAGGAAAGTAAGCAGAAGCGAAAGCTTTTTTTCAGGAGGAAATAAAGAAGAAAGTTAGCTGGCTTTTATCTGTTCCAGCAATTCACCGGCACTTATTCCGAGGTGGCTTTCTTCATACACACATTCACCATTTTTGATAAGCAATAACTGGGGTGATTCATGAGAAACCTGGAACTTTTCTGCAATAAAACTGGAAAGCTGGCGATGGGAAAGAAGATCTAAGAAATAAAAAGGGGCTTCATTAACCGGGCCAGCTTTTATCAGCCGGGTAAGTGCAATGCTGCTGATTTGACAACGGGTGCTATGCTTGAATATTACAACAGGCTTATCTGCCGATAAGGAAATAATATCATCCAATTGGCTGAATGAAACAAGATCAATCCAGTTCATCGATAACAATATCAGCCTTTGAATTTGTAATTGGCTTGCGGGTTACCCGGGCAACCGTATTTTTGAGAAGAACAGGAAGTCATAATTACAGCTACTAAAGCTATGATTGCCAGACCTATCAGGGATTTATTTTTCATGTTTCGTGGATATTTGACAGATTAACGATTAAAGCTCTTCTTTATTTTGCAGTAGCAAAGATAATCAACCTGCGGGATTATGCCTGCTGAAATGATAATGTTTGACCAGGATTCATTGATTTGGATAAATAGTTGGTTTTCTTCACTTCATAAGCGGGCTGAAGCTGAAAAATGATTTTTTATAGCACAACAAACAGTTAACTTTACCGCCCGAATTATACCGCAATAACCGAAATAAATACTGATGTTGCAATTAAAGAAGCCGCTTGCCTTTATAGATCTGGAAACTACCGGTGTAAATCCCGGAACTGACAGGATTGTTGAGATAGCTATAGTTAAAATACTTGCAGATGGCACCCGAAGTGTGAAAAGAAAATTGATCAACCCCGAAATTCCGATTCCCAAAACGGCTAGCGACATTCATGGTATCACTGATGAAATGGTTAAAGATGCTCCCACCTTCAAACAAGTGGCGCAAGAATTGAAGCAAATGCTTGATGGCTGTGATTTTGCTGGTTATAATTCAAACCGGTTTGATATCCCGTTGCTGATGGAGGAATTCCTCCGGGCACAGGTGGATTTTGATATGAAGAACCGCAAATTGCTGGATGTCCAGAATATCTTTCATAAAATGGAGCCCAGAACCCTGGGGGCAGCTTATAAATTCTACTGTAATAAGACACTTGATGGGGCACATAGTGCTGAGGTGGACGCTACAGCCACACATGAAATATTAGAAGCACAACTAGAACGATATCGGGAATTGGGTACTACGATTGATTCAATATTAAAAGTGATCGGCGAAGACCAGGTAGTCGATTTTGCCCGCCGTTTTGTGATGGAGAACGGTACAGAGGTCTTCAATTTTGGTAAATTCAAAGGCCGTCCTGTCTCAGATGTTTTAAAAGCGGAGCCACAGTATTATGACTGGATGATGAAGGGTGATTTCCCCCAGCATACCAAGCAAAAACTCACAGAGATTTACACCCGGACAATGCTGAAAAAGAGCTGATGCAGTTTTTTAACTGCTAAAATTTTAACATGGCATCTTTGTTGATTGTCGTAAATTCGAAATTAACTTCACTATACGTCCAATTTGGAGAAACTAGTAGTCATACCGACCTATAACGAGAAGGAGAATATCACTAATATTCTTCATGCTATTTTCAATCTTGGAGAGGGTTTCCATGTATTGGTGATAGATGATGGTTCTCCTGATGGAACTGCGCAAATTGTAAAAGATCTCCAGCAAAAATTTCCCGGCCAGTTATTTATTGAAGAAAGAAAAGGTAAACTGGGGCTTGGCACAGCCTATATACATGGTTTTAAGTGGGCTATTTCCCGGAACTATGCTTTCATTTTTGAAATGGATGCTGACTTTTCTCATAACCCTAATGATCTGATAAGATTATATGATGCCTGTAAGAACCGGGGTGCTGATGTGGCCATTGGTTCCCGTTATGTAAATGGAGGCGGGGTGGTGAACTGGCCTAAAAACAGGATCGCCTTGTCAAAAGGAGGGTCTTTGTATACAAGGCTAATTACCTGGATGCCGATAAAAGATCCTACAGCCGGCTTTGTGTGCTATAGAAAAGAGGTGCTGGAAACGATTAACCTGGATGCCATTCAGTTTGTAGGGTATGCTTTCCAGATCGAAATGAAATTTGCTTCCTGGAAATTGGGGTTTAAAATAAAAGAGGTGCCTATTATTTTCCAGGACAGAACATACGGTGTTTCTAAAATGAATAAAGGTATCATCAAGGAAGGGGTCATAGGTGTATTGAAGCTTCGCTGGAACAGTTTGTTCAAAAACTACAGGAAGAAGGTTAAAAATTCAGGCGCAGAAATTTCTTCGTTGAAGAGCATCCGTCAAAATGAGATGCTGGCTGAGAGTGAATAGTTTACCGGTACATGCATTCTTTTAATTAGTTTGCAGGCCGATGAAAAAGGCCTTTCTCCAGTTACATATTGCTGTTTTTCTTGCCGGGTTTACCGGGATACTTGGTCGCCTCATTACTTTAAATGAGGGCATGATCGTCTGGTACCGGTTGTTGTTTACTGCGGTGACAATGTGGATTTTGTTTTGGCTGATGAAGAAAATGCAGAGTATTCCATTGACCGATATTTTAAAAATAACAGCTGTTGGTGTTATTGCAGCCATGCACTGGGTTACTTTTTATGGTTCAATAAAATATGCTAATGTTTCTGTAGCCTTGGTTTGTTTCTCCGCTATCAGTTTTTTTACTGCTTTATTTGAACCGCTGATCTTGAAAAAGAGAATCAACTGGTTGGAGTTATTACTTGGGTTGGTTACACTCAGCGGTATTTATATAATCTTTCATTTTGATACACAGTTTAAGACGGGTATTATCATCGGGTTAATTTCAGCGGTACTGGCATCCTTATTCCCGATCTATAACAGGGAGTTCCTAAAAAGGATCAATGTAGAAACCATGCTGACCTGGCAACAGACAGGTGGGTTTCTTGTTTTGTCAGCCTTATTGCCTTTCTATTTGCAAAGATTTCCAACGGAGACGTTTATTCCGGATTTGGAAAATGCCGGGTGGTTGCTGGTGCTATCCTGGTTTTGTTCTGTTATTGCTTTTCAGTTGTCTGCAAATGCCCTCAAAAGGCTATCTGCTTTTACTGTTAATCTTACCTATAACCTGGAGCCAGTGTATGGTATCCTGCTTGCATTTGCAGTGTATAATGAAAATGAGTACCTGAGTAAATGGTTTTTTATCGGCTTTGGTATCATTGCGGCAGCGCTGATCACACATATTAATATATTAATAAGAGTGGAAAGGAAATTGACTCATCATGCAGCCGACTGAATACCATAAGAAGATCATAGATTATTACCGGGATACTGAGAATGCTTATAAAGATTCCTGGGACCTGAATAATAGCCTTGCCATTCATTATGGCTATTGGGATGATCAGGTCAGGTCTTTTCCGGAATCACTTATAAGAATGAATGAAGTGATGATGATAGATGCTGGCATTAAACCAACTGATTGGGTGTTAGATGCAGGTTGCGGGGTAGGAGGCAGCAGTATTTTCCTGGCTTCCATGCTGGGATGCAAGGTTACAGGTATTACACTCAGTGAGAGACAGGTGGAACAGGCTACTGCGAATGCTGAAACGAAAAATATGGGGAATCTTGTTGATTTTAAAGTGATGAATTATTGTGCCACTTCATTTCCAGATGCCAGCTTTGATGTAGTATGGGGGTGTGAAAGCATTTGTTATGCAGATGATAAAAAGCAGTTTGTCAAAGAAGCTTTCCGGTTATTAAAACCAGGTGGCAGGCTGGTGATTGCAGATGGGTTTGTTGCAGCATTTGAAAATAATGACAATCCCTTCATCAGAAAATGGCTGGATGGCTGGCAGGTGAATTACCTTGAGACGCCGGACAGGTTTAAGGACTTTATGATTGAGACAGGATTTGAAAACCTGTCATATCGGAATATCTCAAAGCAGGCTTCTCATTCTTCCCGCAGATTGTATAGGTTTTATTTCATGGCCAGTCTTTATTTGCTATGGAAGAAAGTCAATTTCTCCAAACCTGCTACAGAATTCCAAAAAAAGAATATTGCCGCATGTAAATATCAATATAAAGGAATGAAAAAGGGGCTGTGGCAGTATGGGTTAATTACGGGTAAAAAGTCCTGATGACCGTGCTGGATTTGGCAGTATCTTAGGACCCTAAATACTGTTCATGAGAAAGCTATTTATTGCTTGCCTTTTATTAACTATCGGAACCATTTCATTTTCACAGAAAAAACCTCTTGACCATTCAGTGTACGATGGCTGGCAGCGCATCGGTGAGCGGATGATTAGTAATGATGGCAAATGGGTAGTATATACTATTGATCCGCAAGAGGGGGATAATGAACTGGTGATACAATCTTCCGATGCAAAATATAAAAAAACAATTGCAAGAGGTTATAATGCAGTAATAACTGAAGACAGCCGTTTTGCCATCTTTAGAATCAAACCTTTTTT
The DNA here is from genome assembly GCA_016786885.1 of Chitinophagaceae bacterium. Classification (GTDB taxonomy): domain Bacteria; phylum Bacteroidota; class Bacteroidia; order Chitinophagales; family Chitinophagaceae; genus JJ008. The sequence goes on along the minus strand of JAEUVO010000056.1, from coordinate 19,124 downwards.
TAAAGATACCAGGGAAGCAAGGATCAAGAAGAAGAAACCAGATGATATGCCAAAGGACTCTTTCGCCATTGTGGAACTTGGAAAAGACAGTGTATGGAAAGTAGCAAGAATTAAGGGGTACAAAGTGCCCGAAAAAGAAGGTAGCTGGGTGGCTTATCATTTGGAGAAAATGATTGAAAAAAAAGAACCACCTGCTAAAAAACCAGAGTCGGCGGAAAAGAAAATCGTTGACAGCCTGGGCAAAGTGATTGATTCATTACAACAGGTGATCGAGTCAATACCACAGAAGAAAAAAAAGAAAAAGGATGATGATCTTGCTATCGACTATGAACCTCTTGCTTCTGACTATATCGATGCAGAAGGCGATGAAACAGCCGGTGCTGCAGTTGATGCAGGAACAGACCTTGTATTGAGAAATCTTGAGAACGGACAGGAAAAGACTTTTAATAATGTACTCGAATATTATTTTAGTAAAAAAGGGGGGAAACTACTGATTGAACAGGCAAAGAATCCCAAAGATTCATTGAGTAAACTATCTGTTTCTTTATACGATATCAAAGAAGCAAAAACGATTGTATTAAGCAAGGGAGGCAATGACTTTAAAAATTTTGTCTTTTCAGAAGATGGTTCGCAGTTGGCTTACCTGGCAGAAAGGGATGCCCGGCCAAAGGAATTACAAAAATTCTACCACTTATGGTATTATAAAGCAGGAATGGACAGTGCGAAGTTGCTGGCTGATAAAAATTCTGCAGGAATGAAACTGGGGATGACCATTAGTGAGTATGGAAATCTTAGTTTTAGTAAGACGGGTAAACGCTTATTCTTTGGTACTGCTCCGATACAGCCACCCAAAGACACATCACTGGTAGAGATAGACCAGGTGAAACTGGATATCTGGCATTACAACGATGATTATTTGCAAACAGTTCAATTGTTCCGTCTGCAAAGAGACCTGCAAGCCAACTATCTGGCCGTTTATCATTTTGACAAAAATGAGTTACACCAGTTAGGTTCGGTGGATTTGCCAACTGTTTATACAACCAACGAAGGGGATGGAGACCAGTTTGTAGGTGTAACTGATTATGGCAAACGTATCGAAAGCCAATGGGCAGGTAATACAAAGAAAGATATCTATGCGATCAATGTAAATGATGGCTCGAAAAAGCTGGTAAAAAAAGATATGCTGGGTGTGATAACACCGCAATACATCTCTCCAACCGGCAAGTATATTATGTGGTACGACAGCAAGGCCCGTCATTATTTTGCCTGGGATGGAGAAACCACCCGAAATATTTCGGAGAAAATAAAATTCCCGCTTTGGAACGAATTGCATGATACACCCAATGACCCTGCTCCATATGGAGTGATGGGCTGGCATGAGGGGGATAGTGCGGTTTATGTGTATGATAAATACGATATATGGGAACTAGATTTATTAAGTCAATTGAAAATTAAAAACCTATCAAGGGGCTATGGTAGAAAAGGGAAGGAGGTATATAGGTATATCAATACAAATACGGATAGAAGATTTATTATGTCTGACGATGCCGTTTTGTGTCGTGTTTTTAGTGAAACGAATAAGGAGAGTAGACTTGTGTATATCAAAGCGATGAAGAACTATTCGGCCAATTTAAAGTTAGAGAACTATTCTAAAGGGTTTTCAATAGGTTCTGTACAGAAAGCCAAGGATAATTTGGAAATGATGATTACACTAGAAAATTATTATTCATCTCCTGATATTTATTCTTTAAAAGATTTTATGGCAGACCACGGCTACCTTCATAATGCTGATATGACATATAACTTATCTGTTACAGATTATAAGCTTTCTTCAATCAACCCCCAACAAAAAGACTATAACTGGGGCACATCAGAACTCTACAAATGGAAAGCTTTTAACGATAAAATGTCTGAAGGCATATTATATAAACCTGAAGATTTTGACCCGACAAAAAAATACCCGTTGATACTTTACTTCTACGAGACACATTCCAACAATCTGCATGATTATATTCCGCCAACACCTACCGGCAGCCGCTTGAATATTTCTTTCTTTGTCAGTCGTGGATACATTGTGTTCTCACCGGATATCCGCTATACGATCGGGCATCCTGCTAAGAGTTGTTATGATTATGTGGTCAGTGCTGCACAGGACCTGGCAAAGCAAAAATGGATCGATGCCAAAAATATCGGCATTCAGGGGCAAAGTTGGGGTGGTATACAGGTGGCTCAGTTGATCACCATGACTAATATGTTCAAAGCGGCATGGGCCGGGGCACCGGTGGCCAACATGACCAGTGCTTATGGGGGTATTCGCTGGGAGAGTGGTGTAAATCGCCAGTTCCAGTATGAGAAAACACAAAGCCGGATCGGTGCTACCTTATGGGAAAAACCTAATCTTTATATTGAAAATTCACCTTTATTCAATCTGCCCAAAGTGAAAACACCGTTAGTTATAATGCACAACGATGCTGATGGTGCTGTTCCCTGGTACCAGGGGATTGAATTGTTCACCGCTATGCGTCGTTTGAACAAACAGGTCTGGATGCTGAACTATAATGGTGAAGCGCATAACCTGCGGGAAAGAAAGAACCAGAAAGATATTTCTATACGAGAGCAACAATACTTTGACTGGTTACTGAAAGGGGCTAAACCGCCAAAATGGATTACAGAAGGAATACCGGCAGTGAAGAAAGGAAAGGATTGGGGCTTTGAATTGGTTAATTAGGTTCGCTAGGCGACAGCACTGATGATCTTCACTAAACTTCTCTTTGCTACCGGCAATAGTGTTTCCTCTACGGGGAAACTGAGTTCTGTTTCAATGGAATACACTGCTGGATTTGGTAAGTCTTTCCGGTGACGAATCAGTTCAGACTTTATTTGTTCATAAGTACTGCTGATACTGCGGACCCAATTGTCAATAAAAGCTGTTTTTATACTACGGTATTTTTCGTCATGCTTTTCAAAGATAGAAAGACGGTAATGATAGACCTTTGTACTCTTTACATTACCGCTGCTTAAAAAGAAATATCCTTCCTGCGTATCCAGCGGGATAAGGCCGACTGGTGTAATGTTTATTTTGTCTTCCACAAATTCATATATTTCAGTGCCATTGCAAATGATACTCTTCATTTTACCAGCTGAATAGTGGATGATGTTTTCTAACTCCTGCATCAATTCATCATCTTCGATCATTTGTTCGTATAACAGCTGTAATTTTTCTAATTGTATGCCGGATATTTTTTTAGGAAAGTGTTCCTGCAGATATTTTTTATTTTCCCGGAAGGCTACTATATTATTATAATGGAAAATAATATCTGCCAGTTGCGGGTACAGTTTGTTTTGCGTGAAGTATTTGTTTATTTCCTGCAGGTAAGCGAGCAGGGTGTATTTCTTCAGTTCAAAATCGATACGACCTTCGGCGAACCATGTTTCAGATAATGATTTCATAGATGGCGAATTTTGATTACCTAATTTATAAAAAAGATGGGAAGAATGCAAAGGAAGTTTTACTTTAGAATGTTAAAAGAAATAAGATGAGATTTTTACTGATAATAATATGTGTTGTATTATACTCTTGCGGGAACACAATCTATATTGTTCGCCATGCGGAAAAAGCCCCGGTGGAAGCTGGTGCCAGCCAGATGATGGCCAGCGACCCGCCATTATCAGATATTGGGAAAGTGAGGGCTATAACACTTCGGGATAAATTAAAGGGAGAGAATGTCTGTTTTATCTTTTCTACTAATACCAAGCGGACCCTTGCAACAGCACAACCTCTGAATGAATTGAGAGGTAATACCCGTATCGAAATTTACAGCAGCAAAAAAGATTCGGTTGATGCTTTCATTGAAAGACTTAAAGCAATCAGAAAGGGTAATGTACTGGTGGTAGGACACTCTAATACTATCGATGATCTTGCCAATAAACTTTGTGGCACTATTGTGGTTCCCGGGGATCTGAAGGATTCTGAGTATGATAACTTGTATATCATAAAGCGAAAAGGGAACAGCTATCTCTTTAAAAAAGAAAAATACGGAAACATATCCCCGGATTAGTCCATACCTCCGGGAACTTTCTCACCGGGTTTCTTTTTCCATTGCATCTCAAACAGGAAAGAAAGCTGAAGGAAGTTTTTTCCTGTCTCATCATTGATTTTGTAATCAAATTGGTGCAGATAGCCGGCCTGGATTGTAAATAAATGAGAGAATTCATATCCTCCTCCCACAAACAACCTGTTTCTTTCAAAGTAAGGCGCCAAGTTCGTAAAGAATATTTCGTTGGAAGCCGTCAAATAATAAGTACCAGGTTCAATTTTTTTATTATTCAGAGGTAGAGCAGTATTTAACCTGTACCGGAAGCGGTTACGAAATCCATTACTTGTCCATCTTTGTTCTGCCCGGTAACGATGCTCCAGTTTCAGTCGTTTTTCATATTGCATTATGCTAAATTGAATCCAGCTCCGCCATTCATCATTAGCCATTGGGGTTTTGAAATTTCCTCCTGGTGAATAAGTATCAAAAATTCCAAAACCCACTGAGATGGAAGAGACTTTACTAATAGCATAACTGGCGCCGCCTTTTATCTCATAATAATGAAAATCATCATAAAACCTCAGTGAACGAAGCTGCAGCTCTCCGAACAGGTTCCATTTTTCAGTAAGGTCAAGTTTTGTATTAATAATATTCCAGGTCCCTGTTTGTGCTGCACCTGTTTGAACAAAAAAAAGAAAAACAAGTAATTGAACGTATCTCATAGTGAATAAGAAGAGCTTCTGATTATCTCAGAAGCTCTTAAAGATGATGGTCAAATAATTAAAACTCTCTTTCAGGATTAAAATTTTCCAGTTCTTTGGCAACCGCTGTCAGGAAAGTGGCACCAAGGCTACCATCTACAATCCGGTGATCGTAACTCATACTTAAGTACATCATGTGGCGTATGGCAATGCTGTCGCCTGCAGGAGTTTCAATCACCACGGGTCTTTTTTTGATAGCACCTACTGCCATAATAGCTACCTGCGGCTGGTTAATGATCGGTGTACCCATCAGGCTGCCGAAAGTTCCTACGTTGGTTAGAGTAAATGTGCCACCCTGCGTATCGTCAGCTTTTAATTTTCCGTTTCTGGCCGCATCTGCTAAATTGTTTACTTGTTTAGCCAGTCCGACCATATTTAACTGATCAGCATTCCTGATAACCGGAACAATCAGGTTGCCACTTGGCAGGGCAGTGGCCATGCCAATATTGATATCTTTTTTTATAATGATATTGTTGCCATCCAGTGAACAGTTGATCAGCGGGAATTTTTTGATGCAACGCACAATAGCTTCAATGAATAAAGGAGTGAAAGTAATCTTGGTCCCTTCTCGTTTTTCAAATTCCTTTTTTACTTTATCTCTCCATTGCACCAGGTTGGTTACATCTGCTTCGGTAAAACTGGTAACATGCGGAGAAGTTTGTTTGCTGCGTACCATATGGTCGGCAATCAGTTTCCGCATACGGTCCATTTCAATCACTTCCACATTACCTGAATAGGTTGTTAGTTGCTGGTTGTTGCCCGCTGATTGATCAGGCTGCACTTTTGCAAGTGGGATCACCATTTCGGAGGTTGTACTTCTGAGGTCTGACTTCTGCCCTCCGGACTTTCTTCCACCCACATACTGTAAAATATCTTTCTTTGTCACTCTGCCTTCGTTGCCTGTTCCGGGTATAGCTTCCAATTCAGCCATACTCACACCTTCACTGGCTGCGATGTTCAATACAAGAGGAGAATAAAAACGGTTGATGCTACCGTTTGATGTTTGATATTTGAGGTTCGAGGTTTGGTGGCTTATAGTTTCAACAACAACGGCTTCCTGGGCAGGTATATTTGCTGTTTCTTGCAAGGGAGTTGAAACTACAGGAGAAGAGGCAACAGGTTCAACTGCGCCAGTTCTTATACGGGCAATTGTGGTGCCGATAGGTACGACATCATTTACATTAAACAGAATTTCCTCAATCACACCGGCGGCAGTACTGGGAACTTCGCTGTCTACTTTATCAGTAGCTATTTCCAGCACAGTTTCGTCCATTTGAACAGTATCACCTGGTTGCTTATGCCATTTTAGCACTGTAGCTTCCATGATGCTTTCACCCAGTTTTGGCATTACTAAATCAACAATGGCCATAGTATTTTAATTTGTTTATCAGCGACTGAATAAAGCTCATCACCTGTTGCGTCGCACTTGCCTACCGGCAGGCAGGGATGGGCAGGAAACAAGCAATTTTTAACCGGCCAAAGGTAATGATTTGCAATAAAAGGCTATCAACTGTTAGCAAGGACAAATTTGCGGAGAAAGTTCAAGGCATTCGCAGCAGTCATACCAATATTCCGCTGGCGGTCGAAGCGAAGATTCAGCTTCAGAGTTTCTGTTTTTTCTTTATTGCCGACTGCAATCCAAACGGTACCAACCGGCTTTTCATCTGTACCGCCATCGGGTCCCATAATACCGGAAGTGGCCAGTACAAAGTCAACATTAAGTTTACTAATAGCCCCTTTCACCATTTCCTTCACTGTTTCTTCACTTACTGCACCAACTGATAGTAAAGTCTCCTGCTTTACTCCCAGTATGTTTTCCTTTACTTCATTGGCATAACTTACCACACTGCCTTTGTAATAAGCAGATGAACCGGGAACAGATGTTATTAAATGGGCAATAAAACCACCTGTACAACTTTCGGCAGTACCCATTGTTTTACTTTTTGCCTTAAGTATCTTACCAATCACTATTTCAAGCCCTTCATCTTCGTTGGTGACAAGAAAATCTTTTACCAGTTCCTGCAATCTTTCAAAATAGGGTATCAATTCCCTTTCCACTTCTTCTTTATTATTGCCCTTTGAGGTCAATCTCAATTTTACCATGCCATAATTGGGCAGGTAGGCCAATTTGATATGCGACGGGAGAGAAGGTTCAAAATCTTTCAGCACTTCAGCGATCATCGATTCTCCCTGTCCTGCTGTAAAGGCTGTTTTGTGAACAATGGCCGGCATTTTGAATGCGGATAACAAGTAAGGAACCACTTCATTTACTATAAGACCTTTCATTTCATGCGGTACCCCCGGTAATGATATAAAAACCTTGCCATCCCTTTTAAATAGCATGCCCGGAGCTGTTCCTCTTGCATTGTGCAATACAGTACATACATCCGGCACTTCGGCTTGTTTCAGGTTTCGTTCCAGGATGGGGCCGGGCCGGCGAAACACTTTTTCAAACAAATATTTTACATGTGCCAGTACCTCTTCGTTCACCACCAGCTTTCCGCCAAAATATTTGCAGAGCAAAGGTTTGGTAATATCATCGGCAGTTGGGCCAAGTCCCCCGGTGATAATAACAATGTCAGATTCCTGCCCTTCTTCATCCAGCGCATCCCAGATATCATCATATACATCTCCGACGGCCACCCGGCGACGCACCCACACACCAATTTTATTCAACTCCTGTGCAATGTAGGCAGAGTTGGTATCAATGGTCTGGCCGATCAGCAGTTCATCGCCGATAGTGATGATGGAGGCATTGACTGAAATAGAACTCATTTAAGAAATGATTAAAGCGAAATGAATTAGTTTTAAGCAAAGTTATCAACACATAGCTATGAAAAAAGTTTTCTTACTGGTTGCCGGATTCTTACTACTGGATGCCGGTATAGTAGCTCAAGCCGTATCGCAGCGATTGCAGAAAGCATTTACGGCATTTGAGAAAGATGAGCAGCTAAAACATGCCATCAGCTCTTTGTATGTGATAGATGCCAAAACAGGACAGGTAGTGTTCGATAAAAATGCACAGGTAGGTTTAGCCCCGGCTTCCACACAAAAAATTATTACCAGTGTAACGGCGTTTGAATTGTTGGGGAAGGAGTATAGGTATAAAACAGATTTTGCGATTGTTTCCGGAGTCTTGATCGTGGGTGGTTCTTATGACCCCAGTTTTGGAAGTTGGCGCTATGCAAGTACAAAAGACAGTATGATTTCTGAAAAAATTTTTAAAGAACTAAAAACTAAAAAAGTAAATAGTCTCTCCCAGTTGCTTGTTTATGGGAAAGATATCGGCTTACCACCAACAGGGTGGATTAATGAAGATATTGGGAATTATTACGGAGCGGCACCACACTCATTTAACTGGAAAGAAAATCAGTACGAAATGAAATTTATCCCCAGCAAAACAGTGGGAGATCCAGCAGTACTCGATACAGCGGGTAGTTCTTATTGGTGGCAAGATGTCCGTATTTTGAATGAGTGCAAAACAGGGCCTGTTGGCAGCGGTGATAATGCTTATATTTATTTTGTGCCGGGAATTTCCTACCGTGTAGTGAAGGGTACAGTACCGGCGGGTGTGAAGAGTTTTTCTATTTCAGGTACTGATCCTATCCCAGAAAAAACATTTGTGCTTTTTTTGAAAAAATACCTTGCGAAGAATAATTTATTCAATGGTGAACAGGCAATTTATAATCAGGGTTCTCAGAGTCTTCTTGAATCTAATTTAAAAACCTATTATTCATTCTCTTACTATTCACCGCCATTGGATTCCATCATCTACTGGTTCAATAAAAAAAGTATTAACCTCTATGGCGAAGCACTAATAAAAACCTTTGCTTATGAAAAACAGGGTTTTGGAAGTACTGACAGCGGTGTAGCCATTGTAAAGAAATTCTGGAAAGAAAAAGGACTGGATGAGGATGAGCTGAATATCTATGACGGCTCCGGCCTTTCACCACTCAACAGGGTTACCACCCATGCACAGGTCGAAATATTGAAATATGCTAAAACAAAAGACTGGTTTCAATATTTCTACAATTCATTGCCTGATTATAACGGTATGAAAATGAAAAGTGGCACCATCAGCGATGTAAAAGGTTTTTGTGGCTATCATAAATCAAAAGACGGAAGAGAGTATATTTTTTCTTTCCTGGTGAATAATTACAGTGGTAAATCCTCCCAGTTGGTTGGAAAGATGTATAAAGTGCTGGATGAGCTTAAATAGTGAATAGGGAATGGTGAATAGTGAATTGGGTTTCCATATATTTGAGACATACAATTTTTATCAGATATGGAACAAAACTTTAAAAACCACATTCGCCTTGTGCCAATGTATCATGGCGTTGCTTTCTTATTAGCCATTTCAGGATTAATTGGCAGTATCATTAATTTACTGAATCACCATGATGCCGGTAATCATTATTCAGCCGCTTTACTGGTGGTTGTTTTTTTGGTATTGATTCTCCTGCTCTGGTATGCGAGGGTCTTTGCTCTAAAGGCACAGGACAGGGCTATCAGGGCAGAAGAGAACTTCCGCCACTTTATTTTAAGCGGTAAACCACTGGATAAGCAACTTCGCTTAAGCCAGATTATTGCTCTTCGTTTCGCCAGTGATGAGGAGTTTCCTGCATTGGCAAAAAAAGCTGTGGAGGAAAAACTTTCTCAAAAACAAATTAAACAGGTTATTCAGAACTGGAGAGCAGATTACCACCGGGTGTGATCAGAACCGGAAGCGGTTAAAGAAACTCATATCCATATGCAGCAGCCAGGGTGAAGCAATGGCGGCAGCCCAGATCAGGAAGATGAATATTTTTCCGGCGACAGATACATCCTGTATCAGGTGCCGGTGCAGCAGGCTTTGCACCATGGTCATTATTTTTTCTTCTTTATGACTGTATTCATATGGCGGGGAAGGTGCTACATCTTTGAAAGCAGGATGTTCTTCAATTAATATATTCCTGATCTTCCAGTAATCAGCATCGGGAAGTTCTTCATACTCAAGATCGGTATTGATATTTTCAGCTTCAATCCTTTTTTCAATATGCCCCACTTTCTTTTCGCCGGCAAGCCGCAACAACATCATGGTCGGGAACAATAGTAAAGGATAGAATGGAAGCTTGATGGCCAGCAGGCACAAAAAAGCAGCAGATAAAAAAACAAAAACCTTGCTCCATGCACTTTCTTCTTCGAGAAACACCCTGTTCAGTAACTGTCCCCCGTCTAATGGATAGATGGGAAAAAGATTGATCAAATTAAGAATGATAAACAGGAAACCGATCCTTGATGAGGAAACATCAAGAAGGTATGTTCCAAATCCCTGCTGATCAGCAATCAATAAAGCGGCGCCGATAATAATTCCCGGCAATGGCCCGGCCAGCAAAATGACCGCTGACTGCAGTTGTGATACCTCTCTTTTACTGCCTGATACATAAGCGCCGAGTAATGGGATAAAGAAAATACCTAATTCATTATAGCGGTAGCATTTCATAGCAATAAAATGTCCGAGCTCATGTATCATTACGATAGCTGTTATCAATAATAGTATCTTATAACTGGGAAAAATATAGTAACCTATCACCAGGTAGGCGGCAAGACTGATAAAGGAACGCAGCCAGATATTTTGCTTTTCTTCGGGTTTTTGATATTTGGGAGGGATGATAATGGCATCTTCAGAAGAAGATGCTGCTTCCTCATTTTTCATTTCGCCGGGCAACTCAGAAAAATTATCCATCAATTAAAATTAGGAAAAATAAGATTGCAGTTTTGCCAGCAATTGGCCGGGCATTGTAGTTTTCTTCATCGTTTTTGCTTCTATGAAGTATAGTATGATCTTACCTACTGCCAGCAATTCATTTTCTTCATTAAAAACTTCATGATGAAATTCTATCTTATGATGCAGGGGTAATTCGTTCAGCATGGTTTTGATCGTCAGCAGGTCATCATATTTTGCCGGACGGAGATAACGGCAGTGCACATCCACCACCGGCATTATCACACCCATCTTTTCCATGTCTGCGTAAGTAAATCCAAGCTGCCGGATAGATTCTGCTCTCGCTGATTCAAAATAAGGAAAATAATTACTGTGGTATACTACACCCATTTGATCGGTTTCAGCGTAGCGTACTCTTACCTGCGTTTCAGTTGTGAACATAATTTTTATTTTTCAGCCTCTGATTCTAAAATAAGCTCTTCTGTGTCATTCTTTTTTATAAACCAATGGCTGATGTCTTTTGAAAAGTAAAGTATCACCAGTGCAATGATTGTTTGTATGGCGGCAGTTTTAAAGCCTAGTTTTTCTATTTCATTCGGCCCGAAAGGGTCAGATCTTTTTGATACCTCATGCTTAAATGTATCAAAAAGGTACAGGATGATGGTTGTAATATTTGATAAAATAGTAAGAACGCATATGGCAATAAGAATTACCTGCAGCAATGATTTTTTATTCATCTTTAAAGGAACAGTTTCATTATCCTGGTCCCTGGCAAGGTAAACCGCAATCTGCCGGCTTCTGCGGATGAGTAAAATAAAGCTGGCAAAGTAAAGAATCACCATCAGTAAATAAGGGATTGCAAAACTTCCGATTTCCCTGTCTCGCTGGAAATCGTACACCAGTTGGACAACCAGGGAAAAAACACTTTCAAAAAATTTATAACCGGCAATCAGTGCGATTACGATAATACCATATTCAACCAATTGTGATCGTTTCATAGCAGGGAAGATAACAACTATTTCCCTATCAGTCTGTCCATGCAGATGTTTCCGGGCCTCCGATAAAAAAAGCTGCTGATGCGAAGCTTCTTGTATGCAGAAAGAATGAAAAATGTTAAAGCATGCATAATCTCTTACTTATCCACACCTGTTTGGAATGATGTTTGGTCTCACCTGAAATAATTTGAATATTCGCAACGTTTATCCACCATCGGTTAAAGGACAAATCAATGAAGAATCTAAGTTTACCTGTTATAGCCATTCTTTTCAGTATTTCCGTTTCTTCCCAACAGACCCGCTTTTATTCAGACCCCGAAGAAAAATTTAAGGAGGCCAAAGAATATTACCAAAAGGAACAATACAGCCTGGCTTACCCGCTTTTCAGGGAATTAAGACAATCCGTAAGAGAAACGGATAAGGCTAATACTGCTATTTCCGTACAGGAAATAAATTATTATACGATTGTTTGCGGGTTGAAGCAGGGAGAAGGACGTTCGGAACAGGAAGCCCAGGAATATATTGATGTAGAGAAGAATGATGCCCGGGTGCAGATGATGAGTTTTCACCTGGCTGAGTTTCACTTCCGCAACGAGCAGTTTGCTGATGCTGCCACCCGGTATGAACAGACCAATATTGCCAACCTCAGTAACCGGGAAATAGCAGATATGAAATTTCACCAGGGCTATTCTTATTTCACCCTGCAACGGTTTGCTTCTGCCAAACCACTTTTCAACAGCATACGTATCATTAAAGATGACCCCAATTACCTGGATGCAAACTATTATTATGGATTTCTTGCTTTCCGGGATGGTCAATACCGGGAGGCATTGGAAGCTTTTAAAATAGTGGAGAATGAAAAGAATTATGCTACAGTCGTACCTTATTATATAGCACAGATTTATTATGTGCAGGGCAGAAAAGACGAGGCTATCACTTATATACAAAATAAGCTGCAGGCGGGGAGCAGCTCCCAGTATTATGATCTTGAGTTAAAACAGATGCTGGGGCATGCTTATTTTGAAAGAAAAGAATATGCAAAAGCTCTTCCATACCTGGCGGATTTTGTTGGCAGGTCCAAAAAAGTCAGAAGGGAGGATTTATATGAATTGTCGTACAGCTATTACCAGTCTAATCAGTTAGCCAAAGCTATTGACGGTTTCAAACAATTGAGTGGAAAAGATGATTCGTTAAGCCAGCATGCTATGTACTTGCTGGGGGATGCTTATTTAAAAACAGGTCAAAAATCCAATGCAAGAAATGCCTTTTTGTTTTGTTCTTCGAACAGCAGTAACCCGGAACAAAAGGAGATCTCAAAATATCAGTATGCCAAACTTTCATATGAATTAGGTTACCAGGACGAGGCATTAAACAGCCTTAGTTCTTTTTTAGCAGATTATCCAGGTTCAAAATATAATACAGAGTCGAAAGAATTAATGATCGATGTGCTGGCTAATACCAATAATTATAAAGATGCACAGTCGTTGCTGGAGAGCCTGGCCAAGCCATCTGAGAATGCAAAAAGATTATACCCGAGAATTTTGTATGGCCGTTCTACGGAACTCATCAATGATGGAAGATTGTCAGAAGCAGACGCTTTATTGGATAAAGCATTAAAAGACCCGAATAATGGTTCCGTTCTTCCATTACTGAATTTCTGGAAAGGAGAACTGGCCTATCGCAATAATAAAATAGACGATGCCATAAAGCATTATAATGCTTATGTAAGCGGCGGCTCGCCGACCAGCGGAGAGGCAAATGCTGCCAATGCCCGGTATAACCTCGGGTATTGTTACCTGAGAAAAGAAAACTACCCTGTTGCGCAGACTTTTTTTGAACCACTGGGAAGAAATCCTTCTTTGAGTTCGGGCTCATTTGTGCAGGATGCTTATATCCGTACTGCTGATTGCTATTTTATGCAAAAGGAGTACAGTAAGGCAAAAACACATTATGATAACGTAATTAAATTTTCCTGGCCGGCGGAAGATTATGCTACTTTCCAGAATGCAATGTTGGCCGGTGTCAGAAGTTCATCAGAAAAAATATCACTGATGAATACCATGATGCGGAAATTTCCTGCTTCTTCGTTGGTTACGGACGCCAATATGGAAGTAGCCAATACATATATGGGTGATGAACGTTTCCGGGAAGCAATACCTTTTTTGGGGAATGTGATCAAAAACAGCAACAACGCCAGCCTTATTCCACAGGCTTATCTTAAACTGGGAACTTCTTATTATAATATTGATAACAATGCCGAGGCTTTAAAACAGTTTAAAATTCTGGTTGAAAAATACCCAAATTCACCGGAAGCAGAAGATGCACTGGATAATGTGAAGACAATTTATGTAGAAGATGGTAAGCCCGGCGAGTATGCCAATTTTATGCGCCAGGCAGGCAGACCGCTAAGTGTGAGTACTGAGGATTCACTAACATATGCTGCTGCTGAAAAACAATATGATGATCAGAATATCAACGCTGCTTTGACCGCTTTCAATGAATACCTGCAGAAATTCCCTGATGGAGCTTATGCACTGGATGCTAATTTCAACAGGGCAGAAATATATTATTCAAAAAAAGACTGGAATAATGCACTGGTTGGTTATGATGCAGTAGCTGCTAATGCTCCAAACAAATATGCAGAAAGAGCAGTGCTTACTGCAGCCAGGATCAACTTTTTCGAATTAAAAAATTACCAGAAGGCTGAAGGTTATTATGCACAGCTTAAACAAATAACAGCCAGCCAGGAAAATAAGCTAGAGGCTATGCGTGGATTACTGCGTTGTCAGTACCAGTTGCAAAAATGGACTGAAGCAGTTGATAATGCCAAAGAGCTGACAGCTGCAAAAGGAAGCAGTGCGGACGATAAATCGCTTGCTAATATGGCTATAGCCAAATCTTACCAGGTGAATGGTGACTATGGCAATGCCATTACTAATTTTAAATTGGTGGTGCAGATCAATAAAGCGGCACTGGCAGCGGAGGCCCGTTATGAAATAGCCAGTTGTTACTTTCAGCTGAATAAATTAACAGATGCTGAAAAATCTGCTTTTGAAACTATCAACAAATCGGGGTCTTATGACTACTGGGTAACGAAAGCCTACATTCTGCTTGGGGATGTTTACTATGCCCAAAAAGATTATTTCAACGCCAAAGCTACATTCCAGAGTATTGTAGACAATACATTGAATGCAGAACTTAAAAATGAGGCGCAGGCAAAACTGAATAAAGTAACAGACGAAGAAAGTAAATCAAGCAAGGTTGATAATTAATATCCTGTAATTGAAAACAGAAAGTAAAAATGAAACAAGCACTATATAAAGTTTTATTTCTCGGATTTGGAATCGGGTTGGTAAATACTTCATTTGCACAAAAGGATACTACCGGCAAGGGTGGTGTTACTATCGTATCCAGCTTTAAACCGGTGTTGCGGGAAGCGGCCAAGATCAATTTTAATGCAACACCTCCTTCCCCCGATACTACCAAAGCAAAACTGAATTATGAAATCCCCAATCAAAACCTGGTGTTGGGGTATCAACCCGGTTCTTTAAAACCATTGGCGCTGGCTATTGATTCGGTTGAAAAATTCAATAACAGCAGTTATATCAAAGCTGGTTTTGGAAGTTTACGTACTCCTTACATACAAGCTGGTATCAGCCTTGGAGATGGAGAAACTGCCGGGTTGAATATTTATGCGAAGCATGTAGCATCTGAAAGTAAAAGAGATTTTCAAAAATTCAGCAGTACTAATATTAAGTTATCTGGTTATTTTAAGTCAGGTAATAACCTCCAATGGGATGCTGGCTTAGGTATGAAACGGGACAGAACCTACAAATATGGTTACCTGGCGGCCACATTGGTTTTTCCAACTGATTCTCTCAAACAAAACTTCCAGACTATCAGCGGAAGAGTAGCTTTCCATAATATCAACAAAACAGAATTTGGATTAACCTATGCTCCGGAAGTAAAGATCGATGTCTTTACAGATAATCTTAAAAACAGCGAGAGTAATACTGTACTAAATGTTCCTTTGCAAAAAACGATTGGGAAAGAGTTTGCAGTAAACCTTGGTATTACTTTCGACCTTACCCGTTTCTCGCCTGAGAACAAATCGGCTGTCAATAATACCATGTATTATATCTCACCATCGGTCTTATATAAGACAGCGCAACTCAATATTCAGGCAGGAATTCGTCCCTCATGGGATAACAGCAAGTTTAAGATGTTCCCGAATATACTTGCTGATGTCAGTACACAGGATAAGCGATTCACCTTCCAGGCCGGGTGGACAGGTTATATCCGCAAAACAACCTATCAATACCTGGCCGGACAAAACCCATGGCTATGGTTGCCCGGGACTTTACGCAACACATGGATAGAAGAAAGATTTGCGGGGTTCAAAGGAACAGTAGGAGATCATTTCAGCTATGCAGCAAAAGTTGGGTTCAATAAACTAAATAACCAGCCGCTTTTCATTAATGATACTTCTGCCGCAGGTGATGGTAAATCTTTCCAGGTTGTGTATGAGGACAAAATGAATGTGGTGAATTTCTCCGGAGAACTGGGATATAATGTTGGTGAGAAATTTTCTTTGATCACTGGGTTGATCTTTAACCAATATTCCGGATTTCAATCACAGGCAAAAGCCTGGGGTATGATACCATTAGAGTTAAAAACAAATTTGCGGTTACAAATCATAAAGGATCTGTGGCTGAAAACTGATTTGTTTGCCTGGAGCGGATCACAATACCTGAAAAGTGATAATACGCCGGCTAAACTGGATGGCGCATTTGATCTCAATGCCGGGCTTGAATTCAAGATCACTAAGAATATAAATCTGTGGACACAGTTCAATAATCTTTTCAACAAAGAATACCAGCGCTGGAATCAATATCCTGTTTATGGGTTTAACTTTGTCGGCGGAGTCGTATTTTCGTTCGATCAAAAGAACTGATGATGTACGCAGAATTGTATCAATTTCTCATTCAGCATAAACAACTACCTGTTCCGGGTATCGGTACTTTTTTATTAGAAAGGAAACCCGCTGCTGTTAATTTTCCTGAAAGGAAAATAGAACCACCTGTTTATGGAGTTTCATTACAACCTGTCGGCAACTCACCTTCAAAGAATTTCTTTATTTGGCTTGGTGCTGCTTTGCAGGTATCTGACAGGGATGCGGTAATCCGGTACAATGATTTTGCTTTTGATTTAAAGAGGCAGCTATCAGGTGGTGATATTGTAAACTGGAAGGGAGTTGGGCAACTGAGCAAGGGATTAGGTGGTGATATTAAGTTTATTCCTCAGGAAAAAAGATCTTTAGAATCACCGGTTGCCGCAGAAAAAGTGATGAGGGAGAAAGCAGAACACATGGTAAGGGTGGGAGAGGATGAAAAGACCTCTGTCGAGATGACCGAACTGTTAAGCCACACCGAAACGAAGAAATCTTATTGGTGGGCCTATGCATTAATTGTAGCTCTTCTTTCTGTTATGTTTATCGGCTGGTATTTTTCTGAGAATGGAATTAGCATGTCTTCCACCTCTAATAGTAAGAAATTAGTTCCGGTGGAGGTGCCGGCAGCAACGTACAAAGTACTGTAACAGGTTTTCATTTTCATTTAATCATTTTGGTTTTACTTTGCTGCTTTCTACCATGAAAGAGCTGATACATTATACCCACTGCCCGGTTTGCGGATCGGCCGAATTGAAACCTGTTTTATCTGCAAAAGATCATACTGTAAGCGGTGAAAAATTTGCTGTGTTAGAGTGTAATCAGTGTACACTACGTTTTACACAAGATGTACCGGATGCGGCATCTATTTCTCCCTATTATAAGTCAGAAAATTATATTTCGCATACGAATACTTCGAAAGGGTTGATCAATGGACTTTATCAGTCTGTACGAAAAAGAACGCTGAAACAAAAAAGACGACTGGTTGAAAAGGTAACCGGAGTTAAAAACGGGAAACTACTGGATGTAGGTAGCGGAACAGGCGCCTTTGCCAGCGAAATGAAACGAAATGGCTGGGACGTAACCGGGCTGGAACCAGATGAAGATGCCAGGAAAGTGGCGAAGGAATCCTTTAGCATTCAACTTTCCGATACCAGTCAATTCTACCAGTTACCTGATAATAGCTTTGACGCAATCACTTTCTGGCATGTACTGGAGCATGTGCATGACTTGCAGGGATATCTGGCAAAGCTGAAAACCTTATTAAAGAGGGAAGGGAAGTTATTTATTGCCGTTCCTAATTATACATCGAAGGATGCTTCAATTTATGAAGAATACTGGGCGGCTTATGATGTGCCCCGTCACTTATATCATTTCTCCCCACAATCGATGAAAGTGCTGGTAGAAAAACAGGGTATGAAGTTATTGCTGCAAAAGCCTATGTGGTATGATAGTTTTTATGTTTCTATGCTGAGCAGTAAATACAAAAGCGGGAAAACAAATCTCATTACTGCCTTTTTCAATGGGCTTCGTTCAAACAGTAAGGCATTGGGTGATGTGAAGAAATGCAGCTCGGTGATCTATGTTATTGGCAAATAATTATTGGCCAAACTGCACCTCATATAATTCCGGCCACCATTTCCCGGTTATATAGATCTTTTTAGTAGCTGAGTCATAGGCAATACCATTTGGCACTTCTGCATTTGGATCTATGGCCTTCGCCCTTTGCCACATTTGTGTAAGATCAGCTTTTGCTACAATTTCACCTGTAGAAGGGTTGATCTTAAAGATATACGGATAGGTGTATTGATTCGCATATACAAAACCTTCAATATACTCCAGCTCATTTAAATTGAAAGTAGGACTACCGGCTTCTGTAACGGTTTGTGTTTTGATAAGTTTGAAAGTTGAGGGATCGTAAAAGAATAAATCGCCACTTCCAGTACTGACAATAAGATTTTTCCCATCGTTAGTAAGACCCCATCCCTCAAAATCAACTGTAAACTCTTTTATCTTTTTGAAATCGCTTAGTGTATAGACAAATACTTTTTTGTTTTTGTATGTAAGCTGATAAACGGTATCATTCAGAATAGTAACGCCTTCACCAAAGTATTCATCACTAAGAGAAATACTTTTAATTGCCTTGCCGGTTTTCAGGTCAACCTTCATAAGTTTTGATTTTTTTTCCAACCCGGTTCCCTCATACAATTCGCCATTATAGATTAGTAAACCTTGTGTGTATGAAGATGTGTCATGCGGATAAGTGCCGACGATAGAATAGCTCATACTTTTCGGGGCATTGGCAGGCGGGGTATCAACAGGCTTATCTTCATTTTTACAGGCCATCAGCGAAAAAAGAGTGGCCAAAAAAAATATTTTCTTCATTTGATAATGCGATGGATTCCTGCAAAAATAAGCACTGACAACGGGTTTGGCTGTTAAAGCTTTAAAAAGAGTGCTGCCATATAGGGAAAATACGGTTGTTGTCAGCCTAGGAATATTGGAATAAAAGATTATATTTGATTTTCTAACCTTGTTCGTCGAAAACTTCACCTCTGAATCGTATCCCTGAGACGCCTCTCATTTTCCCAATAATCCTTTATTATTTCCAATTTCACATGAATGACACATGGCTTTAAAGCTATGACCATACCTTAAAGTACACACAATTTGGAACTATGA